>JAKFVH010000232.1 GCA_021732285.1 Reyranella sp. | reverse complement strand
AACGTAAGGCTCGCGGCTATACACGATTCACCACCATGCGCACCGTGCTCTTCCTCATTGCCGGAAAGCTCGACTTCTCAAGACTCAACCCACAGCCGGCATAACCCACTCAAAATTCAAAAGAGCCAGAAAGAAGCCGACGCGGTGCGACGTCAAGTCGACGACTTTGTCAAAGGGCGATCGACCGACGCTCCTGACCGAAAGGTTTTTCGTTCGGCGTTGCTGATCGGCATTTCGCCGACCGCAGTTGAAGCGTTCATCAAGGCCGGCACGACTCTCGGAGGTGAAACGAAGTTCGGGACCTTGGGTCTGGAGCCAATGCTCTTCTTCGCCCTGGAGCATCCGGACGAAGTTCGGGCGCTCCTCGACGGCGGCGCCGATATCAATGAAGGAAACGAATTCGGGAAGACCGCTCTCATGTACGCCGCGCACTACGACCTTGCCGACACCGTGACGCTTCTTCTCGACCGCGGGGCAGATGTCACGAAACGGACGAACGCGCAGAACGCAGCCGAAACGCTCATCCAATTCGATAGCCGAACCGCCTTGATGTATGCGGCCGAAAACGCGTCCGAACAGGTGATCCGGGCACTCATCGAGGCCGGGTCGGACGCCTGCGCGATGGACACCGGCAATCGGGATGTCTGGAGCTACGTGCAGAGAAGCCGGCGCCTGTCGAATGGCGATCGCGCGCGGGTTGCTTTGCTGTTCGCTCAGCAGCCCTGCACCCCCCGAGAGCTGGGCGATCAGGCGCGATAGTCCGACCTGAACCGGCGCCCTATCCTGGACTGCTTGCCGCTCTTGTGACGGGCTTGGCTTCATTTACTCTGACGTCTGGCCCCGCTTGCAGGCCGATCTCGCATGGAGGCTTGTCGCTATGCGTTGGTTCGCATTCATTGCCGCTATTCTGGTGGCAGCCTCCTCACCAACGGGCACTGCTCGCGGCGCTGGCGGCGTCGAATGCGTCAAGACGCAATGCGAGGGCAAGGGCAGCTCCTGTGTCGAGACGCTCTACGTCACCTATGACGCCTGCATGAAGGCTGGAAATACGAAATGCAACGCCGTCCCGCCGGCGGAAAAATTCAGCTGCCTCCGGGGTGAACTCACTCCTTGCGTGTTGACGCGCAACAGGGAGCAAGCCGCGTGCCTGACGGAGTTTCAATCCTGCTATCGGACGTGCGGTCCGCTCGATGGCAAGCGGGCCGACTACTGGTGCGTGGCCGACGTGAAGGACAAGATGGTGGCGGCTTTCTGTGCGGCCGACCCGAACTCGTCCAGACCAATGGATCGGTGCGCGAAGGCCTTCACCAAGGAGGGGCCGTTCGAAGCGTCGATGACATGCGACCCCCTCTAGCAACCGCGACGTCTTGCCGGGGTTCGGGCAGTTGCTTCGCTGCCGTGCGCTGGCTATAAGCGCCGCGGGCCACGCTCCCCCACCGGAGTGCAGCTCTTCTGTAAGGGAGAGGTTTGATGAAGCCGAACATGCGTCCGGCGCGTCCCGACTTTTCGTCCGGACCCTGCGCCAAGCGTCCGGGATGGACGCCTGAAGTCCTCAAAGATGCCGCCACTGGGCGGTCCCACCGATCCAAGACGGCCAAGAAGAAGATCGTCGAGGCGGTCGACCGCACGCGCGCTCTGCTGGGCATTCCGGCCGATTATCGCGTCGGCATTGTCCCTGCGTCGGACACCGGCGCCGTCGAGATGGCGCTGTGGTCGCTCTTGGGCGCCCGGCCGGTCGACATGCTGACCTGGGAAAGCTTTGGCGAAGGCTGGGTCACCGATGTGGTGAAGCAGCTCAAGCTCAAGGATGCGCGCGTCCTGAAGGCGCCCTACGGCCAGATCGCCGACCTCAAGGCGGTCGACTGGACGCATGACGTCGTCTTCACCTGGAACGGCACGACCTCGGGCGTGAAAGTGCCGAACGGCGACTGGATCGCCGCCGACCGCGAGGGTCTCGCCATCTGCGACGCCACCTCGGCCGTGTTCGCCATGGACCTGCCGTGGCCCAAGCTCGATGTCATAACCTGGTCCTGGCAGAAGGTGATGGGCGGGGAGGGCGCGCATGGCGTGCTGGTCCTGTCGCCGCGCGCTGTCCAGCGCCTGGAAAGCTATTCGCCGCCGTGGCCGTTGCCGAAGCTCTTCCGCCTGACCGCGGGCGGCAAGTTCTCCGAAGCGATCTTCAAGGGCGACACCATCAACACGCCCTCGCTGCTCTGCGTCGAGGATGCGATCGACGGCCTGCGCTGGGGCGAGGGCATCGGCGGCCTGAAGGCCCTGATGGCGCGTTCGGAGGCCAATCTCGGCGTGCTGGAAAAGTTCGTGGCCGAGCGCCAGTGGATCTCCTTCCTCGCGGCCGACAAGGCGACCCGTTCCAACACCTCGGTGTGCCTCAACATCACCGCGCCGTGGTTCACGACGCTCGCGGCCGACAAGCAGGCGGCGGCAGCCAAGAAGATGGTCGACCTACTCGAGACCGAGAAGGCGGGCTACGACGTGGGCTCCTACCGCGACGCCCCGCCGGGCCTGCGCATCTGGTGTGGCGCTACCGTGGAGAAAAGCGATCTCGAAGCGCTACTGCCGTGGCTCGACTGGGCCTACGGCGAGATCGAGCGCGAGTTTGGCAAGGTTGCAGCATGACCTTCCTCCCCTTCGCGGAGTCCGCGAAGGGGAGGTGCCCGCGAAGCGGGCGGAGGGGTCATGAGCACCACGATGGAACTCATGACCCCTCCGTCGGCGTAAGACGCCGACACCTCCCCAGCGAAGCTGGGGAGGAAGATGACTTGATGGAGTGATGTGAATGGCAAAGCCCAAGGTGCTCATCTCCGATGAGCTTTCCCCCCGCGCGGTAGAAATCTTCGCCGAGCGCGGTTGCGACGTCGACTTCAAGCCCGGCCTGAAACCCGCCGAGTTGCGGGCCATCGTCGGCAACTACGAGGGCCTGGCCATCCGCTCGGCCACCAAGGTCACCGCCGAAGTGTTGGCCGAGGCCAAGAAGCTCAAGGTCGTGGGCCGCGCCGGCATCGGCGTCGACAATGTCGACATCAAGTCGGCCACCTCGCATGGCGTCGTGGTCATGAACACGCCCTACGGCAACGCCATCACCACGGCCGAGCACGCCATCGCGCTGATGTTCGCGGTGGCCCGCCAGATCCCCGACGCCAACGCCTCGACCCAGGCCGGCAAGTGGGAGAAGAACCGCTTCATGGGCACCGAGCTCAGCTTCAAGACGCTGGGCCTGATCGGCTGCGGCAACATCGGCTCGATCGTCGCCGAGCGCGCCATTGGTCTAAAAATGCGCGTCATCGCCTACGATCCGTTCCTGTCCGACCAGCGGGCCAAGGAGCTCGGCGTGGAGAAGGCAACGCTCGACGAGGTTCTGGCGCGCGCCGACTTCATCACCGTGCACACGCCGCTCACCGAGCAGACCAAGAACATCCTGAGCCGCGCCAACCTGATGAAGACCAAGAAGGGCGTGCGCATCATCAACTGCGCGCGCGGCGGCCTGGTAGACGAGCTGGCGGTGCGCGACCTCCTGGTGTCGGGCCACATTGCCGGCGCGGGCTTCGACGTCTTCACCGAGGAGCCGGCCAAGGCCAACGTCCTGTTCGGCGCGCCCAACCTCGTCAGCACGCCGCACCTCGGCGCCTCGACGCTCGAGGCGCAGGAGAACGTGGCCCTGCAGGTCGCCGAGCAGATGGCGGACTACCTGCTGACCGGCGCCGTCGTGAACTCGCTCAACATGCCCAACGTGACCGCCGAGGAGGCGCCCAGGCTCGCGCCCTATCTCGACCTCGCCGAGAAGCTGGGCTCGTTCGCAGGCCAGCTCACCGACACCGACATCAAGGCCGTGTCGATCGAGTTCGAGGGCGACGTCGCCGCGCTCAACGTCAAGCCGCTTTCCCAGGTGGCGCTGATGGGCGTGCTGCGCCCGCAGCTCACCTCGGTCAACATGGTGAACGCCCCGGTGATCGCCCGCGAGCGCGGCATCGAGATGGCCGAGGTCAAGCACGAGCGCGCCAGCGACTACCATTCGATGATCCGGCTCACCGTCACCGCCGAGAAGTACACGCGCTCGGTGACCGGCACGCTGTTCGGCGGCAAGCATCCGCGCATCGTCGACATCAAGGGCATCGAGATCGAGGCAGAATTCGCCCCGCACATGCTCTACATCACCAACGACGACAAGCCGGGCTTCATCGGCCGCCTCGGCACGCTTTTAGGCGAGAGCAAGGTCAACATCGCAACCTTCCATCTCGGCCGCGACGCGCCCGGCGGCTCGGCAATCGCCCTGGTCCAGGTCGACCAGCCGATCTCGCCCGAGCTGCTGGGCAAGATCGCTGCCCTCGAAGGCGTGGTGCAGGCGAAGCTGCTGAGCTTCTGAGTCTTTGTCTTCTCATGCTCTTGTGGACCGCGCGCTTCCAGCGCGCTCATGAGCGAGCCGGAGGCTCGCGGTCCGGAAGACCATGAACGCCGCGGAGTGGCGCGCTCTGCGTGAGCTTATGCGGTTCGCAGCTGGGCGACCGCCGGCCGCGGCTTGAAGGTCAGCGCTACCGCGACCGCAGCGAGCCCGACGGAGAACGAGCCGATATAAAGCCACGAGTAGCTCGCGTAGGTGTCGAACACCCAGCCGCCGGCCCACGGGCCGAAGGCCATGCCGAGGCTCGCCATGGCCGAGATCGCGCCGAACACCGTGCCCATGATGTGCGGGCCGAAATATTCGCGCGCCAGGATGGCGTAGAGCGGCATCACGCCTCCATAGGCGATGCCGAACACGATCGAGAGCGCGTAGAGCTCGCCCAGCTGGCTGGCGAAGAGGTAGGCGCCGGCGCCCAGCGCCTGCACCATCAGCCCGCCGACCAGCACCGGCTTGGCGCCCAGCCGATCGGCCAGCACGCCCAGCAGCACGCGCCCGCCCAGGCCCGAGAGGCCAGCCAGGCTGTAGACGCTCACCGCCACCATCGCCGGGATGCCGCAGCCGATGGCGTAGGTCACCATATGGAAGATCGGGCCGGAGTGCGCCGCGCAGCAGGCGAAGTGCGCCAACGCCAGCACCGCGAACTGCGGCGTGCGCAGCGCCTCAGGCGCGCTCATGCGTGTTTCCACGACCGCCGCGACCGGCGTTGCGATGCCGGGCGCGGGCGGGTTCGTCACCAGAACCACCGGCGGGCGGCGCACCAGGAGCGAGGCGGGGATCAGCAGGATCCAGGCGGCGATGCCGATCACCAGCATCGCCGGCCGCCAGTCGTAGTTGTCTATGAGCCAGCGCGCGAACGGCGCCACCGTGAGTGGCGCCGTGCCGGCGCCGGCCGAGACCAGGGCGACCGCGAGGCTGCGGTTCTTCTCGATCCAGCCCGATGCCAGCGCCATCATCGGCGCGTAGAAGGCGCCGGTTGCCGCACCGACCAGGATGCCGAACGCCAGCTGGAACTCGGCCAGGCTGGTCGCGCGGCTCGCCAGCACCATGCCCAGCCCCAAGAGCACACTGCCCGACAGCACGACGACCTGCGGCCCGAAGCGGTCGCTCATGGCACCCCAGGCGAAGGCCGCGAAGCCCATCACCAGGAAATTGAGGGTCATGGCGGTCGAGATGCCGGTGCGCGTCCAGCCCGTGTCGACCGAGATCGGCTGCAGGAAGACCGCCAGCGAGAACATCGCGCCCATGCTGACGCAGGTCATCAGCGCGCCGGCAGCGACGATCACCCAGCCGTAGGCCGGGGAGCTTGCCCGTGTCATGCCCGTCTCCGTCCTGCGTCTTGTCGTTGAGCCGATGGTAGTGCCTTTCGACCAATCTCCCTAGCGCCCGCGACCGTGGCTGGGATCGAGGTGCGGATCGTATTCCGCGACGTCGTGCGGAGCGAAACCCGGCAGATACTCGAACCGCGTCACCTTGTGGCCCTGCATGAAGGCCTGCCCCGTCGCGGGATCACGGCGGAACTCCCAGTCGTGCTCGATCACCGTCCGGATCTGATGGCTGCGCGGGCTGCCGTCGGGCCGGTAGCTCGCGTTCCAGTGCGACAGCGTCCAGGCATGGGTGGCTGGCGCGCCGGGCGTCAGGCGCACCTCGACAGTCTCGTGCAGCTCGTCGAAGAAGCGGCGCTTCTCGATCTGATGGCGCTCGAAGCCCTCGTAGCCCTCCCAGCGCTTGCCGGAGAACTCCATGTAGAAGCCGGTTTTAGCGATGAAGGGTATGAAGGCGGAAAGGCCCGCCTGCAGATCGTGCAGCTCGCCCCATTTCGCGATGATGGCGCGCGCTTCGGCTTCGCTGACAGGGCCGTTCATTCGTACACTCCAGTTTGAGGCGCATGAGAAAAGTTCGGTCGCCCCGCCGATGCCGGCGAGAGTAGCTTGCCATCCCCCTACAAGGAGGAACAACCATGCCCCGTGTGAGCGAAATCGAAGAGGATGGCGGCGATCCGATCCTGAAGGCGAGCTTCGACCGCCAGCGCGAGATGTTCGGCGGCCTTCTAAACCCGGCCAAGGTCATGGCCCATTGCCCGCCGATCCTGCGCGCCGCCGCCCTGCTCGGCCAGTCGATCGAGCAGTCGGGCCTCCTGCCCAAGGCGCTGCTGCCCTTGGTCTATGTCCGAGTCGCCACCATCAACGGCTGCCCGTTTTGAATTGACATCAATTCCGCCCGTGCGGTGGAAAACGAAGGCGGCGCCGAGAAGCTGGGCGAGGTTTTAGCCTGGCGCGACAGCAAGCTGTTCAGCCCGATGGAGCGGGTCGCCCTGGAGTATGCCGAGCGCATCACCACGACCGGCCAGAAAGTCGACGATACCTTGTTCGCCGAGCTGAAGAAGCATTTCACCGAAGGCCAGATCGTCGAGCTGACGGCGGCCATCGCCATGGAAAACTTCCGCAGCAAGTTCAATCCACCGCTCGGCATCGAGGCGCAGGGCTTCTGCATGGTGCCGACCAAGCGCTGAGGTGGATTTCGGTGTAGAGTGGTCGCCATGGCCCGAGAAGAGGCAATGGCGACCCCTCATTACGACTATGACAAAGACATTCCGGCGGGCTTTTACGACGAGGTCTATCAGCGCAAGGCAGGGGTACGGTTCTTCTGGCACGACCTGAAGTTCCGTGCCGTCGCCGCCCGCCTGGACGGTGCTGCCCGCGTCCTCGACATCGGCTGCGGGCCCGGCACGTTCATTGGCAACTATCTGGCCGGCGTCGAGTGCCTCGGTATCGACTTCAGCGCACCGCAGGTCGACTACGCCAACCGGCGCTACGGGACGACCGAGCATCGCTTCTCGACGCAAGTCTTGTCCGGGCTCGGTGAGCGCTTCGATGCCGTCACCCTGATCGAGGTGATCGAGCACTTGCCGCCCGCCGATGCCCGTCGCCTGCTTGCCGAGGCGCATGGCCTGCTGTCGCCTCAGGGCCGCCTGGTCGTGACGACTCCCAACTACCGCTCGCTGTGGCCAGCGATCGAATGGGGCGTGAACCTCGTCTCGCGCGTCAGCTACGAGCAGCAGCACATCAACAAGTACGCGCGTCGGCGGCTCGCCGCGGAGCTCACCCAGGCCGGCTACACCAGGATCGAGGTCGGCACGGCCGTCGGTCTTGCACCGTTCGCCGCCGTGTTCGGCCGGCAGCCGGCAGAGTGGCTCGACGCCCTCGAACGCAGCATCGGCCATCTCGGCTGCGGCAACCTTTTAGTCGCGGTCGCCCGGCCATGACGGTGCCGCAGGTCTCAGTCGTCGTGCCGACCTACAACGAGGCGGGCAACATCCCGATGATCTATGACGGCCTGGCGCAGGCGCTCGCTGGCCACGCGTGGGAGCTGGTCGTTGTCGACGACGATTCGCCCGACGGCACGGCCGACACGGTGCGCGCCCTTGGCCGCCAGCACGACAATGTCCGGTGCATCCAGCGCGTCCAGGAGCGCGGCCTCGCCTCGGCGGTTCACTGGGGCGTGCAAGCTGCCCATGGCGAGGTGATCGTCGTGATGGACGGCGACCTGCAGCATGAACCCGAGCTGATCCCGAAGATGCTCGAAGCGCTGCAGGCGGGGCACGACATCGTCTCGGGCTCGCGCTTCCTGGAGGGCGCCGCCGAGAAGGGCCTGTCCGGCCGCCGCCGCCGTCTCTCGGACTGGGGCAACAGGCTGACGAACCGTTTCCTCGGCACGGCGCTCAGCGATCCGCTGACCGGCTTCTTCGCCACCTCGCGACGGCTGTTCCTCGACTCCATCCCGCTGATGCAGGCTGACGGCTTCAAGGTCTTCTTCGACCTCGTCTATCACAACCGCAAAGTCACGGTCCGAGAGCTGCCCTTCGACTTCCAGCGCCGCCGGCACGGCCAGTCGAAGCTGGAGCTCTACGTGCTGTGGTTGCTGGTCTGCGACATCGTCTCGAAGCTTTCGCGCGGCATGGTGCCGCCACGCCTGATCAGCTTCGTCGGTGTCGGGCTGATCGGCTCGATCTTCCATTTCGCCATCCTCTACGCCAGCATGGACCTTGGCGCCGTGTTCTGGGTGGCCCAGACCATCGCCACGGTGGTGGCGATGGTCTTCAACTTCACGATCAACAACGTGCTGACCTACTCGGATGACCGGTTGCGCGGCGGCGCCTTCTACAAGGGGCTGCTGCTCTACAGCCTGATCGCCTCGGTCGGCATCGTGGCCAACGTCAGCACGGCGCAGATCACCTATCTCAGCCTGCAGGGTCATACCTTCATCGCCGCCACCACCGGCCTCGTGATAGACGTCATCTGGCGGTTCGTCGTGTCGAACCGACTGATCTGGGGCCGTTCGTCCATGCTGAGAAAGCCGCAATAGTGCCGCCAGGGATCGCGCGACGCCTGCGCTGGGCCCTGGAGGGGCCCGCGAGCAACCTCTACCTGTGCGGCGTGATCTCGCTCGCTGCGGCGGTCCTGCTGCTCGTCCAGGCGACGGTCTTTCCGGCCAAGGCGACGTTCATCCTCCTGGCCGCGCCGACGATGATCGCCGCGCTGATCCTCATCCACGCCGTCGCCCGGGCCGGGAGCCTGCGCCTCGACGACGCGATCGGCCGCATCGCCAGCGGCGTCGGGCTCACGATTCGCGCCGGCGGCACGCCCAGCATCTTCGCCGTCCTGCTCTATTGCGCGGGCGTCGTCGGCGCCGCCGGCGGCTACGCCTGGCTGGCGCTGACCACGACGGGCATCACGCGCGATGACGTGGTCGTGGTGTGGAGCCTGCTCGACAAGCGGCAGCCGGTCTTCGCCTATCTGGTCGTCATCGCCTTCGTCCTGTTTCACCGGGCGATGGTGTTCCTGTTCTTCGCGCCGACCTACGGATGGCGCGAGGCGCCTGCGGCTCCGCGCCGTTGGTGGCTGGCGCGGCTAGGCGGTGCCGTCTTCGTGGCCATCGTCGCCTATGGCTGGCTGGGCGCCGGGGCCTTGCTCGACGTCGTTCCCGCCGGAGAGGCGACGCTGGCCAAGTTCTACGAGTATCACTCGCTCGTGCACCTTGGCGGACTGGAGCAGATCCGTCTCGGGGCGACACCCTATGTCGAGGCCCAGACGCAATACGGGCTTGGCAACCAGCTCCTGGCGTATGTCCTCACCAGGACGTTCGGGTTCAGCAATCACGGCTTCTATGCCGGCGTCCTGCTGGTCGACGTCGTCTGCATCGTCGCCTTTTTCGTCGTCGTGCAGCAGGTCCTGGGACTGGGTTGGGCGTTGGCCGGCCTGGTGGGCTGGGTGTTGTGGCCGAGCCCCGCCGCCGTCATCGACCTCGCCGGCTGGGCGATCCTGACGCGCTGGATCGCCGTGCCCATTCTGGCGCTGCTGCTGGCGCGCTTCCTGCTGGCCGCGGGACCTGGCGCCGGCTCGTGGATCGCGCCCGTTGCCGCCGGGATTATCTGGGGGGCGGGCGGCTTCATGAGCCAGGAGAATCTCTCCGGCGGCCTGCTGGTGCTCATCTTCTCGCTCGGCCTTTATGGACCAGTGAGCGGCCAGCCTCTGGCAAGCCTGGCGCGGTCTGCCGGCCTGTTCCTCGCAAGCGGTGCTCTGGCCTTCATGCTGCTGATCGCGGGAACGATCGGTGTCGGCCATGCCCTCGACGTGCTTCGCCAGGCCAGCGCCCAGTCGGCCCTGGTGATGGCGGGCGTCTCCAATTCGGTATGGTCGGACAACGTCGGACTGACATTGACCCTCGAGGTCGTGCACGGATGGTGGGCCGATTCGCTGAGCACGCACGGCGCGGTGCGGCCCGTGCTGCAGACCTACGGGTTTGCCGTCCTGCTCATGGTCGTGATCGGCCTGCTGGCTGGCTACCTTGGCCGGTCATGGCAGGCGGCGAGCGGGGCGCAACGGCAGTTCGTCTGGAAGTTCGCCGGCGTAGCCGTCGGCGCCTATGTGCTGCATCTCTTCGCCTTGCTGCGCTCCGACCTCACGCATCTCGCCGGACCGTCCTCTCTCCTGCCGTTGTTCCTGCTGGCGCTGCCGGTCTTCGCCTGGCGTTGCCTGCGGCCCGGCCTCGGGCGCGGACTGCTGCTGCTGGTGTCGGTCGCGCTGATCGCCGACGCCGCGATCGCCGGCCGGTCGGCGCTCATCCGCCATGTCCAGGCGGCCGGCAGTGCCTGGAAGGACTCGATGGCGGCGCACGAGGTCTTTCGCGCCCTGCGCGCCGCCGAGGGCCAGCCGCTCGATGTCGCTTCCCGCTACTCGCCGATCCCGCGCTACCAGGCGGCGTTCCGCAACGGCCCGTCCTTCGCCGAGCTGGAGGAGCTCGCCGGGCTGCTGCGCGACAAGCTGCAGGGACACCCCGTCGAGCTGGTTCTGCCCATGCACGACGATCCGATGAACGATCCTGAGCTGCTCTACTTCTTCGGCGGCTTCCGCTCGGTCTCGGGCATCACCTCGCCGCGCGGCAGCATCTGGACGAAGGCCGACCGCGATGCCTGGATCGCCAAGGTCGTGAGCGCAAAGAACGCCTGCGCGTTCTTCGATTCGCAGTCGCTCGACGGCCCGTTGTTCCGCGCCTGGAACGATGTCGCGAAGGCGGGTGCCGTCGTCACCCAGCCGGTCGAGGGCAGGCGGCTCTACGGTCTGTTGTCGTGCAAGGCCTGACGGCGCCGTCCGTCATTCCATCTCGATCTTCAGCTCCTTGAGCTTCTTGCCCCAGAAGGCGTGCTCGTCGGCAACGAACTTGGCGAACTGGGCGCGCGTGCGCTCGGGCGGCATCTCCAGGCCGTCCTTGGCGAGCGCCTGATCCCAGCGCGGGTCCTTCATTGCGGCCTGGGTGGCGGCGGCGATCTTGTCGAGGATGGCGTCGGGCGTCTTGCCGGGCGCGAACAGGCCGTGCCAGCCGTTCACCACCACGTCGATGCCCTGTTCCTTGAGCGTCGGCACGTCGGGCATCGACTTGATGCGCTTCTCGCCGGTGACGGCCAGCGCCTTCAGGTTGCCGCCCCTGACCTGGCCGACGGCCGGCGGCAGCGAGGAGAAGTTCATGGTGATGACGCCGCTGATCACGTCGGCCAGCGCCGGTCCGGTGCCCTTGTAGGGCACGTGCGTGATCTTGATGCCGGCCGCGTCGGCGAACAGCGCGCCCGCGAGGTGGTTGTTGCCGCCGACGCCGGACGATGAATAGGTGAGCTTCTCCGGGTCCTTCTTGGCCAGCGCCACCAGCTCGGCCGCGGTCTTGACCGGCACCTTCGGGTCCACCACCAGGACGTACTGATAGTCCGTGGTCTGGCAGATCGGCGCCAGGGTGGCGAGCGTGTCGATCATGCCCTTCTGCACCCACGGATTGATGATCACGTTGGTGCCGACGGCATAGAACAGGGTCTGGCCGTCGGGCTTGGCCGCGGCGACGACACGCGCGCCGACGCTGCCCGCGGCGCCGCCCTTGTTGTCGACGATGATCTGCGCGCCGATCATCGGCGATTCGATGTTGGCGAGCTCGCGCGCGTTGATGTCGGCGCCGCCGCCCGCGGCATAGCCGACCACGAAGGTGACCGGGCCGTTGGGCCACGTCGCCTGGGCGCGCAGCGCCGAGGGCAGGAGGAGGGAGGTCGAGCCGGCGATGAGCGCGTTGCGGCGGGTGATCGTGTTCATTTGTTTTCCTCCAACAATGCTGTCATCCCGAGCGTAGCGAGGGACCTTTCTGAAGCCTTAAAGGCCCCTCGCTACGCTCGGGGTGACAGCGGTCGCGTTGCTAATTCTTGCCCTGAACGTACCGCCCCGCGCCGTCGCCCGCCAGCTTGCCCAGTACCGCGCCCGACACCAGGCCGGTGCCGCCGGGATAGTTGTGATAGAACAGCCCGCCTACAAGCTCGCCGGCGGCGAACAGGCCGGGGATCGGCGGGCCGTCGGTGCTCTCGACCTCGCCCTGGTTGGTGATCTTGAGCCCACCGAAGGTGAAGGTGAGGCCGCAGGTCACGGCATAGGCCTCGAAGGGCGGCTGGTCGATCGTGTTGGCCCAGTTGCTCTTCGGCACGGCAAGCCCGCGCGTGGAGCGGCCGTCCTTGACGGCGGGATTGAACGGCACCTCGGTCATCACCGCGGCGTTCCATTCCTTGATGGTCTTGAGGAACTGCTGCTCGTCGACGCCTTCGAGCTTCCTGGCCAGTTCCTCGATCGTGTCGGCGCGCACCTTGGTCATGCGCTTGATGCGGTACTCGTCGCGCAGCCGGTCGAGCACCTTGGAATCGAAGATCTGCCAGGCAAACTGCTGCGGCTGGCTCAGGATCACCGCGCCGTACTTCGCATAGGTGTAGTTGCGGAAGTCGGCACCTTCGTCGACGAAGCGCAGGCCGTTGGCGTTCACCATGATGCCGAGCGGGTAGGAGTGCTTCTGGAAGTTGTCGCCGACCTCGAGGTCGCCGAACTCCGGCGCATTCATGTCCCAGCCGACGGCATGGCCGCCCGACCAGTTGCCGTGCGCCTTGGCGCCGATCGCCAGCGCCATGTTGATGCCGGCGCCGGTGTTGAAGCGCGTGCCGCGCACCTTGGCGAGATCCCAGGTCGGGCCGAGATAGCGCGTGCGCATCTCGGCGTTGCTCTCGAAGCCGCCGCAGGCCAGCACCACGGCCTTGGCGCCGATCCGGACCTTGCGGCCCTTGTGGCGGGCGATGACGCCGCGCACGACGCCGTCCTCCTCGATCAGCGAGACCGCCGCCGTCTGGTAGTGGATGGGGATGCCGGCCTTGATCGCGGCCTTGTGCTCGAGATCGACCAGGCCCGGGCCGCCGCCCCACGCCTCGACCGCGAGCCCGCCCCAGAACTTGTACTTGCCGTTCACCTTGAAGGCCTGGCGACCGTAGGACGGCTGGAAGCGCACGCCCTTGGTGCGCATCCATTTCAGGGTTTCGAAGCTGCGGCCGATCAGGATGTCGGTGAGCTCGGGGTCGCAGCGGTAGTTGGTCACGCGGCCCATGTCGTCGAGGAACTCATCGGCGCTGTAGCGGCCGAAATCGACGTCGCGCTTCTCGTCCTCGGTGAGGTCGTAGAGCTGCACCAGGTCGTCGACGCCGTGGAACACCACGCGCATGGCGCCGGCCGTATAGGTGCTGTTGCCGCCGCGCTCCTCTTCGGGGGCGGCCTCCAGCATGGCGACCGAGGCACCTGTCTCCCGCGCCGCCAGCGCCGCACAGGCCGCCGCGTTGCCCGCGCCCACCACCAGCACATCGACCTGGAATTCGTCCACTTTGGCACTCCTCTTGCCTGCACAGACCCCAAAAGGGTTAGAATACCGTTATGGGTGATCGTTTCGACCGTCTAGGGCTGCGGCATGCCAATGTCGAGGCCCTGCTGCGCAGGCCCGGCATCGGCCACAACAACGGCCCGACCTTCGACATGTCGTGGGAGGCCTGGGTGTGGCGTCGTGCCACCGCCAAGGCCTGGAAAAACCCCAAGCCCGAAGTGGCGATGATGCGCCTGAAGCGCGCCGAGCGGCTGGGCATCACCTACAAGGAGCTGACGGCGGCGATCATGGATTCGGGCGCCCATCTCGGCGCCGCCGTGATCCCCCTGTCGCTGGCCGCCCGTGTGCGCCGTGGCCCCAACCGCGAGATCATCGTCGAGCCGCGCAATTCGGTCGCGGCCCTTTTAGCGAAATTCCGCGGCCGCCTGTTCGTGCTGGGCGACATCGACGCCGTGCCCGGCCTCACCGAAGAGGAGCGTGCCGAGTTCCTGGCGACGCTGAACCGCGCCTCCGACGGCAAGGTCGAGGCGATCGGCTGGGGCCACGATGGCCCTGCCATCCGCAAGATGCTCAAGGCCAACAACGTGCCGCACCAGGAGGCCTTCCTGGTCGGCGCCGGCATGGGCCATCAGGTGCTGGGCGAGGCGGCGGGCCTGCCGCTCACCAAGGACATCGAAAGCTGGTTCGCCTGAGCGGCGCGCCGTGTACCAGCCGAGAACGCCCGGTTACCACAGCCAGGATCAGGCGAAGCGCTGGGCGCTGCCCGAGCGCGTGTTCTTCGCTTGTGGTGCCTGCCACATCTTGGCGCATGCTTTCCTCGAGCGGCACGGTGTGCCTGAGCATGATGTCACCTGGATCAAGCCGGCCGCGGGCTGCTGGGGCAATCACGTCATCGTCAGCACGGCCGACTGGGTGTTCGACTTCCACGGCTATTCGCGCCGCGCCGCCTTCTTCGATCATGCCTGGAAGCGGAACCGCCGGCTGTGGCCGGGATGGGACGCCACCTTGGTGCCGTTGCCGCGCGAAGTGTTGATTTCCGGGATGCGGTCGCAAGAGTTCGATCGCCGCCTGAAGCTGCGCGCACCGCACGAATTCCTACACGACGCATTGCCGCGTGCCCGACGCTACCTCGAACGCTTTCCTGCGCCGGACGGTATTGTGATGTAAGGAAGGACATGACTTCCGCCATCACACCGCCGCTCAAGGGCGTCCGCGTCATAGAGCTCACCCACACCATCCTCGGTCCGTCCTGCGGCATGATCCTGGCCGACCTCGGCGCCGAGGTGATCAAGGTCGAGCCGGTCGACGGCGATCGCACGCGCAAGCTGAAGGGCTTCGGCGGCGGCTTCTTCGGCTACTTCAACCGCAACAAGCAGAGCCTCGCACTCGATGCCGACGCGCCCGAAGGCCGCGCGGTGCTGGTGAAGCTGCTGCAGTCGGCCGATGTGCTGATCGAGAATTTCGCGCCGGGCTCGATGAGCAAGCGCGGGCTGGGGCCCGAGCACCTGGAGAAGATCAACCCGCGACTGGTCTACTGCGCGCTGAAGGGCTTTTTGCCCGGGCCGTACGAAAAGCGCCCGGCGCTCGACGAGGTCGTGCAGATGATGGGCGGGCTCGCCTACATGACGGGGCCAACGGGGCGGCCTTTGCGTGCCGGCACCTCGGTGGTCGACATTCTGGGCGGCCTGTTCGGTGCCTTCGGTACGGTGCTGACGCTGCAGCAGCGCCAGCGCACCGGCAAGGGCGGGCTGGTCGAGAGCGCGCTGTTCGAATCGGTCGTGTTCCTGATGGGCCAGCATCTCGCCATCACCGCCATGAACGGTGCGCCGCCGCCGCCCATGCCCGAGCGCGTGAGCTCGTGGGCGATCTACGAGATCTTTTACACCAACGACGGCCAGCAGGTGTTCATCGGCATCACCAGCGACGGCCAGTGGAAGCGCTTCTGCGAGTTCTTCGGCCAGCAGGACATGGCCGCCGATCCCAAGCTCGCCACCAACAACCAGCGCATAGAGGCGCGCCCCTGGCTGGTGCCCAAGGTCGCCGAAATCTTCAAGCGCTACGGCAAGGACGAGCTCGAGCAGAAGTGCCTCGAAGCCGACATCTCCTTCGCGCCGGTGGCGCGGCCGCAGGACCTGTTCGATCACCCGCATCTTTTAGCCAACGGCTCGCTGGCGCCGACCACCTTGCCGGGCGGGGTGAAGACGCGCCTGCCGCTGCTGCCGTTCCAGATGCTCGGCTGGCGGCCGCCGCTCACCTCCGATCCGCCGGAGGTCGGCCAGCACAATGACGCAGTGCTGGCCGGGATCGGCTACGATGCCGCGGGCATCGCCGCGCTCAAGGCCGCGGGCATGCTGGGCCCGAAGTAGGAGACGACATGAAGATCAGGCGGGTGGTCACGAGTCACGACGACAAAGGCAAGGCCCAGGTCGCCATCGACGAGGTCTCGCGTGATGTCGTGTCGTTCCGGCCGGGAGCGACCATCGCCAACATCTGGTCGACCGCAGGCTTCCCGGTCGACAATAACGGCCTCAGGGACACCGCCAAGGAGATCAGCGGTACGACGCGGGCCAACGGCACGGTCTTCCGCGTGATCGAGTACGCGCCCGGCGTGACCCCGCGCAACCATCGCACCGATTCCATCGACTATGCGGTGGTGCTGTCGGGCGAGATCGACATGGAGCTCGACGACCAGGTCGTCACGCTGCGCGCCGGCGACGTCCTGGTGCAGCGCGGCACCATCCACAACTGGGTCAACCGCTCGACCGCGCCTTGCGTGGTGGCGTTCGTGCTGATCGACGCCAAGCCGGTCGAGCACGACGGCAAGTCGCTGACGGCCCACGGCTAGCTCGTCTTCGCGACACAGACGAAACAAATTTCCCGGCTCGCAATACGGCGAAGATACGGCAGGCCGATACAAACGGGGCGTCCGGCGAGGGCAATACCGCTCCGCCTCACCGAGCACCCCCCGGGGGAACCCCATGTTTCAGCTGATCGGCAGCCTCCTGGCCTTCTTCGCCATCATTTCCGTCCTGGCCGGCTCGCCCGTCGCTGGCACCGTGTTCGCCCTGACCACCTTCATCTGGGTCGTCGTCGCCAAGCCCAACCGCCGCGACCGCGCGCCCAAGGATGTCGCCCCCTGGGGCGCCATCTACGAGGCCCGCTAACAGGCTCCTTAAGCGCCGATTTCCGCCTGAGCCCGTTGGACCTCGACGGCGAGCGGACCCAGCCCATCCTGACACGTCGCCCGATCGCCGGCCTTGGCGGCCCGCTCGAGGGTCTGCGCCGCGTCGCCGAGCGCGCGGGCGCCGACCGCGAGCGCGCTGCCTTTCAGCCGGTGCGCTGCCGCCGCCAGGGCGGCGAGATCGCCCGCCGCCATCGCCGTCTCGATATCCTGGCGCGATTCGGACGCCGAGCGGCTGAACTTCGCCAAAAGATCGCGGCGCGCCGCCTCGTCGCCCTGCATCCAGGGATCGAGCACGGCGGGATCGATGGCCGGCGCCGCGTCGTCGGCGCCGCGCAGCCAGCGCTGCAGGGTGGCGCGCAGCCGCGGCAGGCCGACCGGCTTGGAGAGATAGCCGTCCATGCCGGCGGCGCGGCAGCGCTCGTCCTCGCCCGCCATGGCATTGGCCGTCACCGCCACGATCGGCGTGCGCGGCCGGCCCTCGGCCGCCTCCAGGCGGCGGATCTCGGCTGTCATCTCGAAGCCGTCCATCAGCGGCATGTGCACGTCGGCGAAGACGATGGCGTAGTGGCCCACGCTCCACGCCTTCAGCCCCTCGCGCCCGTCCGCCGCCGAATCGGCGCCGACACCCAGCGCCTGGAGCTGGCGCACCAGCACCTCGCGGTTGATCGGATGGTCGTCGACCACCAGCACGTTGTTGCCGGCGACCCGGGGAGAGGCGGGCAGAGTCTCGACCGGCTGCTCGACCACCGGCAGGTCGACCAGCGGCGAATCGGCGGGCGCCGCCACCAGTTCGAGGATCACGGTGAAGGTCGAGCCGGCGCCGGGCGCACTCTCGACCGTGACGTCGCCGCCCATGAGCTGCGCCAGGCGCCGCACGATCGAGAGTCCGAGCCCGGTGCCGCCGTAGCGCCGGGTCGTGGAACTGTCGGCCTGCGAGAAGGGCTGGAACAGGCGGGCCTGCTGGCTGTCTTTCATGCCGATGCCGGTGTCGCTGACCGTCAGCACGACGTGGGCGCGACCATCGCCCATCGGCTCGGTGCGGGCGCGGATCATGGCGCCGCCGCGCTCGGTGAATTTCAGCGCATTGCCCAAAAGGTTGAACAGGATCTGGCGGACCCGCGTGGGATCGCCCATCAGAATGTCGGTCGAGCCCGGCGCCACGGCGGCGACCAGTGACAGGCCCTTGCGCTCGGCCTGCGGGTGGAAGGTCGCCACGACGCTGTCGACCAGGCCGGTCAGCGAGAACGGCGTCTCCTCGAGCTCGAGCCCGCCTGCCTCGATCTTGGAAAAATCGAGCACGTCGTCGATGATGCGCAGCAGCGCCTGGGCCGATTCGCGCATGGTCGCCACGGTGCGTGCCTGGCCCTCCCGCACGCCCTCGGCTTCCAGCACTTCCATCATGCCCAAAACGCCGTTCATGGGCGTCCTGATCTCGTGGCTCATGGTGGCGAGGAAGGTCGACTTCGCCTGGTCGGCGGCAACCGCGTCCTCGCGCGACTTCTCGGCTGCGACCAGGGCCTGCTCGAGGTCGCGCTGGCGGCGGCGCTCCTCGGAGACGTCGCTCACCAGCACGACGGCGCGGCCGTCGGTGGCGTAGTCAAGCGACACGCGCGCCCATTTGTTGGGGCCGTAGGGGATCAGGGCGGGACGACCCGAACGCAGCGTCGTGAGCTGGCGCTCGGCCCAGGCTTCCGGCGTCTCCTTGGGCGGCTTCAGCACCTTGGCGGCATGGTGCACGGCGTCGCGCAGCACGACGCCCGGCGTCACGATCTCCGGCAAGCCCTGCATGAAGCGCCGGTAGGCCTCGTTGCTCTGCACCAGCCGCTCGTCGCGATCGAGGAAGGCGATGCCGTCGTCCATCGCTTCCATGGCGAGCAGCAGCGTCTGGCGCGCGTCCACCGCCAACTGGCGGGCGCCTTCGAGGTCGGTGACGTCGCGGAACATGCCGAGCCGCCAGCCATTGTCGAGCACGGTCAGCCGGAAGTGCAGCATGCGGTCGCCGCGCTTCAGCAGCATCCAGCCCTCGGTGCCCGAGGCGAAGATCTGCTTGCGTGCCTCGACGAATTCGGCGCGCTGGGCGGCATCCATCGCGCCGAAGTCGCCGCGGTCGATCTGGTAGTCGAGGATCGACCAGGCGTCGGACAGCCCTGTCAGGGTCGCGCGATCGAGGTCGAGGAATTTCAGCGTCGCCTTGTTGAAGAACAGCCACTTCGCGTCGGCGTCGTAGACCAGGAGCGCGTCCGGCATCTCGTCGAGCACGGTCTGCAGGGTGCCGCGCGAGCGCTCGAGCTCCTGCTCGCGCGTCTTGAGCTCGGTGATGTCGCGATAGGTCACCAGCAGGCGGCCGTCGGCCAGCCGGTGCGAGGTGATCTCGAGCGTGAGCCCGTTGCGGCCGGTGCGCACGAACGGCGCGATGTTGCCGCTCTCGATGATGGCCATGCGCCTGGCCAACTCGGCGTCGATGTCGGCGATCGGGCCGAAGTCGCCGCGCGTCAGCTGGAAGCGGGCGATGTCGGCGAGATTGATGGTGGTGGCGATGGTCGTGGCGTCGAGGTCGAGCAGGCGGCCGAAGGCGGCGTTGTGGAACAGGAGCCCGCCGTCCGGGGCGTAGAGCGCTGCGCCATCGCCCATGTTGTCGAGCACCGAGCGCATGGTGGCGCGCGTGCGTTCCTGCTCGGACTGCGCCTGGGTGAGCCGGCTCTCCTGCTCGACGATGTCGGTGAGGTCGCGATGCACCGTCAGCACGCGGCCGCCGGGCAATGGCCGGTAGGTCACCTCGACGGTGCGGCCGGTGATGGTGCGCCGCCGCTCGGCCGGCTGGCCCGGCAGGTTAAAGCGCGCGGCGCGGCTCGCGATCCAGCCCTCCAGGCCGCCGGGCAGCGTCTCGAGCGGGCCGTAGTCGCCGCGCAGCGCGCGATAGCGGATGATGTCCTTGAAGGTCGGCAGCCCCTTCAACACCTCGTCCGACATGTCGTGCAGGCGCGCCATCGCCTTGTTCTGGTAGACCCAGCGGCCGTCGCCTTCGTAGAGCAGCGCGCCGTCGCTCATGTTGTCGAGCATGGTGCGCATGGTCTCCTCGGCGAAGGCCACGTCGCGGTGCGCATCGTCGAGGCTCTTGGACAGGTCGTGGGCAGCGAGGTCGCGGGCGATCTCCGCGCGCGTGCGCCTGCGCTCGATGTGGGCGAACAGGGAGATGATGGCGACGAAGCCCAGCATGATCGCCGCGAGCCCGATGGCATGCCGGCTGCCGTCGCCCAGCACCAGCACGCCCGCCATCGGCAGCACCAGCGAAGCGGCCGACAGCGTGTAGGTGCGCCCGTCGAGGCCGCGCGAGGGCGTGCCGCCGACGATCAGGCAGAGCGCCAGCGCCCACAGCGCGCGTTCCTCCTCGGCCCCTGGCAGGCTGGCGAAGAAGCCGCCCATCAGCCCGTTGGCGAACGAGGTCGGCACGGCGGTGACAGTGTAGAGCCAGCGCCAGCCGGCGAGGCTCACCGCCGACGGATCGCGCCGATAGATAACCTGGACCCGCCACGAGCCCCACACGGAGAGGACGTAGACCGCCGCCGGCGCCAGGAACATCCAGAGCGGCGCCAGGCCGGCATAGAGAGCCGCCGCCACCGCGCCGAAGATCGGCAGCGCCAGGACCTTGGGCAGCGTCGGGATCTCAACCAAACGGTGGGTGACGACCTGCTCGATCCGCTTGGGATCGATGCCGGCGATGTCCAGTTGGGCCATTGCGGCATGCTGGAAGGTCGACGTATCGACCGTGTGTCACAAGCCGCGCGCTTTGTATCGTTTGTGTCGCCCGTCCGCGTTCCGCGACATGTCGGCGACACAAACGGCCGCGACTGGCGGCCATGGACCGAGGGGCATCTGCACCGAGGAATTCGCCCGGGCCCGCGGCGCCCGTGTCTTCAACAGCTCGCGGCCGTGACAGTTATTTGAACCTACGCTGCATATGGTAGGCTTGCGCGGCAAGGGGGCAGATGGACAAGCGTCAGCATATCGTCGTGGTCGAGGACGAAGCAGCCCAGCGCCAGCTTCTGCTCGACTATCTCAGCCGCCAGGGCTTCCGCGTCACCGGCTTCGAATCGGGGGCCGGTTTGCGCCGCATGGTCGAGCGTGAGATGCCGGCCCTGGTCCTGCTCGATGTCGGCCTGCCCGGCGAGGACGGCTTCGCCGTCGCCCGCTGGCTGCGCGAGAAGAGCGGCCGCATCTGCATCATCATGGTGACGGCGGCGGGCGACACGGTCGACCGCGTGGTCGGCCTCGAGACCGGCGCCGACGACTACATCCCGAAACCCTTCGATCCACGCGAGCTTCTGGCCCGCATCAAGAGCGTGCTGCGCCGCGCCTCGGGCGCGGCGGCGCCGTCGGCCGGGCCGCGGGTGCGCATGGGGCGGCGCGTGCTCGACCTCGAGAAGCGCGTGCTGGTCGACGCCGACGGCAGCGAGGAGACGCTGTCGGCCAGCGAATTCGACCTGTTGAAGGTGTTCGCCGAGAACCCCAACCGGCCGCTGGCGCGCGACTGGCTGCTCGAGACCATCGGCCATCGCGAGATGGAGGTGTTCGATCGCGCCATGGACCTGCGCATCACCCGCATCCGGCGCAAGGTCGAGAAGGATCCCGCGCACCCCGAGGCGATCCGCACGGTGAGGGGTGTGGGTTACATGTTTGTGCCGCCCAAGGATTGATAGGCGACGTTACACTTGACACTTCCAATCCCATGGCTAGTATACCGCCATGGCCCACGCGATCCTCTCCGAACCCCGCTTCCAGAACGAAGACGCCGCCTTCGACTACGTCGAGATGATGCTCTGGCCGCGCGGTCCGGTGTGCCCGCACTGCGGCAATTCCGACAAGATCGGCAAGCTGAACGCCCGTTCCAAGCCCAGCCAGAAGAACCCGGAAGGCGCGATCCGCCACGGCCTGCGCAAGTGCTACGCCTGCCGCAAGGAATTCACCGTGCGCGTCGGGACGATCTTTGAGGATAGCCACCTGCCGCTGCACCTGTGGCTCCAGGCCATCCACCTGCTGAACAGCAGCAAGAAGGGTATCTCGACGCGCCAGATACAGCGGCTTCTCAATTGCTCGATGAAGACGGCTTGGTTCCTGACCCACCGTATTCGCGAGATCATGAAGCCCGGCACGGCGAACGACGTTCCGCCGCTCGGCGGCCTGAGCGCCACGGTCGAGGCCGATGAGGTTTACATCGGTGCCATTGCTGGCCGGAAGAAGTGGCGCAAGCCGGTCGAGAAGCAAATCGTCCTGTCGCTTGTGGAGCGTGACGGCAGCGTGCGCTCTGTGCAGGTGCCGAACATCCGCGCGGAGACGCTTCACCGTGTGCTGATGACCGGCACGCGGCGCGGCTCCAAGCTGATGACGGACAGCGCCTATGGTGACCTGCCGCCGCACTTTTCGCGCCACGAACGCGTCAACCACTCTACCGGTGAGTACGTCCGGGGCGACGCTCACACGAACACCGTCGAAGGCTTCTTCTCGATCCTGCGGCGTGGCCTGTACGGCACGTATCAGCACGTCAGCGAGGCCCACCTGCATCGCTATCTGAACGAATTCGACTTCCGTTACAGCAATCGGGAGCGGCTTGGGGTTAACGACGTGACGCGCGCCAATCTTGCGATCCGCAATGCTAAGGGCCGTCGCCTGACCTACGATAAAGTTGGTGGCGCGTAGTCGAGCACGCCCCAAGCTCAAGCGTCTCCTTCGGCTACTGCTCGGGGATCTATGACGAAGCCGATCAAACGAGTGCGCTGGACAAAGATGGGCGTCGCCAGAAGCCAGTTGCAGACTGCCATCAGGCTTTGGTTTGCTGATGGTGATCCCGCTTCGATCAATGGGCTTGCTTCTGCCGCTCATGAGATTATTCACGCGCTGTTCAGGGCTCGGGGCCTAAAGAATTTGCTCTTTGATCTCGATGTCATCCCTAAGGACATGCGCCAGAAATGGGGAAGCGGTATCCGCAAGTCGGCCAACTTCCTGAAGCATGCGCGGGATGATTTGAATGGCACGTATGATTTCACGCCAACCAACAACGACATGATCCTCCTGGTTTGCAGTATCGCTCTGCAGCGAATGAAGGAGCCGCAATCCGTTGAGGAATCATCAATCATCATGTGGCACCTTGCTCACTTTCCGGAGCTTCTTGGCGTTACGCTGGAGGGCCTTGTCGCGGGTGGCGTTACCCCGAGGGCCGTTGCGGGGATTCGGAAAATGGAACGCAAAGAGTTCTTCGACCATTGCGAGACGCTTTGGGCCAAGGGCATCCGTTCGCGCGCGGTCTTTCGCGAGCCGGGCGATCCTCCGTAGGCCACTCATAGTGCACCGCCAATCGTGCTAGGATGACAGTCATGCCGAAGCCCCGCGCCCCTGACGATCCCGCCCAGTACAAACGGTTCGTGGACCTGGCGACCGAACTGGAAGCCTCGGAATCGCCCGCGCAGTTTGACCGTGCGTTCCGCAAGGTAGCGGCTGCCAAGCGAGACCCGCGCCCGGCGCCGAAGAAACGCCCCAAGCGCCAGGCGGGGTAGTCGTCGCCGGCCTGTCGCACCCCATATATCACGTTGGACGTGTGAAGTGTAACGTCGCCGATTGATAACGCTTTCCCCATAGAGGCGAACGACCGAGGCGAACATAGCTAGAACTTGTGTCAAGAACATTAGTTTTATCAGGGGGTTATTTGCCCCCTTGTCGTCCGGAACAAAATAGGTACATTGGCACCACCCCCGGCGGACTTATCCGCATTGCCGCTCCCGACAGGGGCGTGGGAGAACAAGGAGGCAGCCAATGTCCGCAATGCTGAAAGTGGTTGAAAAAGAAGGCATGGAAAACAAGACCAAGGCGCTGGACGCCGCCCTGGCCCAGATCGAACGGGCCTTCGGCAAGGGTTCCATCATGAAGCTGGGCCAGCGCGAGGGGCTGGAGATCGAAGCGATCTCCACCGGCTCGCTGGGGCTCGACATCGCGCTCGGCATCGGCGGCCTGCCCAAGGGCCGCGTCGTCGAGATCTATGGACCCGAGAGCTCGGGCAAGACGACGCTCGCGCTGCATGTCGTGGCCGAGGCCCAGAAGAAGGGCGGCGCCTGCGCCTTCATCGATGCCGAGCATGCACTCGATCCGGGCTATGCCAAGAAGCTCGGCGTCGACATCGAGAACCTCCTGATCTCCCAGCCCGACGCCGGCGAGCAGGCGTTGGAGATTGCCGACACGCTGGTGCGCTCCGGCGCCATCGACGTGCTGGTGATCGACTCGGTGGCAGCCCTTGTCCCGAAGGCCGAGCTCGAGGGCGAGATGGGCGATTCGCTGCCCGGCCTGCACGCCCGCCTGATGAGCCAGGCGCTGCGCAAGCTCACCGCCTCGATCTCCAAGTCCAACACGCTGGTGATCTTCATCAACCAGATCCGCATGAAGATCGGCGTCATGTTCGGCAGCCCCGAGACCACGACGGGCGGCAATGCGCTGAAGTTCTACGCCTCGGTCCGCCTCGACATCCGCCGCATCGGCGCGCTCAAGGACAAGGACGAGGTCATCGGCAACCACACCCGCGTCAAGGTGGTGAAGAACAAGGTGGCGCCGCCGTTCAAGGTCGTCGAGTTCGACATCATGTACGGCGAGGGCGTGAGCAAGAACGGCGAGCTGATCGACCTCGGCGAGAAGGCCGGCGTCGTCGAGAAGTCGGGCTCCTGGTACTCCTACGACGGCCAGCGCATCGGCCAGGGCCGCGAGAACGCCAAGACCTATCTTCGCGAGCACCCCGAGGTCGCCCAGGCGATCGAGAACAAGGTGCGCGCCAACGCCGGCATCCTCGCCACCGCGCTGATGGACGGCGGCAAGGACGACGAAGAAGACGAGGACTGACGCTCCTCGCTGTCATCCCGAGCGTAGCGAGGGACCTTTACTCGCAGCCGAAGATCCCTGGGGCTATCGCCTCGGGATGACAGAGAGACTTTGCCCAGGTTTCGCGACAAGGATCCCCCTGTCTCCTGTCGCCGGGCCGGTGCTGTACCCCCACGCGCAGCACCGGCCCATTTTCTTTTGCGCTACGCGCAAAAGAAAATGGGCCGAGCGGGCGTAAGCGCATTCATATGCGCGGTAGCCCGCACCGTGCCGAACGAATCCCGACGCTGCTACCCGCCCGACGAAAGCCGCTTCAAGAAGCGCTGCACCCACACCGGTCCGGTCCGCTTCGCCGCCTTGCGCGGCCGTGTACGCGCCCACGCCATCAGCAGAGCCAACGGAAACCAGTCGTCTCCATCCTCCTGCAGCCCGCGCGCCGCCATCGACACCTTGGGCACCGCCACCGGCGTCACGCCTTCTTGGCTGGGCCCGGCGCACAGCGCGGCCGGTGACGTCACCAGATACTCGCGACAGACCAGCGGCCGCTCGGGATGGATCGAGCAGCTTTCGTCCTCGAGAAAGGGGCAGGGCACGCCCATCGCGAAGTAGGTCGTCGACAGTTCACGGTCGCTGCGCCCTTTGTGCTCCTTCAACCCCGCCGCTTCGATCGCAGCCTCTGCCGCCGCGAACTTCGCCTTCAGGATCTCGCGTCGCTCGACCGACATCGCCTCGACCACCCGCAGCAACCGCTCACCCTCCGTGCGCGACACCGGCACGAGCTGGCGGCAGCACGCGCCGCAGCCCTTGCGGCAGGAGATCGCCTTGCCCCTCTCTGCCGCCTCGACGACCGCGTTCACCAAACCCTGCAGGGCGGGCACGATCTCAGCCGCGGGAACCGCTGCGTTCGGCACCGTGATCGGATGGACGATCCGGAGATCGCCCATCGTGAGGCGTAAAGTTGCGGTGGAATGGGCCGATTCGGCCATTTTCCGGCAGGTCCCCGTTCTGGACGAAGGCTTGGCCCACACGCTACAAGCAGCGCATGCAAAGCGTCAGCGACATTCGCCGCACTTTCCTAGAATACTTCCGGACCAACGGCCACGAGGTCGTGGCCTCGAGCCCGCTCGTGCCGCGCAACGACCCGACGCTGATGTTCACCAACGCCGGCATGGTGCAGTTCAAGAACGTCTTCACCGGCCTCGAGAAGCGCCCCTACAGCCGCGCCGCGACGTCGCAGAAATGCGTGCGCGCCGGCGGCAAGCACAACGACCTCGAGAATGTCGGCTACACCGCGCGCCATCACACCTTCTTCGAGATGCTGGGCAACTTCTCGTTCGGCGACTACTTCAAGGAGCAGGCGATCGAGCTCGCCTGGAACCTGATCACCAAGGAGTACGGCCTGCCGGCCGACCGCCTGCTGGTCACCGTGTTCAGCGAGGACGAGGAGGCGGCGGGCTACTGGCGCAAGATCACCGGCTTCTCCAACTCGAAGATCATCCGCATCCCGACCTCGGACAATTTCTGGGCGATGGGCGACACCGGCCCGTGCGGTCCCTGCTCGGAGATCTTCTTCGACCACGGCGATCACATCCCCGGCGGCCCGCCCGGCAGCCCCGACCAGGACGGCGACCGCTTCATCGAGATCTGGAACCTGGTCTTCATGCAGTTCGAGCAGCTGACCAAGGATGAGCGCGTCAACCTGCCCAAGCCCTCGATCGACACCGGCATGGGGCTGGAGCGCATCGCCGCCGTCCTGCAGGGCAAGCACAACAACTACGACATCGATCTGTTCCGCACCCTGATCGAGGCGGTGGCGCACGAGACCGGCGTTAATCCCGACGGTCCGCAATCGGCGTCGCACAAGGTGATCGCCGACCATCTGCGCACCACGTCGTTCCTGATCGCCGACGGCGTGCTGCCCTCGAACGAGGGCCGCGGCTATGTGCTGCGCCGCATCATGCGCCGCGCCATGCGCCATGCCCACATTCTCGGCGCGCAGGAGCCGATGGTCTTCAAGCTGGTGCCGAGCCTGGTGCACGAGATGGGCGATGCGTACCCTGAGCTGGTGCGCGCCCAGCCGCTGATTACCGAGACGCTGAAGCTCGAGGAAGGCCGCTTCAAGAAGACGCTGGGCACCGGCCTCAGGCTGCTCGAAGACGAGACCAAGGGCCTCAGCGCCGGCGGCACGCTGAAGGGCGACGTCGCCTTCAAGCTCTACGACACTTTCGGCTTCCCACTCGATCTTACGCAGGACGTGCTGCGGGCGCGCGACATCAAGGTCGACACTGACGGCTTCGAGAAGGCGATGGACGAGCAGCGCGCCAAGGCGCGCGCGGCGTGGGCGGGCTCGGGCGAGACCGCCGACCAGGCGATCTGGTTCGACGTTCGCCAGAAGGTCGGCGCGACGGAGTTTTTGGGCTACGACACCGAGCGCGCCGAGGGCCAGATCAAGGCGATCGTGGTCGGGGCTGCGGAGGTCGCCGCGCTGAAGGCAGGCGAGACCGGCTGGATCGTGACCAACCAGACGCCGTTCTACGCCGAGTCCGGCGGTCAGCTCGGCGACAACGGCCGGTTCGTCGGCGCCAATGGCGAGGCCGCGGTCCTCGACGTGCAGAAGCGCGTCGGCGACTTGCATGCCCATCACGCCAAGGTCGAGAAAGGCGAGCTCAAGGTCGGCGACGATCTCGCCATGAGCGTCGACCCGATCCGCCGAGCGCAATTGCGCGCCCATCACTCGGCGACCCATCTCTTGCACGAGGCGCTGCGCCGCCATCTCGGCGAGCATGTCACCCAGAAGGGTTCGCTGGTGGCGCCCGATCGGCTGCGCTTCGACATCAGCCACACCAAGGCGATCTCGCTGGAAGAGCTGCGCAAGATCGAGGACGAGGTCAACGAGCGCATCCGCAGGAACTCGTCGGTCGACACGCGCCTGATGACGCCCGAGGAGGCGATTGCGGCGGGCGCCATGGCGCTGTTCGGCGAGAAGTACGGCGAGGAAGTGCGCGTGCTCTCGATGGGCGGCGAGGACGGCCAGAAATACTCGGTCGAGCTGTGCGGCGGCACCCATGCGCTGCGCACCGGCGACATCGGCCTGTTCCGCATCATCGGCGAAGGCGCGGTCTCGGCCGGCGTGCGCCGTATCGAGGCGGTGGCGGGCGCCGCGGCGGAGGAGCATGTGCGCCACCAGGCCCGGCTGCTCACCGATGCGGCGGCAGTCCTGAAGGTGCGGCCGGAGGATCTGCCGGCACGACTGCAGGCGCTGGTCGACGGCCAGCGCAAGGTCGAACGCGAGCTGTCGGACGCGCGCAAGGCGCTGGCGATGGCGGGCGGCGGCGGCGCGGCCCAGGCGGCCGACGAGGTGCGCGATGTCGGCGGCGTAAAACTGATCGGCCGCGTGCTGAACGGCGTGCCCGGCAAGGAACTCAAGGGCATGGCCGACGAGTACAAGAAGAAGCTGGGCTCGGGCGTGGTCGCGCTGATCGGCGTCGAGGACGGCAAGGCCTCGGCCGTGGTCGGCGTCACCGACGATCTTGCTCAGGGTAAAGGGGCGAAGTCGCTGAGCGCGGTCGAGCTGGTCAAGGCCGGCGTCGCGGCCTTGGGCGGCAAGGGCGGCGGCGGCCGGCCCGACATGGCGCAGGGCGGCGGCCCCGATGCGGCCAAGGCGCCGGAGGCGCTGAAAGCGATCGAGGCGGCGCTGGCGGACTCGAGATGAGGGGCCTGGTCCTCCTCGCGGCTCTCGCCCTCGCGACGATGGCATGCGCGCCGAAAGACTTCTCCATGGAAGGCAAGAACGCCGACCAGATGGCCAAGGACGAGGCGCAGTGCCGCGCCCAGGTCCGCTCGCAGGCCCAGAGCGAGCGCGACGTCGAGGACCAGCGCCGGGCGGTGTTTTCGGGCGAGCGCGAGCGCTTCGGCCAGCAGGACCTTTACAAGACCATGGACAACCAGGGCTACAAGAACAACGTCGACCGCATGACGGCGCGCTGCATGGAAGCGCGCGGCTGGGCGCCCAAGAACCAGAACGCGGTCAGTTCCTGGTGGAACCGGGTGTCGACGTTCAACACGAGCAAGTAGTTTTCTTCCGGACCGCGCGCATCCTGCGCGCTCATGATCATGAGCGCGCAGGATGCGCGCGGTCCGGAAGACTAGAACGCCCGTCTCACCCACAGTAGGCCGCGAGCAAAAAACTCGACGATCACGCCCAGCAGCACCAGCACGAAGGCGTTCACCGGCATGGCGTAGTTGTGGCTGGGCAGGGCGGCCATGGCCTGGGCGAGGAACAGGCCAGCGAAGGCTACCGCCACGCCTTCGATCACCAGCCCCTGCTTGAAATCCAGTCGCTGCCAGGCGCCGAACGCCGTCGCCAACAGGAAATGGACCAACGCGATCGCCAGCACGATGCCGAACGGCGGTCCGGGATAGAGCGTCGGCGTGCCGAGCAGCATCCACGCCTTCTCGACGTAAATGCGCGCCACCTCGACGGGGTCCTCGGCCCAGCGTCCGAGATAGAGTTGCCACATCAGGCGGAAGTATTCCGGCGAGCACCACACGACGCCGGCCTTGCCCGCAATCTCCTCGCCGTAGTCGTCGTCGTAACGGATGCCCCACTTGTTCTCGACGAATCCCAGCCCGAGATAGAGCGTATGTGACAGCCCGTGCGTCGCCAGCCGCTCCGCCTTCTGCATGTCGAAGGCGGCATCGCGCGCCATCACCACCCATCGCGGCGTCGTGAAGGCGAGCACCGCCAGCATGCCGACCAGCAGCAGCGGGGCAGGGCGGAAGCGGCGCGCCAGCAGGACGATCACCACCGCGGCGGTGACCATCAGCCCCATCATGCCGATCGATTCGCGCAGCAGTGTCGCTACGCTGAGGAAGACGATACCCGCGGCGATCCACAGGTTGGCCGCGCGCCTGGACAGCAGGTCCATCTCGCGCGCCGCCAGCGCCATCGGCAGCACGGCGGCGAGGCTCACCAGGCCGATGTAGGCCCAGTGCGGCGAGGTGCCCATCCAGCCGAGATATTCGATCGGCCCCTTCCACAGCAGCACGACCGACGTCACGTAGGCGCGCAGCGCGAACAGCAGGCCGGCCAGCATCAAGATCCCGAGCGTGTCGGTAAGCGTGTTGAGGCGGGCGACGTCGATCAGGTCGGCATGCCGGCGCGTCGTCACCGACCACAGGCCGAGCAGCAGCGCATGGCCGGGATCGTCGGCGATGGCGCGCTCCGACATCGGCACCAGCTTCCCCTGTTCGCAGACCGCGAGCCAGGCGCCGCGCTCGAGGGCGCAGTCGGCGGCGGCCAGCCATACGTTGGTGGCCTTCCAGTCCGACGGCATGAGGTCGGCGTAACGGCCGTAGCGCTCGGAATCCGTGTAGGTGCGCTGGAACTGTCCCCAGACGAGCAACGCTGCGAACAGGAAAAAGACCAGTCCCCTCAATGCTCCCCCGCGGCTCACGACGGTGTCATTTACCCGCCCTTGACCCGCGCGCGCAACGCAGCGCACCCTCGTTCTCGGTAGCGAGCGGAGTGTTGCATGCGTGCCGCCATTCGGGACGTCGTCGCCCTTCTGCTGCTCTGGCTAGCCGCCGCTTGCGCCGGGCAGACCAACCAGGAATTCGACGTGAGGCTGCGCGAGATGGCCGGCAGCAACGAGCGCGCCCTGCTGGGCGGCATGGGCCGCATCCCCGACAACAGCTACCAGCTCGACGAGGACACCAAGATCCTGCAATGGCGCTGGGACACGTCCTACATTGCCGGCGGCTGGGCGCCGACCTACCAGCGCATCGGCTGGGGCGTATGGATGCCGATCGGCGGCTTTCCGCCCACCCTGGTACGACAGGGCTGCATCGTCGAATAGACGGTCACCAAGGGCAACACCCAGTCGTATCGCTGGCAGGGCAGCGGCTGCAACACGGTCACTATCCACGCCACGCCGCCGCCGGGTTGATCTGCTAGGCTGCCCCCACGGGACAGTGGAGGGCGCGCGTGGCTGTCATCGACCTGAAAGGCAATATCGATCCAAGCTACTACCGGCTGCTGTCCGGACAGGAGCGCGGCCATCTCGCCGATGTCTTCCAGGCGAAGAGGCCGTCGGTCGCCGAGCGGCTGGCGGCCGGCAAGGCGCTGCGCGAGCGCGTGCCGCGGACCAACCATGCGGCCTACGAGCCCGACGGCCGTCCCGATCCCATCGCCATCCTCGAGAAGCAGAACGCCGAGCGCATCCAGAAGCTGGTGCCGGTGCGCTACGCGCGCATGCTCGCCTCACCCTTCGCTTTCCTGCGCGGCTCGGCAGCGGTCATGGCCGACGATCTGTCGCGCACGCCCGTGACGGGGCTGTCGGTGGCGGCGTGCGGCGACATGCATGTCGCCAACTTCGGCGTCTATGCCTCGGCCGAGCGCAACCTGGTGTTCGCCATCAACGATTTCGACGAGGTCCATCCCGGACCATGGGAGTGGGATCTCAAGCGCCTGGCCGCCAGCGCCGCGGTCGCGGCGCGCTTCATGGGCGGCGGCAAGGCCGAGGCGGCCGACGCGGCGGCGGCGTGCGTGGAAAGCTATCGCCGGCGGATGCGTCGCTACGCCGAGATGAGCTACCTGGAGGTCTGGTACGACTCGATCGACGAGCAGCGCGTGCTCGATGCCCTGTCGCCGCGCGTGCGGCGCGACGCCGAGCGCACGATCGCCAAGGCACGGGCCAAGGGACATATCCGCTCGTTCGACAAGCTCACAGAGATGGTGGGCGGCGAGCCGCGCATCGTCGAGGACCTGCCACTGATCGTGCGCGAGACCCACAGCGACAAGGGCATGCCGATCCGCGACGCGATGGACGAGATGCTGGGCGCCTACATCGAGTCCCTGTCGCTCGATCGCCGCCGCCTGCTGGCGCGCTATCGCATCATCGACGCGGCGCGCAAGGTGGTGGGCGTGGGCAGTGTCGGCACCGCCTGCTGGGTCATGCTGCTGCAGGGCGTCGACGAGGACGATCCGCTGTTCCTGCAGGTCAAGGAGGCCAAGCGCTCGGTGCTCGCACCGTATGTGAGCGTTCCCATGGGCACCACCAACGAGGGCCAGCGCGTGGTCGTGGGGCAGCGCGCTACGCAGGGCTCGCCCGACATCTTCCTCGGCTGGGGCGAGGCCGAGGGCAAGCACTTCTACATCCGCCAGCTCGCCGACATGAAGGGCAGCGCCACCTTCGCCGAGGGTGACCACGACGGCGTCGGCCGGCTGGTCGAGTATTGCGGCCTGTGCGGCTGGGCCCTCGCCCTGGCCCATGCCAAGTCGGGTGATCCGGCGATGATCGCGGGCTACTGCGGCACCTCCGCCACGCTCGACGAGGCGATCGCCAAGTTTGCGTTGGCCTACGCCAAGCAGACCGAGCAGGACCACGCCGCCCTCGACAAGGCGCGCCGCGCCGGCCGCATCACGGCCGCTGCGGGACGGGTGGTCTGACGGGAGCCTCGCGGCACTTGGTGCGTTGAAGCGTGTGGAGGACACACGATGCGACGCCTGGGCCTGCCGATATCCCTGCTGCTTTTGCTCGGTGCCTGCGCCGGCAGCCCGTCGGCGTCGCCCCAGGCCGACCGGCAAGCCAAGAGCTTCGATCAGCCGGCGCCGGACCGCGGCGCCCTGTACGTCTATCGCTCAGGCCTGTTCGGCATGATGCGGCCGCTCGACGTCAGTCTGGCGGGCGGCGCGGCCGCACAGCTTGGCTACAACACCTTCATCCGCGTCGAAGGACCACCGGGCCCGATCGACATCGCCTGCAAGGTCGGCGACAGCACCGCCAATGGCCAGGTGCAGATCCAGGGCGGCCAGACGCGTTTTGTCGAGGTGGCCATGAATAGCAAGTGGGGTTGGTCGCCGGGCTGCGAGGTCGCCGAAGTGCCACCCGACCAGGGGCAGGCGGCTGTGCGCTCCGCGCGGCGCGTCGAGCCGCAATGACGGTCTGCAGTGCAATATTGCACGAGTGCAACAACACAAAACTCTATCTCCAGCCAAACTGCAACGATGCAATTAACTGTCGGCATTCAACTAATGTAATACTTTATATATTGTCTTTTATTCATTGAGAAACCTCGTAAAAGCTGGAAACTCCGTTCTTTTGCATAAGCAACCATTTGCGCTATCTCTTTGGTTTATAAGAGAAAAATTTGCTTTGCGAATGACTTTTAGCTAAAATAGTTAGCATTATTGAACAAATTTCAGACGTAAATTTATTGGGGTTGGGGGATGTTCACAACTTGGAAGTTGGGGACGGTGGGAGTCGTCCTCGCGACCGGTATTTTTTCCGCGCAAGCGCCAAACCGGTTGGCCAGCGAAGGTGAATGGTTCGTCGAGTGCGCCGTCGATCGCATTTCAAACAGACGCGACTGCGAAGTGGCCGTCGAGGTGAAGAGCGTCAATCCGGCCTACCACCTGGGATTCATCTACCGTGTCGGCAGCGGCATGTTCCTGGCCGTCGGCCTGCCGGCGCCCTCGCGCATCGTCGCCCGCGTCGACCAGGGCGAGGCCTACGAGCTCGCCATGTGCACCGGCCAGGCCTGCCTGCTGCGCGGCCGTGTTGCCGGCCAGCTGCGCGAGAGCATGCACCAGGGCGAGGTCCTGCGGCTCGAGTTCCGCGGCCCCGACCGTGTTGGCGGCGTCGCCGAGGTGAGTCTCAGCGGCTTCAACAAGATGCACATCGAGGCGCTCGACCGGCTGAACCGTTGAGCGGACTCGCCTACATGAACGTGCCGTCGGGATCGCCGTTGAACAGGATGCGGCCGACGTTCTCGAAATGCGCCTCGCGCGCCTGGATCTGCTGCGACAGCGTATGGATGTCGCGGAAGCGCCGCTCGAACGGCGTGCCGAGGAAGATCGCCGAGGTGCCGGCGGCCTTGTAGACCCAATCCGCCGTCTTCTCGGCCTGGTGGATGGCTTGCGTGCAGGCGAGCCGCACGCGGGCGCGGTCGGTCGTGCCGATCGGCTCGACCTCGTCGGCGCGGCCGTGCACGTCCTTCAAGATCTCGACCAGCCAGGCGCGCGCCGAGCCGATGTCGGCCTCGCGGCGCGCCACGTCGGACTGGACGCTGGGGTTGTCGGCGAGCCGCGCAAGGTAGCGCGGCGTCTTGGTGGCGGCGAGCTCGATGAAGGCGTCGAGCATGGCGCGGGCGATGCCGAGCGCCACCGCCGCCACGCCGCAGGCATAGAGGCCCTGCATGGTGAAGGCATAGAGCGGGCCCTTGTCGCGGCGCAGCGTCGGATCCTCGCGCGTGCCGGAGAAGGCTTCCGGCACGAAGACATCGGCGACGGAGTAGCCCTCGGAGGCCGTGCCGCGCATGCCGAGCGTGTGCCAGTTGTGGATCGCCTTCGTCTCCGCCTTGGGCATCAGGACCGTGCGCACGGTCGGCCGGCCGAAGCGGTTGCGGCGCAGCGAGCCGTCGGGTTCGAGGACGTTGCCGTGCGCGCCGATCCAGGTGGCCTGGCGGTATCCGGAGGAGAAATGCCATTCGCCGGTGACACGGTAGCCGCCCGGCGCGGCTAAAAGCTTGTTCTGGTTGGGCGGACCCCAGGAGATCAGGCCGCGCGGATCGCCGTAGATCGTGCGCGCCGCCTCGAAGGGAATGAAGGGCGCGATCAGGGCCGAGCTGTTGGCGACGAACATGTTCCAGCCCAGCGAGCCGTCGTGGCGCGCGATCTCCTCGATCGCCGCGACATAGACCCAGGGCTCGACTTCCTCGCCGCCCAGCGAGCGCGGCAGCAGCAGGCGGAACAGCCGTGACTCGTGCAGCGCGCCGATCAGCGGCTCGGGGAAGTCCTGGAGTTTCTCGATTTCGTCGGCCACGGCCGCGATCGTCGGGCCGAGCGTACGGGCACGGGCGACGGGGTCGGGCAGGCGAGCAGAGAGGCCGACATCGTTCATGGGACAGGCGATTGGGCCCGCCGTGGCGACAGATTGTCAATGGAGGCCGCCTCGCGATGCGAGCAGGGGCTGCCAATTCACTCCATCTGGCCGCTGCGTTTTGGCCGAGCAGCGGCTTCGCAACGTCGTGGCCTCCCGACAGTTGACCTCGGCCAATCAGGCCGGCGTCAGCGTCACATGTCGGTGCGCAGGCGACCCGCCCGGAAACCGAGCTCGATGGGGGCGGAGGTCAGGACAGGGGCGACGGCATAGCCGGACGCCGTAACCTTGATGATGCCGGCGCGGACGTCGGCATCCTCGTTGACACGACTGTTGGCAAGCTGCCGCTGTTCCAGGCCGGCCGCTACTATCGCCGTAACGCTGAGCCCGAAAACGAAGGTCGCGACGATGGCCAGGAACTCCTGCATATGCCCTCCCTTCTCATGGGTGGGCAAACGACCGTCTTGCCTGCTTCGTTGCCGAGGTTGCGCGCATGCGTCAGTCTGCCGCGCGTTAAGGTTGTGACCGCTTCCTCTTTTCCTATTGGGCGAGCTTGACCCACTCGTCGGCCTGCACCCGCACCACCAGCCGGTAGCCGGATGTCGAACCAGTCCTAGCCGAAGGCGTCCAGGATGTTGGGCTTGTGGCTCACCACCACGACGTTGGTGCTGGGAACCGCCGTGGCCGCGAGCTTGCGCAGCGCCGCCGTCCGCCGGTTATTCTCGATCGGCGTGACGACCTGGCCGCCCTCGCTGACGTCGGCCGTGGTCTGAGGCTCGCCGAACCCCAGCAGGCGGCCGGTCCCGATGGCGCGGAAATACTGGCTGGTGGTCACCTGGCCGACCGGGATGCCGAGTTTCTTCATGGCCGCACCAATTTCCCGAGCCTTGGCCCGGCCGGCGTCGTTGAGCTGCCTCTGCTTGACGACGTTGGCGAGATTGAGCGGGTCGGTGTCGGCCTGGTCCTGATGGGTGGCGCCGTGGCGCATGACGAGGACGTAGCCGCCACCGCGGAGCGCGGTGACCCAGTCGGGCTGGGCCAGGGCGGGCAGGCTGGCGGCGAGCACTCCCGTGGTCAGGGCCAGCAGGCAGGTTCTTCGGGCGATGCTTATGACCATGATGTGCCCCCCCTTGTTGGCGCCGGTTACTCCGCTGCGATCTTTGCGGCCTCCGGGTTGCGCCACCGTTGCAATAGCTCGGCTAGCTTACGCTTGGCTTTCGCCAAATGCTCATCCTTGACGTGGCCGTAGCCTTTGATGTCACCGGGCACCGAGGCCAGCCTGACGGCCAGGTCGTGATTGGTTGCCGAGAGGCCGGCTAAAAGCTCGCCGACCAGCGCTTCGTACTCGCCGATCAGGGCCCGCTCGACCTTGCGCTCGGCGGTGTAGCCGAACGGATCGAAAGCCGTGCCGCGCAGGAACCTGAGTTTCGCCAGGCCCCTGAAGGCCGGCAGCATCCACGAGCCGAACTCCTGCTTCAGGAGATGGCCGGTCTTGGGGTCGCGGCTGGCGAACAGCGGCGGGGCGAGATGGAATTTCAGCCGGTAGCCGCCCTCGAACTGCCGTTCGATGCCGGCCTGGAAGGCGGCATCGGCGTAGAGCCGCGCCACCTCGTACTCGTCCTTGTAGGCCAGCAGCTTGGCGTAGTTGCGGGCGACGGCTTCAGCGAGGCCGCTCTTGCCCGTCTTCTGCTCGGCTGCCCGCACCTTTTCGACCAGCGCCTTGTAGCGTTCGGCCAGCGCTGCGTTCTGGAAGTCGGTGAGGTGTTTGACACGCGACGCCACGATCTCGTCCGCGGTGCGCGAGATGCGGAACGGCACGACGTTCTCCGCCGGCGCCAAAAGCTTCTCGACGGCGGCGCGGTCGTCGGCGGCGCGGCGGCCCCAGCGGAAGGCCGCAGTGTTCATCGCCACGGCAGCACCGTTCAGCTCGATCGCCTTCTCGAGCGACTCATGGCCGATCGGGATCAGGCCCTTCTGATAGGCATAGCCCAGCATGAACATGTTGGTGGCGATCGAATCGCCCAGCAGTGCGGTGGCGATCTCGGTCGCCTCGACGAAGTCGCAGGCCCCGGCGCCGGCGGCGGCTTCGACCGAGAGTCGAAGCGTGTTGGCCGGGAAGGCGAGATCGGGCTGGCGGGTGAAGTCGCCGGTGATGGTCTGGTGCGTGTTGACGATGGCGCGCGAGGCGCCGGGTTCCAGGCGGGCCAGGGCATCGGCGCTGGCGCTCACCACGAGGTCGCAGCCCAGCAGCAGGTCGGCGCCGCCCGCGCCCAGCCGCACCGCGTGCAAGGCCTCGGGCGAGGCGCCGATGCGGACATGGCTGACCACCGCGCCGCCCTTCTGCGCCATGCCGAGCTGGTCGAGCACGGTGACGCCCTTGCCCTCGATATGCGCGGCGGTGCCCATGATGGCGCCGATGGTGACGACGCCGGTGCCGCCGATTCCGGTGATCAGCACGCCATAGGGCCTGTCGGCCACCGTCGGCAGGACGGGAGCGGCGGGCAGGGGCGGTTCGTCCGTCGTAACGGCTGTCTTCTTGTCGGCCTTGCCTTTCCTGACGCCGCCGCCTTCGACGGTGACGAAGCTCGGGCAGAAGCCGTTCAGGCAGGAGAAGTCCTTGTTGCAGGACGACTGGTCGATGGCACGCTTGGTGCCGAACTCGGTCTCGACCGGCGTGACGCTAAGGCAGTTCGACTGCACCGAGCAGTCGCCGCAGCCCTCGCAGACCGCCTGGTTGATGAACACGCGCCTGGCGGGATCGGGGAAGGTGCCGCGCTTGCGCCGGCGGCGCTTCTCGGCGGCGCAGGTCTGGTCGTAGATCAGGACGGAGACGCCCTTCCACTCGCGCAATTCGCGCTGGACGTCGTCAAGCGCGCGCCTGTGATGGAAGGTGACGCCCGGCGCCCATTCGGTGCCGATCGGATATTTGTCGGGATCGTCGCTCACCAGGGCGATGCGGCGGACGCCCTCGGCGTGGACCTGCTGGCTGATCGTCCACGGCCGCACGTTGCCGTCGTGCGGCTGGCCGCCGGTCATGGCGACGGCGTCGTTGTAGAGGATCTTGTAGGTGATGGTGGTGTTGGTCGCGATGGCGTGGCGGATCGCCATGTAGCCGGAATGGAAGTAGGTGCCGTCGCCCAGGTTCTGGAAGACGTGCGGCATGTCGGTGAAGTGGTTGGCGCCGACCCAGGTCGCGCCCTCAGCGCCCATGTGGGTAAACGTCTTGGTGTTGCGCTCCATGTTGATGGCGAGCGTGTGACAGCCGATGCCGGCCATCGCCATCGAGCCTTCGGGCACCTTGGTCGAGGAGTTGTGCGGGCAGCCGGAGCAGAAATAGGGCACGCGCGCCATGCCGGACTCGTTGCGCACCTGCCGGCCGCTCCGGCGTTGCAGCGCCTCGAAGCGTTGCTTCGTGCGGACGCCGAGGCCGTCGAGCCCGAAGCGGGCAACCAGCACCGAGGCGATCTCGAAGGGCGTCAGTTCGCCGTCGATCTTCAAAAGCTTCTGGCCGCGCTCGTCGGTCTTGCCGACGACGACGGGGCGGCGGTCGGCCGGCGCGTTGAACAGCGCATCCTTGAGCTGCTGCTCGATGATCGGCCGCTTCTCCTCGACCACCAGGATCTCGCGCTTGCCCTGGGCGAAGGCGGTCACGCCCTCGGTCTCGAGCGGCCACACCAGGGCGACCTTGTAGACGGCGAGCCCCAGGCGCTCGGCCTCGGCGTCATCGATGCCGAGCTCGTCGAGTGCCTGGCGCACGTCGAGGTAGGACTTGCCGACGGTGACGATGCCGAAGCGGGCGTCAGGCCGGCCCATCATCAGCCGGTCGAGCTTGTTGGCGCGCCAGTAGGCGAGGGCAGCGGGATGCTTGACCGTGAGGGTGCGCCGCTCCTGGCCGAGCCAGTCGTCGGGCCAGCGGATGTGCACGCCGTCGGTTGGCAGGGCGAAGTCGGTCGGGATCTGGATGTCGATGCGATGCGGATCGACGTGGACCGAGGCCGAGGAATCGACCGTCTCGCTCAACACCTTGAAGGCGACCCACAGGCCGGAATAGCGCGACAGGGCGAAGGCGTGCAGGCCGAGGTCGAGATATTCCTGGACGCTGGCGGCGTGGATGATCGGGATTGCCGCGGCGATCAGGGCGGGCTCGCTCTGGTGCGCCGTGGTCGACGACTTGGCCATGTGGTCGTCGCCCGCCAGCGCCACGATGCCGCCGTTCTTGGCGGTGCCGGCATAGTTGGCGTGCTTCAGCACGTCGCCGGAGCGGTCGACGCCCGGGCCCTTGCCGTACCACATGCCGAACACGCCGTCGTAGCGCGCGCCGGGATAGAGGTGGATCTGCTGGGTGCCCCACAGGGCGGTGGCGGCGAGGTCCTCGTTGACGCCCGGCTGGAACTCGATGTGGTTGTTCTTGATGAAGCGCTTGGCCTGCCACAGCGCCTGGTCGAACCCGCCGAGCGGCGAGCCGCGATAGCCCGAGATGTAGCCCGCCGTGTTGAGGCCGGCCGCGAGGTCGCGCTGGCGCTGCATCATCGGCAGGCGCACCAGGGCCTGCGTGCCGGTCAGATAGACCCTTCCGCTTTCGAGTACGTATTTGTCGTCCAGGGTCACCGCGACGGGCAAGGCACCCCTCCCAATACAGAAGTGAGACGGTAGCGACAGAATCTTGCGGCTTGCAATCGAGAACGAGCGGTCCCTGCGAAAAGGATGCTTTGCGCTGGCCAATCGGCCCTCGTTACCTGCGCCGTTTCAAGGTTTCGCCTGGGAATGAAACGTTGTAAGCGTGCGCCCGCCATTCAATCCGCAACGCATTTCCAGTACGCAGATCATTATGTCCGTCCTCGTCACCGGCGCCGCGGGTTTCATCGGCAGCCACGTCACCCGCGCCCTGCTGGCGCGCGGCGAGACGGTGGTCGGCATCGATAATTTCAGCGAATACTACGATCCGGTCCTGAAGTACGCCCGGCTGAAGCCGTTGCGCGAGGACAAGGGCTTCACCTTCATCGAGGCCGACATTTCGGATCGCGAGGCCATGCTGGCGCTTGCCGACCGGCATGGCGACATCGACCGCATCGTCCATCTCGCTGCCCAGCCCGGTGTGCGGCACTCGCTGGTCGATCCCTACGTCTATGTGCAGACCAACGTCATGGGCCAGCTGGTCATGCTCGAGCTCGCCAAGCGGATCGCGGGCCTGAAGCACTTCGTCTATGCCTCGTCGTCGTCGGTTTATGGCGGGAATCGCAAGCTGCCCTTTTCCACCAATGACCCCGTCGACCGTCCGGTGTCGCTCTATGCCGCCACCAAGCGGGCCGACGAATTGATGGCCGAGACCTACACCCATCTCTTCGGCCTCAAGGCCACCGGCCTGCGCTACTTCACGGTCTATGGTCCATGGGGCCGGCCGGACATGTCGCCGTACATCTTCGCCAAGGCGATCCATGAGGGCCGCACCATCGAGCTCTATCATCTTGGCTTCGTGAAGCGCGACTACAGCTACATCGACGACATTGTCGACGGCACGATCGCAGTGCTCGACAAGCCGGCCGACGCAGCAAGCCACCGGCTCTACAATCTCGGCGCCGCGCGCAGCGAGGACATCGTCCACGTCGTCTCCCTGTTCGAGAAGGCGCTGGGCCGCGAGGCCAAGGTCGAGCTGAAGCCCGGCGATCCCTTCGACATGCAGGAGACCGCGGCGGATATCTCCGACACCACCCGCGACTTCGGCTGGACGCCGAGAGTCCCGGTGGAAGAGGGCATTCCGAAATTCGTAGACTGGTTCAAGAGTTACTATCGGCTTTGAACCACACACCACCGTCATCCCGACCGGAGCCTCGCGAAGCGAGGCGGAGTGGAGGGACCTGTTCATTCGTCGTAAGAAGAGTGAATAGGTCCCTCCACTTCGCGCTTCGCGCTCCGGTCGGGATGACAGATATAGTGTGAGGTGATGGCTCTCCTCGAACTCAAAGACCTGCGTCGCGCCTTCTACGGCCTCGACGTCCTGCGCGGCGTGGACCTGTCCGTGGCGTCCGGCGGCATCACCGGGCTGATCGGGCCCAACGGCGCGGGCAAGACCACCTTGTTCAACGTCGTCTCCGGGCTGGTGCCGCCCGATGCCGGCTCGATCCGCTTCGATGGCGATGAGGTCGCCGGCTGGGCGCCCGATGCGATCAGCCGGCGCGGGCTGGTGCGAACCTTCCAGGTGGCGCGGGGCTTTCCCAAGCTCTCGGTGTTCCAGCATCTCATGCTCTATGGCCGCGACCAGCCGGGTGAGAGCCTGTGGCAGGCGATCGTTGGCACGAAAGCCGCGCGCGAGCGCGAGTCTGCCTTGGCCGAGCGGGCATGGGAGACGGCGCGCTTCCTGAAGCTCGATCACCTGATCGACAATCCCGCCACCGCCCTGTCGGGCGGCCAGAAGAAGCTTCTGGAAATCGGCCGCGCCCTGATGGCCGAGCCACGCCTGGTGCTGCTCGACGAGCCGACGGCCGGCGTCAACCCGACCCTGCAGAACGAGATCGGCGAGCGGCTGCTGGAACTGCCCAAGCGCGGCATCACCGTGCTGCTGATCGAGCACGACATGGGCTTCATCGCCCGGCTGTGCAATCCGGTGATCGTCATGGCCGAGGGCCAGGTGCTGACCCAGGGCACTTTCGACGAGGTGCGCACCGATCATCGCGTGCGCGAGGCATACCTGGGACGGAGAGCAGCGTGAGCCTGCTGGAGATCATTGGCCTGCGCGGCGGCTACGCCGCGGCCGACGAGATCGTGAAGGGCGCCGACCTCAAGGTCGAGGCTGGCGAGATCGTCGCCCTCATCGGCCCCAACGGGGCGGGCAAGTCGACGCTGCTGAAACTGATCGCCGGCTTGCTGCGGCCGAGCGGCGGCAGCGTGCGCTTCAAGGAGCACGAGATCGCGGGCCTGGGCGCCCCGGCGATCAGCCGGCAGGGCCTGTCCTTCGTGCCGCAGGAGCGCAACGTGTTCGGCACCATGAGCGTGGCCGAGAACCTGGAGATGGGCGGCTTCATCGACGGCGCGCATGCCAGGAAGCGCATGGCCGAGCTCTACGAGCGCTTTCCCATGCTGGGCGAGAAGCGTCGCGCGGCGGCGCGCACCTTGAGCGGCGGCCAGCGCCAGATCCTGGCCATGGCGATCGCGCTGATGAATGCGCCCGACCTGCTCCTGCTCGACGAGCCGACGGCGGGGCTGAGCCCGCGTGCGGCCGAGGAGCTGTTCGGCACCATTCTTGCCCTGAACAAGACGGGCGTCGCCATCCTGATGGTCGAGCAGAACGCGCTCGAGGCGCTTTCGGTGTCGGCGCGCGCCTACGTGCTGGTGCAGGGCCGGCCGGAACACGAGGGCAACGCCGCCGACCTGGCGGACGATCCGACGGTCCGCGATCTCTTTCTTGGCGGCAAGGCAGGCCCTATGGTTGATGATCATGTTCCTCTCCCCCGATAGGGGGAGAGGTTAGGTGAGGGGGCTTCGAAAGCTCGTGCAACCCCCTCACCCAACCTCTCCCCCTATCGGGGGAGAGGAGCTTCAAAGCGAATTCGAACAAGGGAACGGGAGACTTCACATGACTACCATCCGCATCGGCCGCCGTGCCGCGTTGGCCGCCGGCGTTGCCGCGCTGGCAAGCCCTGCCGTCGTGCGCGCGCAAGCCGATCCGATCAAGCTCGCCACCCTGACGCCGCTCACCGGCGCGGGTGGCCCCTACGGCCCGGTGATGGCCAAGGCCGCCGCCTCGGTGGTCGAAGAGGTCAACAAGGCGGGCGGCGTTTTGGGCCGGCGCATCGTGCTGGTGAGCGAGGACGACCAGACCAACCCCGAGGCCGCTGTGCGCGCCGCACGCAAGCTGATAGACGTCGACAAGGTGGCGGCGATCATGGGCACCTGGGCCTCGTCGGTGACCACGGCCGTGGCGCCGCTCTGCTGGGAGAGCAAGACCTTCCTCTGCACCGTGTCGGGTGCGGATTCGATCACGCTGCTGCCGCACCAGGGCTTCCTCATCCGCACCCAGCCCAATTCCAAGCTGCAGGTGACGCGGGTCGGCGAGTTCATCCTGTCGCTGGGGGCCAAGAAGGCCTTCACCATGATCCCGCAGACGCCGTTCACCCAGTCGACCTTCGATGTGCTCAATCAGGTCCTGCCCAAGGGCGGCTGCACCCATCAGAGCCTGATCTACGACGACAAGAAGACGACCTACCGCACCGAGGTCGACCAGGCGCTGCGCACCAGCCCCGACGTGCTGCTGGCCAACGGCTACACGCCCGACACGGTGGTGCTGCTGAAGGACCTTTATCGCGCGGGCTTCAAGGGCAAGATCCTGGGCTTCGCCTATTCGATCAACCAGAAGCTCGTGGACCAGGTCGGCCAGCCCGAGGTCGTGGAGGGCGTCTACACCTTCGCACCGTCGCCGGCCGAGGGCAGCGGGGCCTTCGAGAAGGTCAAGGCGGGCACCGGCTCGGCCAATCCCGATCCCTACACCTGCCAGGTCTACGACCACACCAACCTGGTGCTGATGGCGATCGCCAACGGCAAGGCGGCGACCGGCGAGGCGATCAAGGACAACATCCGCAAGGCCACGGTGTCGGGCGGCAAGGTCGTCGACAACGCCGTCGACGGCATCAAGGAGATCATGGCCGGCGGCAAGGTCGACTATGCCGGCGCCTCGGGCCCGTGCGATTTCGACGAGAAGGGCGACATCCTCGACTGCAAGTTCCGCTACGAGCAGATCAAGGCCGGCAAGTTCACGCTGGTGAAGATCGCTTAGCTCATGATTCGGACCGCGGGCGTCTCGCCCGCCTCATGAATCATGAGCGGGCGGGACGCCCGCGGTCCGAACTTGACGCTTGCTGCCCATGATCATCCTCCAGGCCCTCGTTAACGGCATCGTGTCGGGCACGCTTCTCGCCGTGCCCGCCATCGGCTTCACGGCGATGTTCGCCGTGCTGCGCTTCCCCAACTTCTCGGTGTCGGGCGTGGCGACGCTCGGCGCCTTCGCGGGCTATCTCGCCTATGGCGCGGGCCTGCAGATGGCGGGCTCGCTTGCCGCAGCCTTTGCCGTGGCGGGCGTGGCCGGTCTTGCCTTCGACAAGGTGGCGCACCTGCCGCTGATCAAGCAGGGCGCCTTGCCGGCGGCCATCGCCTCGATCGCCACCGGGCTGATCCTCGAGAATTTCGTGCGGCTGGGCTTCGGCAACGAGCCGCGCGGCTACGACCGGCCGATCGCGCGCGATGTGTTCATCGGCGAGATCCGCGTCAGCCCCCAGCAGCTCGAGACCATGGGGCTCGCCCTGCTGCTGATGCTGCTGGTGTTCGCCGCACTCGCCTTCACCCGCATCGGCAAGGCCATGCGCGCCTCGGCCGACAACCCCGAGCTCGCGGCGCTGAAGGGCATCCGGCCCGAGCGCATCGCCACCTTGGCGAGCTTCGTCGGCATGGGCCTGGTCGGCGTCGGCGGCATGCTGCTGGGGCTCGACAGCTCGATCGACCCGCTGACCGGCACGCGCATCCTCCTGTCGCTGTTCGCCGCCGCCGTGCTGGGCGGGCTGGGCAGCGTGCCCGGCGCCGTGCTCGGCGCCTTCCTGATCGGCATGGCCGAGGAACTGTCTGTGCTCGTGGTCGGCTCGCAGTACCGCGCGGCCGTTGGCTTCATCGCCATCCTGCTGGTACTGACCTTGCGGCCGCGTGGCCTTTTGGGCGAGAGGGCCTATTGATGAAGATGCGCTGGGGGCGCGCCACTCCAGTGGCGCGTCATGCTCTTCCGGGACCGCGGGCCTCTGGCCCGCTCATGGATTATGAAGCGGGCGGGGAAGTCGCGTCAGACGCGACCCAGCCCGCGGTCCGAATCATGAGAAGACGCGCCACTGGAGTGGCGCGCCCCCAGCCATGCTGAGCTATCTCCTCTTCATCGCCACCATCGGCGGCATCTACGGCCTTTTGGCGCTCAGCCTCAATCTCATCTGGGGCGGCGTCGGCATGGTCAACCTCGGCCTGGCCGGCTTCTTCGCCGTCGGCGCCTATGCCTCGGCGCTGCTGACGACCGTCGGTCACGCGCCGATCGCCGCGGGCTGGCTGATGGCGCTGGTGGCCGGCGGCTTCGCCGGCCTGGTCGTCACGCTCTCGACCACGCGGCTGCGCGAGGACTATCTCGCCATCGTCACCTTGGGCTTCGCCGAGGCCGTGCGGCTCGTCGCCTCCAACGAGATCTGGCTGACCCGCGGCACCGACGGCATCTCCGGCATCCCGGGGCCGTGGAAGAGGGCGCTCGGTCCCGACTTCAACGGCGTCTACTTCTTGATCGTGCTGCTGGCGGTGCTGGTCGTGTTCTTCGTCATGCGCCGCATCGACCGCTCGCCCTACGGCCGCGTCCTGCGCGCCATCCGCGAGGATGCGCAGGTGGCGCAGGTCGCCGGCAAGCCGGTGCTGCGCTTCAAGACCGAGGCCTTCGTGCTGTCGGCCGCCATCGCCGGCCTAGCCGGCGCGCTCTACGGCCACTTCACGTCGTACATCGCGCCCGACATGTTCCTGCCGCTGATCACCGTGTACATCTTCCTGGCCGTCGCCTCGGGCGGCACGGGGCGGCCGGCCGGCGCCCTGGTCGGCGCCTACATGGTCATGACCTTGCTCGAATCCTCGCGCTTCTTCGTCGAATGGATCCCGGGCGTCACCGCCGTGCAACGCGCCTCGCTCAAGGAACTCCTGATCGCCGTCGCCCTTATCGTGGTGCTGAGGCTAAAACCGTCGGGCGTCCTGCCCGAGCGTGTGCCGCCGGCGCCGCGACCTTCATAGGAGCAGTTTTATGACACCGTTCGATTCCTGCCTGGCGGCGCTGAAGCAGCCGGGTCCGCCCGAGGCCCTGTTCAAGGCGGTCGACAAGGCGCTGGCCGAGGTGGTCGGCCACAAGCTCTTCACGCTGCTCTACGTGGCGCCCGACGGAAAGCGGGTAAAGCGGCTCTACACCAACATGCCCAAGGAATATCCCGTCGGCGGCTACAAGCCGGTGACCGAGAGCGACTGGCACAAGCTGGTGATCGGCAAGCGACAGGCCTGGGTCGGCTACGACTATGACGACGTCAAATGGGCGTTCTTCGACCACGAACTGATCCGCTCGCTGGGCTGCGAATCGGCGATCAACCAGCCGGTGGTTTATGCAGGCCGCGTGCTCGGCACCATGAACCTGCTCGACGCCAAGGGGCACTATAGGGAAAGCGATCCGGCCAAGATCGAGCCGTTCGCCGCCCTGATGATCGGCCCGTTCCTTGACGCCATCGCCGCCGATCCCGATATCGCGAAGAAGTAGGGAGCAAGGCGATGACCGCGATGCTGGGCGAACTGCCGACCTGGAAACTGGAAGACCTCTATTCCAGTCCCACGGGCACCGATCTCGACGCCGACCTCAAGCGCGCCACGGCCGACGCCGAGGCCTTCGCCAAGGACTATGAAGGCAAGATCGCGTCGCTCGACGGCAAGGCATTGGGGGCGGCGGTCGCCCGCTTCGAGAAGCTCTCGGACCTGATGGGCCGCATCGGCTCCTATGCCTCGCTCTATTACGCGCAGAACATGGCCGATCCCGAGCGCGGTCGGTTTTCGCAGAACGTGTCCGAGGCGCTGACCGACATCGGCACCAAGCTGGTGTTCTTCCGGCTAGAACTCAACAAGCTCGAGGATGCCGACCTTCTAGCCAAGCAGAAGGATCCCGCGCTCGCCAAATATGCGCCGTGGCTGCGCGACCTGCGGGTCTATCGGCCCCACCAGCTCTCCGACGAGATGGAGAAGGCGCTGCACGAGAAGCACGTCGTCGGCCGTGCCGCCTGGTCGCGGCTGTTCGACGAGACCATCGCGCGCCTGCGCTATCCCTTCCGCAACGAGGTGCTGACCGAGCCGCAGATCCTCGACAAGCTCTCCAACAAGGACGCCGACGTCCGCAAGGACGCCGCCAAGTCGTTCGGCAAGGTGCAGGGCGACAACATCGCGATCTTCTCGCTGGTCACCAATACGCTGGCCAAGGACAAGGAGATCGAGGACCGCTGGCGCAAGTATCCGCGGCCGCAGTCGGCCATGAACCTCGGCAACGTGGTCGAGGACGAGGTCGTCGACGCGCTCGCCGCGTCGGTGAAGGCGGCCTATCCGCGCCTGGCGCACCGCTACTACAAGCTCAAGGCCAAGTGGTTCGGCGTCGACAAGATGCCGTACTGGGACCGCAACGCGCCCTTGCCCGAGCACGACGACCGCGTGATCCCGTGGGCCGAGGCCGAGAAGACCGTGCTCGACGCCTATCGCGCCTTCTCGCCCGAGCTGGCGGATGTCGGCCAGAAATTCTTCGGCACCGGCTGGATCGACGCGCCGGCGCGGCCCGGCAAGTCGCCGGGCGCCTTTGCCCATCCCACGGTGCCGTCGGCGCATCCCTATCTGCTGCTGAACTACCAGGGCAAGGTGCGGGACGTCATGACCTTGGCGCATGAGCTCGGCCACGGCGTGCACCAGGTGCTGGCGGCGCGGCAGGGGGCCTTGATGGCCGACACGCCGCTGACGCTCGCCGAGACCGCCTCGGTGTTCGGCGAGATGCTGACCTTCCAGTCGCTGCTCAAGTCCGCGCCCGACAAGTCGACGCGCAAGGCCATGCTCGCCGGCAAGGTCGAGGACATGCTGAACACCGTGGTGCGCCAGATCGCCTTCTACGATTTCGAATCGCGCCTGCACATGGCGCGGCGCCAGGGCGAGCTGACGCCCGACGCGATCGGCGAGATCTGGATGGCGGTGCAGGGCGAGAGCCTGGGCCCGGCCTTCACCTTCGACGAGGAGTACAGGCACTACTGGTCCTACATCGGCCACTTCATCCATTCGCCGTTCTACGTCTACGCCTACGCCTTCGGTGATTGCCTGGTGAACTCGCTCTACGCCGCCTACCAGTCGGGCCAGCCCGACTTCCAGGCCAAGTACCTGGAGATGCTGAAGGCGGGCGGCGTGAAGCGCCACAAGGAGCTTTTAGCGCCATTCGGCCTCGACGCCTCCGATCCTGCCTTCTGGGACAAAGGGCTGGGTGTCATCTCGGGCTTCGTCGACGAGCTGGAGAAGCTTTAGAGGGACAGTATGGATCCGCGGATCACTATCAATTTGACTGCCGATGGCGAGTTTCAAATATGGCTTAACGCGGAAGGCCGTGACCTCTTGGTACGGGAGCTGCAGCAGCTCAGCGAAAAGGACGACCATTTCCATTTGATGCCGAAGGACATGACCGGACACGTTCCGACTTCATCGCGGCCCTATGATCCGAGCGACAAAGTGCTCGAATGGGGCAAGGTCCTTTTTCGAACCGACGACTGGGACAGAGAACATTATCCGCATGTCATGAGGCAGACCGACTAGCTGTTCATCGCTGGTGCGTTGACAAGCCAACTGTCGGAATGCACGCTTCGCGGCGGGTGGATACGACCCGCCGCTTGCGCCCTATGGGTACGGTGAACGTATCGAGCCTCGTTCAGGCACTCCTTTTGCCGCGGCAAACGGATCAGTAACGCAAGCAACTGACTTTCCCGTTCTGCCGCCTGCAGAGGATGAACAATGCGAGACTATCGTGATGCCAAGGCCATGGCGCAGACGCTGCGTCAGGCGTTCAAGGAAAGATCGGTTTCCCTGACCCACAGCGAGAGCCTGGAGCTGATCGCCAAGGTCCTGGGCCACGCCGACTGGAACACGTTGTCGGCACGCATCGACGCGTCGCCGAAGGCGGCGCCGTCTGTATTGCCGACCGTCAGGAAGCCCGTCCTGGCCATGCGCGACCTGGTGCTGTTTCCCGACATGACGACGCCGGTCTATGCGGGGCGCCTGAAGTCGCTGGCGGCGATCGAGCAGGCGATGGCGGCCGACAGGGAGCTCCTCTTCGTGACGCAGCGGCGGGCGGCTGACGACGATCCCGGTCCCGGCGATCTTTACGCCCTTGGCGTCGTCGCAAGGCCGCTGGATGTCTTCAAGATGCCCGACGGCTCGATAAAGATGTTGGTGCAGGGCTTGCGGCGCGCCCGCGTGACCAGCTTCGACACGGAGGGTGGTTGTCTCGTGGCCGAACTCGCGGCGGTGGAACGCGAAGGCGCGGCGCGGGAAGAGGCGACGACCGTGTCGCGCGAATTGCTGCGGCGCTTCGCGGCCCACGCCAACATCGACCTTGCATCGCCGCCGCAGGCGCTGGCGATACTGCCGCATCTCCAGGATCCCGGCCGCGTCGCCGACATGATCGCCCAGTACCTGTCGCCGCTCACCATCGAACAGCGACAGCAGCTCCTGGAGACGACCGACGTCGTCCAGCGCATGCAGACGATCCTGGCGTTGATGGCACCGGACCGCAAAGCGGCCTGACGTCGAGGTGGCAACGCACCCCGATCGACCCTATATCGGTCGGGATGCGGGATGAACATTCCATGAGCCGGGCATGAGCCAGGACGAGGGCGATTCCCTCGGCGGCCGGCTCGGGCGCTATGCCCGGGTCGGCAGCTCGGTCGGCGGGTTGGCGGTGAAGCTGGCCGGCCAGCGTTACCTCGGCTGGACTCTCGACCGCGACAAGCACGCGTCGGAGCTCAAGGCGGCGCTGGGCGGCCTGAAAGGGCCGCTGATGAAGGCTGCCCAGCTCATTGCCACCATCCCCGACGCCCTGCCGCCGGAGTATGCCAAGGAGCTTGCGCAGCTTCAGGCCAATGCGCCCGCCATGGGCTGGACCTTCGTGCGCCGGCGCATGGCGACCGAGCTGGGGCCGGACTGGCAGGCGAAGTTCGGCAAGTTCGACAAGGAGGCCTCGTTCGCCGCCTCGCTGGGGCAGGTCCATCGCGCGACGCTGCTCGACGGCACCGAGGTCGCGGCCAAGCTGCAGTACCCGGACATGGCCTCGGCGCTCGAAGCCGATCTCAACCAGCTGAAGCTGGTGTTCGCCGTCGGCCAGCGCTTCGATCCGGCCATCCGCACCGACGAAATCCATGCCGAGATCACGACGCGCCTGCGCGAGGAGCTCGACTATCGCCGCGAGGCGAGGCACGTCGCGCTCTACCGCCACATGTTGCGCGACGAGCCCAACGTGCATGTCCCCGAGGTCGTGGCCTCGCATTCGACCGACCGGCTGCTCACCATGACCTGGCTGCAGGGTGAGCCTCTCCTGAATTGGAAGAGCCGGTCCCAGGAGGAGAAGGACCAGCTCGCCATCCACATGTTTCGCGCCTGGTACGTGCCGTTCTATGTCTACGGCGTGATCCATGGCGATCCGCATCTCGGCAACTACACGGTGCGGCCGGACGGCTCGGTGAACCTGATGGATTTCGGCTGCGTGCGCATCTTCCCGCCGCGCTTCGTGCGCGGCTCGATCGAGCTCTATCGCGCGCTGATGACCGACGACCAGGACCGCGCCGTCGCCGCCTACGAGGACTGGGGCTTTACGGGCCTCAGCCGCGAGATGATCGCCGTGCTCAATCGCTGGGCCGCCTTCCTCTATGGCCCGCTGATGGACGATCGCCCGCGCCGCCTGACCGAGGGCATGGCCGACGGCCACGGCCGCGAGATGGCGCAGAACGTCTTCGGCGAGCTGCGCCGCCTGGGCGGCGTGCGCCCGCCGCGCGAGTTCGTGTTCATGGACCGCGCCGCCATCGGGCTCGGCGCCGTGTTCATCCATCTCAGGGCCTCGATCAACTGGCATCGCTTGTTCGAGAGCCTGATCGAAGGCTTCGACGTCGAGGCGCTGGCCGAGCGCCAGCAGACGGCATTGACGGAGGCCGGACTATGAGCGCCCAGGGACTGCGCGTGTTGCCGAGCCGCCACGGCCCGGTCGAGACGCTCGAGCGGCTGGAAGCCGCCGTCACGCGGCACGGCATGACGATCTTCTCGCGCATGGACCATGGCGCCGCGGCGGAGAAGGTCGGCCTGGAATTGCGGCCCACCGTCGTCGTGGTGTTCGGCAATCCGCGCGCCGGTACGCCCGCCATGCAGGCGACGCCGACTCTTGCCATCGACCTGCCGCTCAGGATGCTGATCTGGCAGGACGAGAAGGGGACCTGGGTCGCCTACAACGAGCCGGGCTGGCTGTTCCGCCGCCACGGCATTGCCGATGACGGCACCGCCGACATCATGAACGACGTGCTGGCGAGCATCGCGGCGGAAGCGGCGGGATGAATATCCTTGTGACAGGGTCATCAGGGTGGCTCGGCCAGACCCTGGTGCCGCGGCTCGTGCGCGACGGTCACAAGGTCGTGGGTCTCGATCCCGAGCCCGGCCCGACCACCGAGGTCGTGGGCTCGGTGGTCGATCGCGCCCTGGTGCGCCATCTCGTGCGCGACCATGGCATCGAGGCGATCGTGCATGGCGCGGCGCGCCACAAGCCGCACATCGAGACGCACGACAATTCGGAATTCGTGGCGGTGAACGTGCAAGGCACGCTCAATCTCCTCGAGGAGGCCGTCGCGCCGGGCTCGAAGGTCGACCGCTTCGTCTTCACCTCGACCACCTCGCTGATGATCTCGCAGAAGATCCGCGACGGCAAAGCCGGCGGCGCCAAGGAGGCGATGTGGATCGACGAGACGCTGGGCCCGCTCGAGCCGCGCAACATCTACGGCGTGAGCAAGCGCGCCGCCGAGGAGCTGTGCCGGCTGTTCAACCACCTGCACAAGCTGCCGATCGTGATCCTGCGTACCTCCCGGTTCTTCCCCGAGGAGGACGACATGGCGCATGCCATCGAGCAGTCGGGCGACAACACCAAGGCCAACGAGTTCCTGTTCCGCCGGCTGTCGGTCGAGGACGCCGCCGAGGCGCACGTCGCCGCCCTCGCCAAGGCGCGCGAGGTCGGCTTCGACACCTTCATCGTCTCGGCCATGACGCCGTTCTCGCGCCAGGATTGCCTCGAGCTGATCGTCGACGCGCCGCGCGTGGTGGCGCGCTACTTCCCGGACTATCGCGCGCTCTACGACAAGCGAGGCTGGACGATGTTCAATTCGATAGATCGCGTCTATGACGCGAGCAAGGCGGCGCGAAAACTCGGCTTCGTCTGCCGCACCGGTTTCAAGGAGATCCTCGACGGCCTCAAGGCAGGCCTTTGATGTTTTGCATTCTACTGGGCGGGTCTTTAACCCACATTTTGTCTTGCTGTGGTTTTGGTCCGGTACACCGTTTGATGATATGGGCCGTCACCAGATAGACCGGTATGGGACGGCCAAACTTACGCGTCCAACGCGCCCAGGTCTCGCGGTCATCGTCGGAAAACGAGTGTTCCAGGATTTCCCCGGTAAGTGCTTCGAGCACCAGCTTATAAATCTGATTCAGGGCCGGATACTCACCACTCATGGACGCGGGCAAGTGGGTATGCCATATCGCCATTGGAATGGTGCCGTGCGGAACATCCGCCGTCGGATACGCGTGTGACGACGTGCCATCGCCGCGAACTGTGATGCCAAACTTTTCGCCGTCTTGGAATACAACGCCCGTGTATTCACGCTTTCGTAGATAGCTCGCCTGATAATAATAGTTGGCAGCATACCAAACGGCCGCGAGTTCCGTATCAAACCGCTCTGAGTTGACACGTGCCGTGCCGCCGGGGGTTCGTTGGTCATCGCTCATGATGCATTACTCGCTCTGCAGCGCCGGCAGCTTGCGGCAGCTGATCGCTTACAAGCGTCTTGTCGTTTCTGGCGCTTGCGCCAACTGCTGAGCAGCGACGACGCGGGGACCGGAATGACAGGGCGCTAGTGTAGTGTCCGACAAATAGATGGACAAATCGTCGGTTGCATGACATTGTATCGCATGCCTTTGAGCGTGCCTGCCTTGACGGTCAGTGCGAGCGACCGAGCCGAGATCGAGCGCTGGCTGCAG
>JAKFVH010000307.1 GCA_021732285.1 Reyranella sp. | reverse complement strand
GGAACGGCAGGCCGGCCGCCCTGGTTGCCGTGACAAGAGCCGGCGTGCAGCCCGGGCTGACGGCAAACTTTGCTCCCAGCCTCTGAATCTGCTCGACCTGGGCAGCTTCCAGCACCGTCCCGGCCCCCACCACCGCTTCCGGGACCTCCTTGGCGATGGCCTCCAGGGCGGCCATGGCTGTTGCAGTGCGAAGAGTGATCTCCAGGACCGGCAGGCCGCCCTTCACCAGGGCCCGGGCCAGCGGCACGGCATCGGCCGGCCGTTCGATGGTCAGTACGGGGATGACCGGGGCCAGGGCCGTGATGGCCAAAATATCCACCGTCAGACGCTCCAGCCGCCGTCGATCACGTTGATCGTGCCCGTGGTGAAGGAGGCTTCGTCGCTGCCGAGGTAGACGGCCAGGGCGGCGATCTCGTCGGCCGAGCCGAAGCGGCCGGTCGGCTGGCGCTGCAGGAAGAATTTTCGCGCATCCGACCCGCCGCCCAGGGAGGCGATCCGCTCGTCGAGCGAGGGCGTCTGGACGGTGCCGGGGCAGATCGCGTTGCAGCGCACGCCCTTGGCGACGTAGTCGACCGCCACCGACTTGGTGAGGCCGATGACGGCGGCCTTGGTGGTGCCGTAGATGCAGCGCAGCGCCGCGCCCTTCACCGAGGAGGCGGCCGACGACATGTTGACGATCGAGCCGCCACCCTTCCCGACCATGCCCGGCAGGAAGGCCTGGATGGTCCAGAACATGCTGCGGACGTTGAGGTTGAAGGCGAAGGCCCACTGATCGTCGGTGGCGTCGAGCACGGCGCCGTGGTGGACGAAGCCCGCGCAGTTGAACAGCACGTCGACCGCGCCGGTCTCCTTGGCCAGGGCGCCGATGGCAGCCTTGTCGAGGACATCGAGCTTGTGCGTGTGGACCCCGTCGACGCCGTTCAGCGCTGAAAGCTTGCCGGCATCGACGTCGGTCGCCCAGACCGTCGCGCCCTCCTTTGCGAACGCGCGCGCCGTCGCAGCCCCGATCCCCTGCCCCGCCGCCGTGACGACGCAGACCTTGTCCTTCAACCGCATGAACTTTCTCCGCTAGCGCTGCCGCTCGAGGCTACTTGATGAGCCCCTTCTCTTTGTAGAACTTCTCCGCCCCGGCATGCAGCGGGATGCCGAGACCCTGCGTCGCCGTCTCGAGCTTGATCACCCTGCCCTTGGCGTGGCCGGAATCGAGCAGCCGGCGGGTGCTGGGATTCCACAGGGCCGCGGTGATGCCGTAGATGAGCGGCTCGGGCTGCTTGCTCGAGGTCGCCCAGATGGCGTTGACGCTCACCGTCTTCACGCCGTTCACACCCTTGTAGGCGCCGTCGGGAATCTCGTCGGTCGCGAAGAAGCTGTACGCCTTGACCAGGTTCTCGGCCTCCGGGCCGTCGATCGGCACCAGGTCGATGCCAGTGGTCGCGGCCAGTTCGGCGATGGCGCCCAGCGGCCAGCCGGAGACGCTGAAGAAGGCGTCGAGGGCATTGTCCTTGAGCTTGTCGGCCGCCTGCTGCGACTTGAGGTACTCGGCCTTTATGTCCTTCTCGGTCAGGCCATAGGCCGCGAGGATCAGGCGGGCGTCGACCAGCGTGCCCGAGCCGGGCTCGTCGAGCGAGACCCGCTTGCCCTTGAGGTCCTTGATCGCCTTGATGCCGGCGCCCTTGCGCGCGACCAGATGGAAGCTCTCGGGATAGAGATTGGCGATGGCGCGCAACACGTCGACCTTGGGCCGGCCTTCGTAGATGCCGCTGGCGTTGAACGCCCAGTAGGCAACGTCCGACTGGGTGAAGCCCGACTGCGCCGATCCCGTGGCGATGGCGCTGACGTTGGCGACCGAGCCGTTGGAGGCCACCGCCGTCGCCACCACGCCCGGCACGCCGCACGAGCCGCCGTCGGCACAGGTGCGGGAGCCCGGCGGGTTGGAGATGGCGTTGGCGATCAGGCCGCCGATCGGGAAGTAGGTGCCGGCCGTGCCGCCGGTGGCGATCCGGAAGAAGGTGATGTCCTGGGCGAGCGTCGGTGAGGCTGCCAGTGCCGTACCCAGACCGCCGAGCAGCACGCTCCTGCGATTGATCCTCATCCTCGCCTCCTCGACAGGAAGCGATTTAACCTTGTCCTACCGCATGCCGCAACGAAGACCGGTCAATTGACGCCAACAGCTTTGCTCATGGTCGGTCCTATTTCGGCGCGGATCACCAGGTCGGCATCGTCGTCCTGGTCGGTGGCGTCGCGATTGACGATCACCAGCTTCGCCCCCTTGCGCTTGGCGATGCGCGGGAAACCCGCCGCCGGATAGACGACCAGGGAGCTGCCCAGCACGATGAAGAGGTCGCAGTTCATGGTCTCGTCCTGGGCGCGCGCCATCTGGATCTCGGGCATGGCCTGGCCGAAGGAGATCGTCGCCGTCTTGACGATGCCGTCGCACTTCTCGCACAGGGGCAGCTTGCCGGCGCCGAGGAAGGCCTTGCGGATCGGGTCGAGCTCGTGGCGATGGCCGCAATCGAGGCAGCTGGCGTAGGTCGAATTGCCGTGCAGCTCGATGATCTTCGAATCCGGCACGCCCGAGCGCTGGTGCAGGCCGTCGACGTTCTGGGTGATGATGGCCGTCATGCGCCCCTGCTCGACCAGCTTGGCGAGCGCGCGATGGCCGGCATTGGGCTCGGCCTTGAGCATGGTCTCGTCGGTGGCGAACTTGCGCCGCCAGGATTCGCGGCGCATCTCCTCCGACGCCATGAAGTCGTCGAAGTAGATCGGCTTGTATTTGGTCCAGGTGCCGCCCGGCGAGCGGAAGTCGGGGATGCCCGATTCGGTCGAGATGCCCGCTCCGGTGAAGGCGACAATGCGCTTGGCCGAGCCGATCGCTTCCTGCAGGCGTTCGATGTCGTCCATCTGTCTCTCCTCACTCCAATCATGTTCCTCCCCAGCTTCGCTGGGGAGGTGGCCCGAAGGGCCGGAGGGGTCAGAGGCCGCGCGGCTGTCGTTGGCCCCTGACCCCTCCGCCCGCTGCGCGGGCACCTCCCCTTCGCGGGCCCCGCGAAGGGGAGGCAATGAATCTGACCTTACGGTGCCGGCATGCCGGGATTGTGCGCCGCGCAGCCGACCAGGGTGCGGCCCTCGCTCCGGATCTGGACGGAATAGGCGAACAGGGAGCCGGATTGCGAGTCGACGCAGCGCTGCTCGCTGATCAGGACCACAGGTTCAGGCCCCTCGGCCGACTGGTACATGATCGCGCCGTCCTGCCTTTGCGGGCCGCCATGGGCCACGCGCTGCGTCGGCGCGCTGCCCAGCAGGCCGATGACGATGTCGCGGGCCGTCACTTCCACTCGCCAGGACGGATCGTTGCCCGTGCCGATCCATTCGCGATGGTCGAACCGTTCGCGGCAGCCGGCCGTCTCGACCGATGCGCGGCGCAGCTCCAGCGCGGCGATCCCCGCCCCCAGCCCGACCTCGCGGCTGCCGTAGATTTCGACGAACATCGGCCGGCCTTCCTTGCCCGTCGTCAGCTCGCGCAGGGCGCGGGTGAGTTCCTGGTCCGGCGTGCGATCTTCCAAGGTGAGCGGCGCGCCGTCGCACGGCAGCAGCTGCAGGCGACCGCCGACATCGCGCACCAGGCCGCGCAGCCGGACCGTGCTTGCCGGCAGGACCGGCCTCGTCGGTTCGGCCATGGCCGATGCCGCGCCAAGCGGCAGGGTCGGTATGTCGAGCGGCGCCGGCGCCGGCGCTCCGCCCCGGGTCACCGGCGTGGGCGCGCCGCGCGTTGCCAATGCCGGCAAGGCGTAGAAGAAGAGCGGCCGGCGCTGGGCGTCGAGCAGGCAGACGAAATGCGTCTCGAAGGGCGGGCCGTTGCGGAAGGTGAGCTTGCCGCGCACGGTCAGCGCCGCGCTGACGGCCTGCGATCCCGCTTTGGCCTCGACGCGCTCGAGCGCCGGCGGCGGGAATTCCAGCGCCGTGACGCGATCGATCGACGGGCTGAGCTTGCGATACTGCGCCTCGCCGAATGCCGCGCATTGCTGGGCGAGCTGCGTCTGGGCAAAGACCGGCGGGCCAACAGCGAGGAGCGGTAGCGCGAGGAGCAAGCGTCCGAGCATCGACGCCAGAGTACTTCCTTTTGCGCCTGTTTGACCGTGAACCCTTTGCATGGCCGCGTGCACGAACATGTAATCTCGTGCCCTACTCTATCACCTGTGCGCAGTGGATTGGCCGAGTTGTTGGCGCCAATCGCCGACCGCCCCGTCCGGAAAAGGCTCGGGATGTCGGTGCTTGCCGTCGGCGTTTGCGCATGGACGCAGCGCAGCTAAAAGTCCCACGGCGAGACGAGTTCAATGCCGGTTGTTTGGAAATCCGCCAGATTGCGCGTCGCCAGATGGCCGTCATTGACCTTTGCAATAGCGGCGATCATGCCGTCGGGTGCCGACATCGGGTGTCCACGTCGCGAAGCGTTGCCCATGATGTCACCATAGGCCAGCGCCGCATCCTCGGTCAGCCCGAATATCCTGTCCGCAAAGCGATGCCGCCAAGCAGATAGACCCTGTTCCAGTCGAGCTGGGCGCTGATTTGGCCGAAGCTTGCGAATACCGAAGGCGATTTCCGCGATCGTTACCGTCGGAAGAGCCAACTCGGCATCATGCCGAACGAGCCAAGCTATCACTTTCGGCTCGGGCGACTTGCGCAGGGTCTCAGACAGGACGTTGGTGTCGAGGAAGATCAAAGGTCCGGTCCCGTATTGACACGGCGCGCCTTGCGGATGACAGCCTCGAGATCGACGTCGGTCCCGTAGTTCACCGACAGCCGGGCATAGAAGGAAGCGGCCGGCTCGCGCCCAGCTTCGCGGACTTCGTAGGCTTCAAGCGCACGCTCGACGATATCGGCGATCGACCGTTTTTCCCGCCTTGCAAGGCGATGGGCCAGATTGCGGGCTTTTGCGCTACGAACAGAAAGCTGAGGTTCAACCATGCGTGCCTCCGTTGCCTGAAGAAGAATAGGCAATGGTTGGCGTGCCATCAAGATGGCAAGAGATGGCTGGATGGCAAAAGGTCAGGACAGCCAGCGCTTACGACGCTTGTAATGTTTGGTATCGCGATAGGACTTGCGCGCCCCGCCTTCGTTCAGACCGAGGTAGAATTCCTTGATGTCGGAATTGTCGCGCAGCTTGGCGGCCGGGCCTTCCAGCACGATGCGGCCGTTCTCCATGACATAGCCGTGGTCGGCCACGGACAGCGCCATGGTGGCGTTCTGCTCGACCAGCAGGACCGAGAGCTTCTCCTGCTTCACCAGGCGGCTCACGATGCCGAAGATCTCTTCGACCAGCATGGGGGCGAGGCCGAGCGACGGCTCGTCGAGCAGCACCACCTTGGGCTGGCTCATCAGCGCCCGGCCGATCGCCAGCATCTGCTGCTCACCGCCCGACAGGTAGCCCGAGACCTGGTGGCGTCGCTCCTTGAGCCGCGGGAAATAGGAATAGACCAGGTCGATGCCCTGCTTCACCACGCCCGCCGTCTGGACATGGCCGCCGGCAATCAGGTTCTCCTCGGCGGTCAGGTTCTCGAACACGCGCCGGCCCTCGAACACCTGGACCAGGCCGAGCCGAGTCACGTCATGCGCCCGCATGCCGTCGATACGCCGGTCGCCCAATTGCACGGTGCCCTTGGTGACCTCGCCGCGCTCGGAGCGCAGCACGCCGGAAATCGCCTTGAGCGTCGTCGTCTTGCCGGCGCCGTTGGCGCCCAGCAAGGTCGTGATCTGGCCGTCGCCGACGTCGATCGACACGCCCTTCAGGACGAGGATCACGCGGTCATAGACGACTTCGATGTTGTTGATCGCCAGCATGGCGAAGTCGGGCGGCGATCGCTCGCCGCCCGCCCCCTGTTCAGACGTTCAGGACTTCGAGGCTTCCGCCGCGAGGTGCTTCTGGATCACCGAGCGATAGGCCTGGAACCAGTCCTTCACCTTCACCAGCTTGCCGCCCTGCACGGTCCAGATCTGCACCCAGCCGCCGCCCTCGTGGTCAGCCGGCGTGACCTCCATCGGCGGCACGAAGCCGCCGAGCGTGAAGCCCTTGATCGACTCCATGCCCTTTTTGACCTCCTCGGAGGTCGGCACGGCGCCGCCCTTGGCCTTGACGGCATTGCGCAGCGCCTCGACGTGGAGGGCCGCGATGAAGACGCCGCGGTTGTAGTAGACGGTCGAGTCCATCTCCTTGGGCGGGGCCTTGCCCTGCGCCTTGTACATGGCCTCGATCTCCTTGATCACCGGATGGTCCTTGCCGACGCCGGCAAACTGGATGGTGTTGTAGCCTTCGGCCATGCCCATGCCGCCGGCTGCGATGATGTCGGACTCGGCGCTACCCCACACCAGCGACACCACCTTGCTGAGCGGGAAGCCCTTGCCCTTCAGCTCCTTGATCGAGACCGACGGGGCGCGCCCGAACAGGTGGCCGATAATGAAGTCGGGCTTGAAGCGGCCGGTGATGTCGAGGATCTGCGCGCCCATCTCCAGGCCTGGCGCCGGAACGGCGAAGGTGCGCATCTCGAAGCCTTCCAGCTTCGCGAGGTCCTCGAGGATGGCCAGCGGTTCCTTGCCCGCCGGGTTGTCGTAGAAGATGTAGGCGATCTTCTTGCCCTTGAGGCTGCCGCCCAGCTTCTCCTTGGCGAACTGCACCGCGGCGGCACCCTGCGACCAGTAGCTGGCCGCGAGCGGGAAGGTGTAGGGATAACGCTTGCCGTCGGCGGCGGCGGCGGTGCCGAAGCCGGGCGACGTGCCGAGGATCTTGTCCTCTTCCAGCTTCTTGTTCAGGGCCGCGGTCTGCGGCGTGCCGTAGAGGCTCTCCAGCACGGCGCCTTCCTTCTTGAAGCGCTCGTGCGCCTCGATGGCCGGCGGCACCTTGTACTCGTGGTCGATCTCGAGGACCTTGATCTTGACGCCCTCGACGCCGCCCTTGCTGTTGATCAGAGCAATGTAGTCCTGATAGCCGGGGCACAGCACAGTCCCGACGTTCGCCGTCGGCCCGGTGCGGTCGCATTGCAGGCCGAACACGACTTCCTTCTGGGCGAAGGCTTGGCCCGCGCCCAACGCCAAGGTCGCGGTCGTTGCCGCCACTCCCAGCAGACTCTTAACGAACCTCGTCATGGGTTCCTCCCTTTCAACGACGCCCCTCCCCTAATAGGAGAAGGGCCAAACCCGGAAGTAGCTCCGGATATTCCTCCACAGCCGATTGAGCCCTTCGGGCTCGACGATCAAAAAGAAGATGATAAGTCCCCCAAACACCCCCAACCGCAGCCCCGAGATGACGTTGGCCATCTCCGCCGTGGTGAAGAACAGCGATCCCACATTCTCCATGAGAATACGGATTACGATGGGCAACAATGTGACGAAAATCGCGCCCAGGATCGATCCCAGCACCGAGCCCAGTCCGCCGATGATGATCATGGCGAGGTAGTCGATCGAGACGGTGAGCTGGAACTGCTCGTAGTTCGCGATGCCGAAATAGTAGGTGTAGAGCACGCCGCAGACGCCGGCGTAGAAGGACGAAATCGCAAACGCCAGAAGCTTGTAGCGGTAGATGTTGATGCCGATGATCTCGGCCGCGATGTCCTGGTCGCGCACCGCCACGAAGGCGCGGCCGATGCGGCTGCGCACGAGGTTGAGCGTGGCGATGATGGCGATCACGGCGAAGAACAGCAGGAAGAAATAGAGGCTGCCCTGGGTGTTGAAGGTGAAGCCGAACAGGCTCGGCCGGCCGACCTCGATCGATGCCTGCGCGCCGCCCGAGATCGCCGGCACGCGATTGATCGTCCATTCGATGATGAGCTGGCCGGCCAGCGTGGCGATCGCCAGGTAAAGCCCCTTGATGCGGAGACTCGGCATGCCGACGACGACGCCGATCAGCGCGGCCATCAGCCCGCCGGCGGGCAGCGTCAGCCAGAACGGCAGATCGAGCTTCACCGCGAGGTTGGCCGCGGTATAGGCGCCGACCGACATGAAGGCGCCATGGCCGATCGATATCTGGCCGGTGTAGCCCACCAGGATGTTGAGCCCAAGCGCGCCGACGATGGCGATGAAGATCAGGTTCAGGATCGACAGGTAGTATTCGTGGACCATCATCGGGACGATCAGCACGAAGATCGCCGCCAGAGCGATCATCGTCCACTTGGCGATCGGCAGCGGATAGAGCGCCATGTCGGCGGCGTAGGTCGTCTTGAAGACTCCGGATTCGCGATGGAACATGGTCTTACACGCGCCCCCAGCGAAGAGTAAGATTGGTCGGCATCACACGCGCTCGATCTGGCGGCGGCCGAAGATGCCGTAGGGCCTGATCATGAGGACCAGGATCATCAGCACGTAGGGCGCGAAGTCCTTGGTGCCGCCGCCGACGTATGGATCGAGGTAGCCCGCCGCCAGGCTCTCGACGATACCGATGATCAGCCCGCCGATCAGCGCGCCGCCGATCGAATCGAGGCCGCCCAGGATCACCACCGGGAATACTTTCAGCCCGACCAGGGCGAGCTGCACGTCGACGCCCAGCATGCTGCCCCACACCACGCCACCCAGCGCCGAGACGACGCCGGCCATCGCCCAGGCAAGCGCGAAGTAGCGCTCGACGTTGATGCCCATGGCTTGCGCCACCTGCTGATTGTCGGCGACGGCGCGCATGGCCACGCCCATGCGGCTCTTCTTGAAGAACCAGTTGAAGGCCAGGAAGAACAGCAAGGCCACCACGGCGCCCAGCACCTGGATCGGCGGCAGGCTGGCAGGACCGATGGTGATCGGCTCATCGCCGATCGGCAGCGGCAGGTTGCGCGTCTCGATGCCCAGCACCAGCGGTCCCCAGCCGCGCAACAGCGCGGCAACGCCGATGGTCGCCATGATGACGGCCACCACGGGCCGGCCGAGCAACGGCCGCAGCACGACCTTCTCCAGGCCGAAGCCGAAGCCGATCATGACCAGCAGCACGACGACGATGGCGGCGATCAGCGGCGCCTGGAAGCCGAGCACGGTGACCACGACCATGCCGGCCAGCATCACGAACTCGCCCTGGGCGAAGTTGATGGCGTCGGTCGCCTTGTAGACCAGCACGAAGCCCAGGGCGATCAGCGAGTACATCAGCCCGATCGAGGCGCCGCTCAGCACGAGGGCGAAGAGGAATTCGAGGTCTTCAGACATCTTCAGTACTCGCCTTCAAGGTCAAGCGGACCGCGCGCATCTTGCGCGCTCTTGAGCGCGCTGGAAGCGCGCGGTCCGGGAGAGCATGAGCGGCCTGGAGGCCCGCGGTCCGGTGAAGCTGAATCGACATCACGCTGCCTTCCGTGCCGGCTCGGTGGCGGCGTTGCCGTGGATGGCGATGGTCGAGTTCAGCGTCGACTTGCGGCCGTCCTCGAAGGTGATCTCCATGGTGACGTCGGCCGACGAGGCGCCGCCATAAAAGGCTTCGATGACGCTGGCGTACTTCTCGGCGACGAAGCGGCGGCGGACCTTGCGGGTGCGCGTCATCTCAGCGTCGTCGGCGTCGAGCTCCTTGTTCAGCAGCAGGTAGCGCTTGACCTGCTGCACGTCGGGCAAGGTGGCGTTGGCCTTGGCGATCGCCTCGCCGATCATGACGGCGACCTCGGGCTTGCTGCTAAGGTCCATGAAGCTCGTGTAGGCGAGCCCCTGCTTTTCCGCCCAGGTGCCGACGGTCTGCATGTCGATGGCGATCATGGCGACGACGAACGGCCGCTGGTCGCCGAACGCCACGGCCTCGCGGATGAAGGGGCTGAACTTCAGCTTGTTCTCGATGAACTGCGGCGCGAAGGCCGAGCCGTCGGAGAGCTTACCGACATCCTTGGCGCGGTCGATGATGACCAGGTGGCCCTGCTTGTCGAAGAAACCGGCGTCGCCGGTCTTCAGCCATCCGTCCGACGTGACGGTATCGCGCGTCACCTCGTCCTGCTTGAAGTAGCCTTTGAAGACGTTGGACCCTTTCAGCAGCACCTCGCCGCGATCGTCGATCTTGATTTCTATGCGCGGGATCGGCCGCCCTACGGTGTTGGGATTGGCCTCCGAATCAGCCTGGCAGGCGATCAGCGCCGACGCCTCGGTGGCGCCGTAGACCTGCTTGAGGTTGATGCCGAAGGAACGGAAGAAGCGATAGGTGTCGGGCCCCAGCGGCGCGCCGCCGGTGTAGCACCAGCGCGCCTTGCGCAGGCCGAGCTGGTCGCGGACGGGCCCGTAGACGAAGACTTCGCCCAGCGCCAGACCGAGCCGGTCGCCGAGCGACAACGGCTTGCCGTCGCTGCGCTTCAGCTCGCAGCGCTCGGCTACCCTGCGGAAATGCTCGAACACGCGGCGCTTCATCGGCGAGGCGTCGCTGCCCTTGATCTGCATCAGGGTCAGCATGTTCTCCCAGATGCGCGGCGGCGCCAGCATGGCGTCGGGGCCGAGCTCGCGCAGATCGCGCTGCACGGTCTCCGGGCTCTCCGGGCAATTCGTCGTGAGCTTGGCGACCAGCGCCATGCCCAAGGTGAAGGCGGCATCGCCGACCCAGGCCATCGGCAGGTACGACAGCCAGTTGTCGCCCTGCTTGACGTCGTTCACCTCGATGAAAGCCTCGGAAGTGGCGATCATGTTGCGATGGCTGAGCATCGCGCCCTTGGGACTGCCGGTCGTGCCCGAGGTGTAGGCGATCATCATCGTGTCGTCGGCACTGCCCTTGGCGAGCTCGGCGTCGTAGAAGCCGGGGTTGGCCTCGCCGTACTTGCGTCCTTCCACGAGCACGCTGTCGTAGGAGCGCAGGATGGGGTCGTCATAGAACGACAGGCCGCGCGGATCGTCGTAGATGATCCAGCGCAGCTTCGGCAGCTTGTCCTTGAGCGACAGCGCCTTGTCGACCTGCTCCTGGTCCTCGGCGACGATGACCGACGTCTCGGCATGGTTCAGCACGTAGACCAGCTCCGAGGCGATCGAATCCTGGTAGACCGGCACCGAGACGCCGCCCAGGACCTGGGCTGAAAGCTGGGCGATATAGAGCTGGGGCCGGTTGTCGCCGACCACGGAGAGCTTGTCGCCGCGTTTGAAACCGGTCGCAGCGAGGCCGAGCGCAAAATCGCGCATCTGGTCGCGATAGCCGGTCCAGGTCAGCGTCTTCCAGACGCCGCGGGTCTTCTCGCGGATGCCTGGCCCTTTGGGATCCTGCTCGGCATTGCGTTGCAGGAGCTTGGGCAGCGTCGACGTCGCGGCCTGATCGACCAGACTCATGCGCGTTCACTCCTGCTGGTGCCGAGATAGGCCTGGATGACGGCGGGATCGCGCTGGACCTCGTCAGGCGTGCCGGCGGCGATGCGCCGGCCGCGGTCGAGCACGACGACATGGTCGGAGATGTCCATGACCACGCCCATGTCGTGCTCGATCAGCACGACGGTGACGCCCCGCTCCTGGTTCACGTCCAGGATGTAGCGCGCCATGTCTTCCTTCTCGTCCTGGTTCATGCCGCCCATCGGCTCGTCGAGCAGCAGCACGCTCGGCTCGAGGGCCAGCGCGCGGCCGAGCTCGACGCGCTTGCGCAGGCCGTAGGCCAGTGCCGCGGTCTGCTGCTTGCGCAGGTCCTGGAGCTTCAGGAAGTCGATGATCTCCTCGCAGGCCTCGCGATGGGCGATGTCTTCCTTCTGGGCCATGCCCCAGTAGATGACGGACGCGATCACGCCCGCCTTCATGCGCACGTGGCGGCCGAGCATCAGGTTGTCGAGCACGGTCAGCCCGCTGAACAGGGCGATGTTCTGGAAGGTGCGCGCGATGCCGAGTGCTGCGATGTCGCTCGGCTTCTTCTGGGTGATGTCCTGGCCTTCGAGCATGACGCGGCCAGTGTCGGGCTTGTAGAAGCCCGAGATCATGTTCAGGAGAGAGGTCTTGCCGGCACCGTTGGGACCGATGATGGAAACGATCGCGCCACGCGGCACTTCAAGCGACACATCCTGCACCGCGACGACGCCGCCGAAACGCTTGAATACGCCCTCGACCACAAGCTGATTGCCGCCCTCTTGCGCAGCCACGCGCCGGGCAGACGACCCCGCCATGAACCCTCCCTAAAACACAGCCTTGCCCTGCTTATAGTTAGGGTCATCATGCAGGCTCGGGCCGGCCAAGGCAACCAGCCCCGCCCGCCTATCGGTCATTCGGTCGTTACGCGCTCCTGCTCCATTGCAGCGGCTGCAAATCGGCCGGAATCCAGGCCGCTCCTCCAGACCGCCGCTTGCTGCGATGCACTCGCTGCGCAAGCGTCCAGATCGGTTCGACGACCGGCTCCTTCGCCGGCAGGCGCACGATCTCCATCGTCAGGACGCCGGAGTTGTTGGCCGCCGTCATCCACGCATCGTTGGCAAATAGATGGAGCATGCCGTCGCCGCCATTGTTCTGGATCACCACGCTGCTCTTCTTCTCCACGAGATCGCGGCCAACAGGGGCTACCTGGTGGCGCAACTCCTGGGGATCGCGCAGGAACAGATAGCGGAACAGGCGGAACAGTCCGCCTTCGCGAAGCGGCCACGGGCGCGGATGGGCGATCGTAATGCAAAACGTCATGTAGCGCTCATGCGGCAGGCGGCGGCGGAACCACAGCGCCTGTCGCGCCAGATCCGTCGCCCGCTGACCCGACGGACCGCAGGGCGGGAACTCCTCGTCGCGCCACTCGCCCCACTTCCACGTCAGGCGATAGCGCTCACCGCTGCCCTTCAGGACAATGCCGGTCCTGCCCCATTCGCGCTGCGCGCCGGCCGTGAACTCGACTGGCTCGAATCCGACCTCCGTCATGTCGTGACGGCCGAGCTTCATCAGGGCCTTGGCGCGGGCGTTCACGCTGGGGTGTACGCTCGGATGAATTGTCTGTCCCGTCACTGGATGCCAACGCGGCCACGACCCGAGCAGGCGCCACGCCGGCTCGCGCTGCAGCTCGTCGTGGATCCGGCCTGTCGGATCGGGGCGCAGCAGCTTCAGCAGATCCGGTTGGAAGACCAGACCGTGCTTCACGCACGCGCTCAGCATCCACTTCAGGGCGATATCAGAGAGGCCCGCATCGGCATAGCCACCGCCCACGTCGCAGTGGGCGCCGCGGAACCAGACCTGCTCCAGGATCGTGGTCCAGGCTTTGGCTGGGTGCGTGGTCTCGTCGAAGGGTGTCGGGAAGAACTGGGCACGCCGCTCATCCATCGACATTGCGTGGTAGACGTTTACGCAGATCGGTGCGGGATCGGTCGACAGCGGGCTGTTGCGGAAGAACAGGCGGAAATTGAACCACCAGCCCCACATCGGTACGCCGAGCGACCCTACGGTGTCGAACAGGCCGAGGAACTCTATGGGCGGCATCTGCTCGTGCACGTAGCTCCAGTGAATTGGCACGTTCTTGTCGGTCGTCTTGCGCCGGCCGAACAGCCGCACAATGTCGGCCGAGTAGCGGATATTCTCAGCCCGCAGCAGCCCACAGCGTCGGATGACACCGGCCACGCAACGCGCCGTATAGGCGCCGCGCGAGAAACCGATGAGGTAGATGCGATCGCCCGGCTGGTACTGGCGGACGATCTCCGTGTAAGCCTGGACGATGTTCTCAGTGATGCCGACTCCGAACGCCGCCTCGACGATGGCGCGGAGCTTCACGAAACCGCCGAAGACCTGCGTTGCCTTGATCCAGCCGATCGCCTTGCTGACGGCGCCGAGCGTCTTGCCGGCGAGGGATTCCGATGACGTCCCGGTCGCCACGCCCGGATCGTACCAGCCGGTCTGCAGCTCGTTGTTCACGAGGTGCGAATAGAGCTTGTAGACGTTGGTTGGGGCACGGATGCCCTCGCTCAGTTGGTCAGGCTTGTTGCTGGTGCCGTCGCAGAAGACGACGATGCGCCGTCCGGTGACGACAGTGGGCGGCTGCGGACCGAGCGGCGGCGGCTCTATCTCGAAGAGCTGTGGCTTTCCATCTGCCGGCCGCATCACGATCCGGCGCACGCGCTTGACCTGGCTCCAGGTAACCCAGGCAAGCCGTGCCGGGCCGATGCAGGCGAGAACGCCATAGGTCACCAGGCCCCACGGAATTCCCCACGGCGATCCTTTTGGCCAGACCCGCCAGACTGCCGGGGAATAACCTGGAGACACGATCACAAGGAAAGCGAGCGCGACCAACGCCACGCCGAGCGGAGACAGGACCCAAGCCGCGGATTGCCAGGGTCGGTGCCATGGCAACAAGACGATCCAGGTGACGATCCAAGGAACGAGCAGCCAGAACAGGGCGAAATAGAAGGCGTCGGATACGAAAAACGCCGTGATCGCGGCAATCGCCTCGCTGATCCAGCTGAAGATCATCGCCAACTCCCCGCGTATCGGCTTCGTATTGTACAACCTCGGCGTTTATAGGGCGAGACAGCGGGTTAGCGCTATGATCGCTCCAACAGCAGAGGATCTCCGCCATGCCGCGTCACATCATATGCCTCACCTTCGATCACGACCACCTTTCGGGCTTCATTGCCCGCGGACAGACGACGCCGACCGCGATATCGCGCGGCGAGTATGACGTGGTGGTCATCCCGCGCCTGGTCGCGCTGCTGGAGCGCTACGGCATCAAGGCGACCTTCTTCACGCCCGGCCACACGATCGACAGCACGCCGCAGGCGGTCACGCCCTATGTCGAGGCCGGGCACGAGCTTGCCCATCACGGCTGGACGCATCGCCTCCCCGCCTCCCTGTCGCGCGAGGAGGAAGAGGAGGAAATCGTTCGCGGCAATGAATCGATCAAGCGCATCAGCGGCAAGGTGGCGCGCGGCTACCGCTCGCCGGCCTGGGATCTCTCCCCGCATTCGATCGAGCTCTTGCAGAAGCACGGCATCCAGTACGACAGCTCGCTGATGGGCCACGACTACGACTGCTACTTCGCCCGCCAGGGCGACATCGCCGAGCTCAAGACGCCGTTCGTGCGCGGCCGCGAGACGACGCTGGTCGAGATGCCGATCAGCTGGTCGCTCGACGACTACCCGCACTTCGAATACATGCGCCTGCCCAACGGCTCGGTGATGCCCGGCCTGATGAACGCGACGAACGTGCTGGAGAATTTCGTCGACGACTTCACCTACATGACGCGGGTGCAGCCCGACTTCGGCATCCTCACCTACACCTTCCATCCTCATGTGATCGGCCGCGGCCATCGCATGATGATGCTGGAGCGCCTGATCCAGAAGCTGATGGAAGGTGGCGCGGTGTTCATGACCATGGAAGCCGCGATGCATGAATGGCTGGGGCGCCGGACGACTCGAAAGGCGGCGGCAGAGTAGGTCTTTTAGGCGGAGAGACCGTAGAAGCGCACGGCAGTGCCGCCGAACACGGCGTCATGCGTGCCTGCCGGCAGGAGCGCCGCCGCCGCATCGCGCCAGCGCTGATAGTTGCTCGCCAGGGTGACCACCGGCCAGTCACTGCCCCACATCAGGCGATCCGGCCCGAACGTCGCGAGCAGGTGATCGACGTAGCGACGCAGATCGTCGATCCGCCAGTCCGCCTGCGCCTCGGTGACCAGGCCGGAGACCTTGCAGCACCAAGGCGTCTCGCGCGCCAGTCGCGCCATGCGGTCAGCCCAAGGTCTGACGATACCGTTGGCGATATCCGGCTTGGCGGCATGATCGATGACGACCGGCAGATCGGGATGGCGCTGGGCAAGCTCGCCGACGACAGCAAGATGGCGCGGCTTGAGCAGCGCATCGAAGCGCAGGCCGTGGCGCGCCATGGCGGCGAGCGCCGGCTGCACGGCGGGACGCAGGATCCAGGCAGTGTCGTCGATGTCCTGCAGCATCGGGCGAAGGCCCTTCAGCAACGGCTCGGCGGCAAGCTCGGCGATGCGGGCCGGTGCGCCGGGCGACGCGAGGTCCGTCCAGCCGACCACGCCACGCACGAGGCCCGCCGAGCGGAGGGCGACGTCCAGCATGAAGGCCGTTTCAGCCTCGCTGTCGGCCGCCTGCACCAGCACGGTCGCGGTGATGTCACCCAACAAAGGGCGCAGGTCGTCCAGCCCGTAGTCGCGGGCGATCGGGAGATCAGGCGACAGCCAACGGTAGTCGCCGCGCGCGATGGTCCAGACGTGATGATGGGCGTCGACGCGCGTCATCTTTCCGGCGCCTATTTTTCCGGTGTGGGGGCGTTCTCCGGCAGCAGGCCGGCGCGACGCAGCTCATGCCAAAGCGCGCCGGGAATCGCGGCCTTCATGAGGGCGGCATTCTGCTGCACTTCGGCGGCGGTGCGCGGGCCGGGTATGGCGGCGGCCACGACCGGATGGGCGGCGCAGAACTGCAGCGCCGCGGCCTTGATGTCGGTGCCGTGGCGTTCGCAGATGGCGCGGATGGTCGCGGCACGGGCCACCATGTCGGGCTTCGCGTGCACGTAGTTGAAGGTGGTGCCGCCCGCCAGCAGGCCGGAATTGTAGGGGCCGCCCAGCACCACCTTCACGCCCTTGGCCGCACAGGCCGGAAACAGGCGCTCGAGCGCGGTATGGTCGAGCAGCGTATAGCGTCCGGCGATCAGAAAGATGTCCGGCCGCTCCGTCTCGAGGCAGGCGAGCGCCGGCTCGACCAGGTTGAGCCCCATGCCCCAGCCCCGGATCTCGCCGCGATCGCGCATGGCGGTGAGAACCTTGGCGGCACCAGCCATGGCCTCGGCGAACCGGTCCTTGAAGGCGGCACCGTGCCAGTCCTCGGCGCAGTCGTGGATGTAGACGATGTCGAAGCGATTGAGCCCCAGGCGCTGATGGCTGTCCTCGAGGGAGCGGATCGTGCCGGCCGCGGTGTAGTCGAAGGTCCGGCGGAAGGGCAAGGCGTGGGCGAAGCCCTGGCTCATCTCCCGCACGTCCGGCGCAGCGTGGAGCAGCCGGCCGACCTTGGTGGAGAGCGTATAGGCGTCGCGCGGGCGGCCGCGCAACGCGTTGCCCAGCCGGTGCTCGGCCAGCCCCGCGCCATAGTGAGGCGCCGTATCATAGTGGCGAATGCCGACATCCCAGGCTGCGGCCAGGCAGGCGACGGCGTCCTCTTCAGGTACGACCGTGCCCAGATTGCCCAAAGGGGCGCTGCCCGCGCCGAGGGGGCCTGGTGGGCTGTAGCCGCTCATGCCTGGTCCTCCGGTGCAACGACACCCTTGGTGAGCAGGATGTTGCCGTAGAAGCGGCGCTCACCGGTCTGCACGATGGCGTAAGCGGTCTCAGCGGCCGCGTAGAAGGCATTGCGCTCGAGGTTCACGGCCGGCTTGGCGCCGTGCTTGGCCAGCGCCGCATTCATTTCAGCGACCACCGGCGGCACCGCGCCAAGTTCGCCCACGACCTGCATGACCGCGCAGGGATCGGCAATGAACGTGTCGATCGGCAACACCGACAGCACGGCCTGCAGCACGCGCGGCGTGGAAAGACCGGGCAGCTGGATCAGCCTGCGCCCGCGCGTGCCGGGGTAGTTGGCGTCGACGAGCACGATGCGGTCGCAGTGGCCCATCGCGGCCAGGGCGTGAAGCAAGTCGGGACTGAGCACCGGGTCGAGCCCGAGCAGCATGTTTCCTCCGGCTTTTGGCCGACCGTAGCATAAGATCCTTCGCTTCGCTCAGGACGACAGGTTGCCTCGTGCCACCCTGACCGCTCGACAGATCGTGACCATCTTGCCGATCGCGTGCTCGACGAAAGCCGACACGGAAGCCTCGATCTCTTCCGCGAGCTGCGGCCTATCGGCAGGGATCGCGCGCGCCAGCACGCGTGCCCGCTGATGAGCCGCCCGACGATTGCCGAGGATGGCGCGCTCGAGCGAGCCGTCGGCCTGCACCGGCGTCAACGCTGCTTCCAGGCGTTGCAGGAAAGACGGCGCGTGAGCGAGATGGCGATACATGCTGGCCAGGATCAGGGGCTCCGGTCGGTCGCCGAAATGGTTGAGCCGCAACACGCGCTGCCAAGCATCGGTCGGCACGTCGACCTCGGAAGCAAGCGGCGGCAGGTCGACGTCGGGCGCCGGCAGGCGCGGCCCCTGCTCCACCGTCCCCTCCGGCGCAGCATCGCCGCGCAGTCGCGCGACCAAAGCGCCAAGGGCGAAGAGATTGACGGTGTTGGAATGGTCGTAGCTCGCCAGCACCGCATCAACACTGGCCGGCTCCGGGCCCGCCAGGGAGCCAAGCGTCGGCAAGGCCATGTCGCGACGAAAATCGACGACGGCGCGGTCGGCCATGCCCTGAAGGTACAGCGGCTTCACCGCCCGCCACGCCCAGGGCAGTGCTCCATCAACCGTGGCGAGGTGGCGCCATACCAGACTGACCACACGAACGCCCACCGTCGCACGGATGTCAGCAAAGAGCTCGGCTGTCTTTCCGGCCGCCGGCGCTTCGGCGATAGCCGGAAACGGGTCGATCACTCGGCGGCCTGTTTGGAATCCTGGCCCAGCACCGTGAAGAACGACGCCGACTTGGGCTGCTTGGGCAACTCGACCAAACCCTCGGTCAGGCGCGCAAAGCGCGCTTCCTTGCCGCGCACGATGCGGCCTTCGTTCGGGCTCGGCATGGGATTGTGCGCGATCGGCACGGCGTCGGCCGCTGTGTAGACGCAGATATAGAGGCCGCGTGCCTTGTCTGCGCCGTTGGCCGCCGAGCCGTGCAGGAGCTTGGTGTGCATCAGGCAGACGCTGCCCGCCTTGCCGAGGCAGGGCACCGACTTGGCCAATGCCACCTTTTCCTCATCCGCGGCGACGCCGCCCGTGAAGCGCTCGCCGTCGAACAGCGACAGCATCGGTCCCTTGTGCGAGCCCGGTACGACCGTGAGGCAGCCGTTGCTCTCGTCGATGTCGTCGAGGAACAGCAGCGCCGTCACGATGTCGGAATTGGTGTGCGGCGTGTAGGCGAAGTCCTGGTGATACGAGACCTCGGTCTTGGCGCCCGAGAGCTTCAGGTTGATCTTGCAATGGTGGAACTTGACGTCGGGCCCGATCAGGTCGGCCACCATGTCGACGGTGCGCGCGTCGAGCATGACCTCGCGATAGGCGTCGGAAATGTCCGACGGGTTGTTGATGCGACGCAGCGCCGGCTTCTCGGCGGTGTGCTCGCCGCCCATGTCGAAGCGCGGCCGGCCGTCGATGGTCGGCGGCCCGAACGGCGCGCCATGCGCGCGGCTCTGCTCGACCCAGGCGGCGATCTCCGCCTTGAGCGCGGCAAGCTGCTTGGGCGTCACCGCATCGTCGACCATGAGGTAGCCGTCGCGCCAGAAGGCGTCGATCTGCTCGCGGGTGAGAACGGCCATGGCGGTCTCCTAGCGTCCCTTGAACTGCGGTCGGCGCTTTTCCATGAAGGCCGTACGGCCTTCGATGTAGTCCTCGGAGGCGAAGCACTCCTTCACCAGCGCCGTCGTCCGCGCGAAATCCGGCTTGCCATCGAGGCGCGTCAACTCCTCGATGGTGCGCTTGGCGGCATGCATGGTGAGCGGCGCATTCTCGCCGATGCGCTTGCAGTAGTCGTCGACATAGGCGTCGAGCTCGCCGTCCGGCACGACGCGATTGATCAGGCCCATGCCCAGAGCCTCCTGGGCGCTGAACATGCGGCCGGTGAAGAAGATCTCCTTGGCGTAAGCGGGCCCGACCACGTCCATCAAGGTCTTGATGCCCGCCGCACGGTAGCCCAGGCCAAGCCGTGCCGCCGGCACGCCGAACTTGCAGTTGTCGGATGCGATGCGGATGTCGCAGGTCAGCGACACCGCCACGCCGCCGCCGACACAGAAGCCGCGGATGCGCGCTATCGTCGGTTTTGAGCACTTCGACAGGCGCGCATTGGCGATCTCGCCGATCTTGTCGTAGTAGGCGACCTGCTCGGGCGTCGAGCGCGCCTTCTCGAACTCCGAGATGTCGGCGCCCGAGACGAAGGCCTGGTCCCCTGCACCCGTCACCACCACGACTCGGATTGCCGGATCCTTCTCGAACTCGTCGATGATGACCGGGATCGCCTCCCACATGTCCGACGAGGTCGCGTTGCGCTTGGCCGGCTTGTTGAAGATGAGCTTGCCGACCGGGCCCACCTTCTCGGCGATCATGTTCGGGGTAGGACTGATCATCGCTGCCTCCTAGATCACGCCGCGCTGCTTGAAGCTCGCGATCGCCGCGGCGTCGAAGCCCGCCTCCTTCAGCACGGCCTCGGTGTGCTCGCCCTGCTCGGGCGTGGCCGTGCGCATCTCGAAGGGCGTGCGGCTCATGTTGATGGCCTGGCCGATCAGCTCGATCGGACCGAGCTTGGGCGAGTTCACCGGATGCGCCATCTTCAGGTGCTTGACCTGCGGATCGTCAAACATCTCGTCCATCTTGTAGATCGGGCCGGCCGGCACGCCCGCCTTGTTGAGCTTCTCGACCAGCTCGGCGCTGCCGTAGGCGCCGACCCGCTTCTCGATCTCGGCGTTGAGCAGGTCGCGATTGCTGCGCCGCGCCTTGTCGGTCGAGAACTTCTCGTCGGTCATCAGCTCCGGCGCATTGATGCTCTCGCAGAAGCGCTTGTAGATGTGGCCGCCCGATGCCGCGATGTTGATGTAGCCGTCCTTGGTCTTGAACACGCCGGTCGGGATCGAGGTCGGATGGTTGTTGCCGGCCTGGCCGGGCACATCCTTGGCGATGGTCCAGCGCGCCGCCTGGAAGTCGCACATCGAGATCATCGCCTGCAGGAGCGAGCTCGACACCCACTGGCCCTGCCCCGAGGTCTCGCGCTCGAGCAACGCGATCAGGATGCCGATAGCGCAATGCAGGCCCGCGCCCACGTCGGCCACGGCGATGCCCGCACGCACCGGTCCCTGCCCTTCCATGCCGGTGACCCACATCAGCCCGCCCATGCCCTGGGCGATCTGGTCGAAGCCCGCGCGCTCGGCGTAGGGGCCGTCCTGGCCGAAGCCCGAGATCGAGCCCAGGATGATGCGCGGATTCACCTTCTTCAGGCTCTCGTAGTCGATGCCCAGCCGGAACTTCACGTCGGCGCGGTAGTTCTCGACCACCACGTCGGCCTTCTCGACCAGCTTCTTGAAGACGGCGAGGCCATCCGGCTCCTTGAGGTTGAGCGTGATCGACTTCTTGTTGCGATGCAGGTTCTGGAAGTCGGGCCCATGGCGCGGCCCGCCCATGTCCATGTCGCCGGCGCCGGGCGGCATCTCGACCTTGATGCAGTTGGCGCCCCAGTCGGCGAGGTAGCGCACCGCCGTTGGGCCGGCGCGCACGCGCGTCAGGTCGAGCACGGTGAAGCGGGCAAGCGGTCCTGCGGTCATGATCTCACTCTGGTGTTGGGCGACTATTCTACCCGTACCATGGCCGAGGGATCGATCTCCAGCCAGACGCGGCTGCCGATCTCGAAAACCGCGTTGGGACCGGTCGAAACGCGCAGCGGCTTGGCGCCTCCGAGCGGCTTCACCTGATAGTCCCAGTATTCGCCGAGGTAGGATCGCCCTGCGATTTCTGCTTCCACTGCGAGGTAGCCGCCATTCGGCTTTTGCGTGGCGAGGCCGATGGCCTGGGGGCGCAGCGAGTAGAGCAGGCCGCCGGTTCCGTTGGCGCCTTCGAGGCCCGAGGCGGCGGCTGAGAAGCCGTCGAAGCGGACTTCGCTGCCCTGCCGGCTGCCTTCCAGGAAGTTGGTGCGGCCGATGAAGCCCGCCACGAACCGGCTTTTGGGCCGGGCATAGAGCACGTGCGGGGCGTCGATCTGCTCGATGCGGCCCTTGTTCATCACCACGATGCGGTCGGAGGTCACCATGGCCTCGGACTGGTCGTGGGTGACGTAAACCGTCGTGATCTTGAACTCGTCGTGCAGGCGGCGGATCTCGAAGCGCATTTCCTCGCGCAGGTTGGCGTCGAGGTTGGAGAGCGGCTCGTCGAGCAGCAGCACCTCGGGCTCGACGACGATGGCGCGGGCCAGCGCCACGCGCTGCTGCTGGCCGCCCGACAGCTCGGCTGGGTAGCGGCCCTTCAGTCCGCGCATCTGCACGACGTCGAGGATGGCGTCGACCTTGCGGTCGATCTCGCCGCGGCCGAGCCTGCGCACCTGCAGGCCGAAGCCGACATTCTCCCCCACCGTCATGTTCGGCCAGATGGCGTAGCTCTGGAAGATCATCGACATGCGCCGTCTCTCGGGCGGCACGACGGAGGACGGCGAGGAGATCTGCTGGCCGTCCATCTCGATGGTGCCGGCCGACGGCGGCATGAAGCCCGCGATCATGCGCAAGGTCGTGGTCTTGCCGCACCCTGACGGACCCAGCAGCGACACGAACTCGCCCGGCACCAGCTCCAGGGAGAAGTCGGCGACGGCCTCGACCGCGCCGTAGCGGCGGGCGACGTTCTTCAGGACAAGCTTGCTCATGTCGCGGTGCGTCTCAGCATGAAATCACGTCCCAGCGCCTTCTGGCCGATCCAGAGCAGCGGCAGCGTCAGCACCTGCAGGATCAGGGCCAACGCCGCAAGGTACTCGAAATTCCCCTCCTCGCTCATGTCGAAGATCATGACCGAGGCGACCTTGGTATTGGGACCGTAGAGGAAGATCGCGGCCGACAATTCGCGCGTCGCCGGAATGAAGATCAGCAGCCAGGCGCCTAAAAGGCTGCGTTTCAGCAAGGGCGCCACGACGCGGCGCAGCGCCGTCAGCCGGCTGCCGCCCAGCACGCGCACCGCCTCCTCCATCTCGGGGTTGAGGGCGCGCATGGCCGCACTGGCGTTGACGTAGCCGATCGGCAGGAAGCGCGTGGTGAAGGCCAGGATCAGGATCAATGCCGTGCCGTAGAGCGCCAGCGGCGGCGGCGCGTAGGCGGCGTAGAAGCCGATCGCCAGGACCACGCCCGGGATCACGAAGGGCGCGATGCAGAGGAAGCCTAAAATGCCGCCGAACGGGACCAGGCGCCGGGTGACGATGTAGGCCACGCCCAGGGTCAGGATCACGACCGCCGTGGCGCTGACGCCGGCATAGAGGAAGCTGTTCAGCACCGATTTGGCCGCAGTGGTGTGCTCGAACAGCACGAAGTGGAAGTTTCTAAGCGAGATGTTCTCCAGCCCGAAGCCGCGACCCCACGCCTTGGCGAAGGCGGCCTGGACCAGGAACAGGTACGGCAGGAACACCGCCAGGGCGGCCACCAGCATGGCGTAGCCGAACATCGCCCAGCGCCACGGGCCGAGCTGGATCGCACGGCGCTCGCCGCCCTTGCCGGTGAGGGCCACGAAGCCCTTGCGGCGGGTCATCAGGCGCTGGATCAGGATCAGCAGGATGGTGACGCCGAGCAAGGGCATGGCGTAGGCGGCCGCCACCTCGACGCGCACCGGGTTGCCGAAGAACTGGAAGAGCTGCGTCGTCACGACGTTGAAGCGCGCCGGGATGGCGATCATGGCGGGCGAACCGAACAACGCGATCGCCTCCAGGAAGCAGATGATCAGGCCGCCCAGGATCGCCGGCAGTGCCAGTGGCAGGGTGACACGATGCATGGTGCGCCACGCCCCTGCTCCCAGGATGTTGGCGGCGTCCTCCATCTCCGACGACACCAGCTCGAGCGCCGCCGTGGTGAAGATGAAGATGTACGGGAATGAATAAAGCGCGATGACCAGCGCCAGGCCGGTGAAGCTGTAGATGTTGAACGGTCCCGCCTCCGCGCCCGTCACCAGCATGAAGAAGCGGTTGAGCCAGCCGGCGTTCGGCCCGGCCAGCAGGATCCAGGCGACGGCGCCGGTGTAGGGCGGCGTGATGAAGGTCACCAGCACCAGCATGCGGGTGAGCCCTCGTCCCGGCATGTCGGTGCGCGCGACCGCCCAGGCGAGCGGGATGGCGAACAGGCCGGCCAGCGCCGCCGCCGCGCCGCCGAGCTTGAGCGAATTCATGAGCGCATCGATGTAGCGCGCCCGGCCGTAGGCGGTGGCGTAGTTGGCGAAGGTGAAGTCGCCGGTCTTCTCGGCGGTGAAGCTGGTGATCACCAGGTAGATGAACGGGCTCACCACCAGGAACAGCAGGACCGCGATGATCGCGATCCAGATCAGCCACGTCGAATCGAAGGAGATCGCGCGTCGCGCCTGCGGCGTCGCGAGCGCTGGCGCGGCGACGGTCATCGCCGGGGGCGCGCCACTCCAGTGGCGCGTTCATGCTCTTCCGGACCGCCGGCCTCTGGCCGGCTCATGAGGCCGGCGGGACGCCGGCGGTCCGGAAGAGCATGAGAACCCAGCATCAATTCCCGAACGTGTCGCGCCACTGCTCGATCACCTCGGGGATGCCCTTGTCGATGTCCGCCACGGTCGGCCGGATGGTCTTGATCTCGCTGATCGCCTTGGCGCCCGGCGGCGACGGCACTTCCGGCCTGAGCGGAATGGCGAAGTGCTTGGCGTTGATCTTCGCCGCCTCGACCGAATAGAGGTATTCCATGAAGAGCTTGGCGGCATTGGGATGCTTGGTGCCCTTCATGATCGCCGATGGCGCGATGATCAGCACCGAGCCGTCCGTGGGATAGGACACAGCCAAGGGATTGCCGCGCGAGGCACTGAACAGCGTCGAGCCGTCGGCGCCGGCCGCGACCTGCCGCTCGCCGGCGTTGAGCGCCGTCACCGTGTCGTTGATCGAGCGGCCGATCTGCGGCTTGTTCTTCTCGAGCTTTTCGAAATAGCTCCAGCCGTAGAGGTTCTTCATCGTCAGCACCCAGGTGCCGACATAGCCCGAGAAGCCGGGATGGCCGGTCGAGACCTTGCCCTTCCATTTGATGTCCAGAAGGTCCTGCCACTTCTTGGGCGCTTCCTCGGCCTTCACCTTGGTCGAGTTGTAGGTCAGCACGACCAGGCCGGCCGACGTTGTGTGATAGAAGCCCGCAGGATCGAAGTTGCGGAAGGTCGGCAGGATCTTGCCCTCCGTCTCCGGCACGTACTTCTCGAAGCGCCCCTCGGCCGCCAGGCGCACGTAGTGGCCGACGTCGGTCGAGGAGAAGACGTCGCAGATCGTCTGGTTGTTCTTGAGGTCCTGCAGCAGGCGCTGGTAGGCGACCTGCGCCGTCGTCCGCACGACGTTGACCTTGACGCCGGTCATCTCGGTGAAGCCGCGGCCCAGGTCCTCCGCGCCCTCCGACGTGTAGTGGGCGACGTACCAGGTGAGCTCGCCTTCCTTCTTGGCGCCCTCCTCCAGAGCCTTGATATCCGCGTGCACCACCGGCGCAAAGGCTAGCACTGCGACAAGCACCGCAATGGGCGCGAGGCCGGCCAACCTCTTCATCAGTTCCTCCCTGGACGTGACTTCATTATTGTTTGCAGGGCATACGATCACACGATGAAACGGGCGACAAGCGCGACACATTGCGAACGAGCGCATGACGGAAAATAAATCCGCTGACTGGGCCGCCTACTACGAGAAGCTGCGCGAGCGGCCGCCGCGCCGCACGTTGGTCACAGCGCTCGACCGGTTCGGCCCCGGCGCGACCGGGTCGCTCGCCGTCGATCTCGGCTGCGGCGACGGCCGCGACGTGATCGAGATGTTGCGTCGCGGCTGGCGTGTCGTGGCCGTCGACGCCGAGCCCGAGGCGTTGCGGCAGCTGCAGGCCCGTCCCCTGCCTCCCGACCATGAGCTCACGCCCATCCAGGCGCGCTTCGAGGATGTGCCGTTGCCGCTCGGCCTCAACCTGGTGAATTCGAGCTTCGCCATGCCGCTTTGCGACCCCGAGGCGTTCCATCGCCTATGGGAACGCATCCGCGAGGCGCTGCCCGAGGGCGGACGGTTCAGCGGTCAATGGTATGGGCCGAAGGACACATGGGCCGGCCGGCTGGGCATGACCTTCGTCAGCCGCGATGAAGCGCTGCGCATGCTCGACGGCCTTGACCTCGAGATGTTCGAGGAGGAAGAAGACGACGGCGTGACGCCGCGCGGCAATGCCAAGCACTGGCACATCTTCCATATCGTCGCGCGCAAGCCCTAGAAGCGTGAAGGATGTCGATGCCGACGAGCGTCCGAGACGAGGAGCTCCTCCACAGGGTCTGCCGGGAAGTCGCTCCATACACGATGGTGCCGCAAGCCCCGCTGCTCTTCACGCTCGAGAGTGCCCTTCAGAGCATTGAAGTAGGCCTCAAGGGAAGCATCGTCGAATGCGGCACCTGGAAAGGCGGTTGCAGCTTCGGCATGCTGCTGGCGCAGCGCTACAAACACGGCAAGATCATCAAGCCAGTCTGGATGTTCGACAGCTTTCAGGGATTGCCGCCGGCCGGCGAGCGCGACGGCCCCTCGGCGAAGGCTTACCAACGCGATGTCGACAGTCCGTACTACTACGACAACTGCACTGCCGCTCTCGGAGACGTGCTGACCGCGATCAAGCACTTCCGGTTCTCTGAAGAAGAGTGTCGCGTGGTACCCGGCTGGTTTTCCGATACGCTGCCGCGCCGGACGACGGCCCTGGAGCGTGAAGGCATCGCCCTGCTCCGGGTCGATGCCGACTGGTACGACCCGGTTCGCTTCGTGCTGGACACACTCCTGCCGCACACCACCGCCGACGCCCGGGTCATTCTTGACGATTACTATTTCTGGGAAGGTTGCGCGCGGGCCACGCACGACTTCCTCGCAAGCAGCGACCAAGCCTATCGCCTCCGCACCATCGGCGAATTCGCCGGCGCCTGGTTCGAGAAGAAGGCGTCAGAACTGATATGCTGAAGGTCTAGCGCAGGTCGCATCCCCCGCATGAACGCCACACATACGCTGTTGGTCGCGCTGATAAGCGTCAGCCTGCTGGCCTGCGACAAGCCGGCGACTGAGGAAGACCGCAAGGCGCTGACGGGGTTATGGATACCCGACGACGGCTCCCGTCATACGATCGAGTTCAAGAAAGACGGCGTATTCGATTTCGTCTACGACGCGGTGCCGCCTCGCACCGTCCTGCGGATCAAATGGTCGCTCGACAGCAAGGGCAAGGTCGACATCCGCGGCGATGATGGCTCGCGTTACAAGACCTGCCGGTACACGATAGACGCGGGCAAACTCACGATCGACGACGGCAACGGCAACGAATGCCTGAGCCCTGCGGTGACGCCCAAGATACCCATGCCGACGAAATTCACGAAAGCTCCCTAGCCGGCGGTCTCGGACCGCCGTGCGGCAACGAGGTGTCGCTCCTGTAGACAATGCCGCGCCCGGTGTCCGACACTTCGGTCTCCCACCTCAGGAGGCCCCATGGTCGCCGTGCCCGTCACCGCCGAAATCGCCCGTCGCGCCGCCATACTGGCCTGGAACGACCTGCCGGCCGACCTGGTCGAGCGCACCAAGCAGTGCCTGCTCGACTGGTTCGCCGTCACCGTGCCCGGCGCGCAGGAGGAACTGACCGATATTCTCGTGCGCGAGGCGCTGGAGGATGGCGCCAAGGGCCAGGCTTCGCTGGTCGGCCGCGGTGAGAAGGTGCTGCCGTCGACCGCGACCCTGATCAACGGTGCGGCAAGCCACGCGCTCGACTATGACGACGTCAATTTCTCCATGGGCGGCCATCCGACCGTCACCGTGGTCCCTGCCCTGCTGGCGCTCGGCGAGCAGATCAAGGCGTCGGGCCGGCTGTTCATCGAAAGCTTCGTCGCGGGCTACGAGACCTCGGGCCGCGTCGGCCGGCTGGTCTCGCCCAGCCACTACCAGAAGGGCTTCCACGTCACCGGCACGGTCGGCTCGTTCTCCGCCACCGCCGCCGCGGGTCGCATGCTGGGCCTGAGCGATAAGCAGCTCGCCGTCGCCTTCGGCATCGCCGCCACCCAGGCGGCCGGCTTGAAATCCAACTTCGGCACCATGTGCAAGCCGTTGCATGCCGGCACCGCATCCGAGCATGGCCTGCGCGCCGCACGTCTTGCGGCCAAGGGTTTTACGGCGCGCGGTGATTCGCTGGAATGCGACCAGGGCTTCGCCTCATCACAGAGCGATCATCTGAATGCCGACGCCGCGCTGGGCGAGCCGCCGCAGGGCTGGCACCTGCGCAATAACCTCTTCAAGTACCATGCCGCCTGCTACCTCACGCACGCGCCGATCGAGTGCGCCAAGGAGATCAGGCTGAAAAGCAACTTCCCGCCCGAGCGGGTGAAGAAGATCCTTCTCCGGATCGATGCCGGCGCCGACAAGGTCTGCAACATCCCCAACCCGACGACCGGGCTGGAAGCCAAGTTCTCGCTGCGCCAGACCGTGGCGATGGCCTTGAACGGCGTCGACACCGCCGCGCTCGATTCCTACAGCGACGCGATCACCCAGGAGCCGCGCATGAAGGCGCTACGCGACAAGGTGTCGATCGAGTTCAAGCCCAACTGGGAGCATTCGCTGGCCGAGATGGCGATCCAGCTCGACGACGGCACGACGCTAGAGGCGAGCCACGATTCGGGCATCCCGTGGGCCGACGTCAAGAAGCAGCGTGCGGCGATCGAGACCAAGTTCGAGAGCCTGGTGAGCCCGGTGCTGGGCGCCGCCGGCACGCGCCGGCTGGCCGACGCGATCGAGCGCATCGACAGCCTGGGCGACGTGGGTGAACTCGCGAGGGCCTCGACGAAGAGCTAGTTTTGGGAGCGCGGGCCTCTGGCCCGCATCATGAGCGGGCCGGAGGCCCGCGCTCCCATGAGGAGAGGGAATGGCAGAGGATTTCAGGACGCGGGCCCGGCTGGTCCCGAAAGGGAACCGCTATGAGGACTTCGAGCCCGGCCGCGTGTTCAAGCACCATTGGGGTCGCACGGTCACCGAGTCGGAGAGCACCCTCTTCTCGACGCTGACGCTGCACTTCAATCCGCACTACTTCAACGCCGCCTATGCCCGCGCCCACGGCCATCCCGGCATCGTCGTCAACCCGCTGCTCGTCTTCACCACGGTGTTCGGCCTCACCGTCGAGGATCTGAGCGAAGGCGGCGGGCCATTCCTCGGCGTCAACGAACTCAGCTATCACCAACCCGTCTATCCCGGGGATTCGCTCCGGGCCGAATCCGTCGTGCTCGACCGGCGCACCTCGGACTCCCACAAGGGGTTCGGCATCGTCACCTGGCACACCAAGGGCTTTAACCAGCGCGAAGAGCTCGCCATCGACTTCAAGCGCACCAACCTCGTGCGTCTCAGGAACGCTTAAAACCATGCCCTACATCACCGAAGAGCGCCGCATGATCCAGGAGCAGGCGCGCGAATTCACCCTCAACGAGGTTTTGCCAGTCGCCAACAAGCTCGATCCCGAGAAGGGCGACATCCCGATGGACCTCAGGGACAAGATGGCCGAGCTGGGATACTTCGGCATCCTGATCCCCGAGAAGTACGGCGGGCTCGGCTTGGGCTGCTTCGAGTACTGCCTGGTGACCGAGGAGCTGTCGCGCGGCTGGATGAGCGTCGCCTCGCTGATCGCCCGCGGCAACCTGCTGATCGGCGCGCAGGAGATGAGCGAGGAGCAGCGTGCGCGCTACCTGCCGCGCATGGCCACCGGCTCCTTCCTCGGCGCGTTCTCGATGTCCGAGCCCAATGCCGGCTCCGACGTCGCCAACATCTCCTGCCGCGCCAGGAAGGACGGCTCGGGCTATCTGATCAGCGGCAACAAGTACTGGTGCACCTTCGCCGACGGCGCCGACTTCCTGATCATCATCGCCCGCACTTCCGATCCGCCGGCCGGCAAGCGGCACATGGGCCTCTCCATGTTCTTCGTCGAGAAGAAGCGCGGCACCCTGCCCAAGGGCATCAGCGGCGCGCCGATCCCCAAGATCGGCTACTTCGGCTGGAAGACCTATGAGCTGGCCTTCGACAACTTCCGCGTCGACGCCGCCAATATGATCGGCGAGGAAGGCAAGGCCTTCTACTACGCTACCTCGGGCCTCGAGACCGCCCGTGCCCATACCGCGGCCCGCGCCATCGGCCTGGCTCAGGGCGCGCTCGACGATTCGATCAAGTACGCCAACGACCGCAAGCAATTCGGCCGATCGATCTCCGAGTTCCAGGCGATCCGCTTCAAGATCGCCGAGATGGCGACCCAGATCGAGGCGGCGCGCCAGCTCAACTACTTCGTCTGCGAGCAGATCGACACCGGCCAGCGCTGCGACAAGGAAGCCTCGATGGTGAAGCTGTTCGCCTCGGAGATGGCCGAGCGCGTGTGCAGCGAGGGCATCCAGATCCATGGCGGCGCGGGCTACACCACGCTCCACGCCGTCGAGCGCCACTGGCGTGACGCCAGGCTCACCAAGATCTTCGAAGGCACGTCGGAGATCCAGAAGCGCATCATCTCCGACCGGCTGCTGGGACGCGGGAGGAACTGATGAAGGTCTCCTCCCTCACCGGCAAGGCCAACTATTTCGAGGATTTCAAGGTCGGCGACGTGCTGAAGCATGCGCGCGGCAAGACCGTGGAGCCGATGGAGCAGGTCTGGATCACCAATGTGACCATGAATACGGCCGAGGCGCACTTCAACGAGCACCTGACCAAGTCGACCAACTACGGCCAACGCCTGGGCTTTGGCGGCGTCACCATCTCCATGTGCATCGGGCTCGCCGCCGAGGACACCGCCGAGAACGCCCTGATGGAGCTCGGCATGGACAAGATCCGGCTGAAGGGGCCGCTCTATCATGGCGACACGCTCTATTGTTACAGCGAGGTGCTGGAGACCAGCGCCGCCAAGCAGGCCGATGCCGGCGTCGTGCGCTTCAAGCACTACGGCGTGAACCAGGACGACAAGCACATCTTCGAAGGCGAGCGCACGGTGTTGATCAAGCGGCGCAGCCATTGGGGGAACAAATGACTTGCTCATGCTCTTCCGGACCGCGCGCGTCTCGCGCGCCTCATGAGCGCGCGGGACGCGCGCGGTCCGGAAGACCATGACGACCGGTGCCTTGGATGGGGTCCGGATCGTCGATCTCACCCAGATGCTGGCCGGCCCCTTTTGCACCATGCTGCTGGCCGACCAAGGGGCCGAGATCATCAAGGTCGAACCGCTCGACGGCGACCATACGCGCATCGTCGGGCCATACCACGCCGACGACAATTTGAAAGCGTTCGGCGGCTACTTCGCCTCAGTGAACCGCAACAAAAAGTCGATCGCCATCGACCTGAAACGTCCCGAGGGACGCGAGCTGGTGATGCGGCTGTGCGAGGGCGCCGATGCCGTGGTCGAGAACTATCGCGGCGGCGTCATGGATCGCCTCGGTCTCGGCTACGAGACCCTGCACGAACGCTTTCCCAAGCTGGTCTACGCCACCATCCGCGGCTTCGGCGACTGGCGCACCGGTAGAAGCCCCTACACCGACTGGCCGGCCTACGACGTGGTCGCCCAGGCCTTCGGCGGCGTCATGGCGATCACCGGTCCCGACGCCCACACGCCGATGAAGGTCGGCCCCGGCATCGGCGACCTGATGCCCGCCACCATGTGCGCCGTCGGCATCGTCAGCGCCATCCTGCGCGCCCACAAGACCGGCCGCGGCCAGTTCGTCGATGTCGGCATGGTCGACGCCATCCTGTCGATGTGCGAGCGCATCGTGCACCAGCACGCCTTCACCGGCGGCGTGCCGGTGCCGGAGGGCAACCACCATCCCCTGCTCTGCCCGTTCGGCATGTTCCCGGCCAAGGACGGCCACGTCACCATCGCGGCCCACGCCGACACGCACTTCCCGACCCTGTGCCGCCTGATCGGCCGGCCGGAGATGGGCGCCGACCCGCGGCTCGGCACGGTGCAGGACCGACGCGCGCACCAGGACGAGATCATCGCCGCGGTCTCGGCTTTCACCAGCCAGCGCACCAAGCAGGAGCTTTTAGCCCATCTCGGCGGCCAGGTACCGTTCGCCCCGGTCAACGACGTGCGCGACGTCTTCGCCAACCCCCACTTCGCCGCCCGTGACATGGTCGTGTCCGTGCCCCACCCCGGGCTCGACGGCGACATGAAAGTAGCGGGCGTCGCCATCAAGATGAGCGAGACACCCGGCCGCGTGCGCCATCGCGCCCCCTTGCTGGGCGAGCACACCGATGAGTATCTGACCCGTCTCGGCCTGGGTGGCGCGGATATTGCGCGTCTTCGGGCCGAAAAGATCGTTGCCTAAGCACATTCCGTCCGGCTGGAATCAGCCGGACGGAATGTGCCGTATAAACCAAGGTGTGCGCCACGCGCGTTTCCAAATGGGTGGAACCGCACGCGGTTCCACCCATTCGGAAGCCGCTCTTAGGAGACATGACATGACCGACCGTCCACGCCGCGCCCGCCGCGTGCAGCTTTCCACGCCCGGCTCGAGCGAGAAGATGATGCAGAAGGCATCCGAATCGAAGGCCGACCATGTCTTCCTCGACCTCGAGGACGCCGTCGCCCCCAGCCAGAAGCGCGACGCGCGCAAGAAGATCGTCGAGGCGCTGAAGACGCTGAACTGGCAGGGCAAGACGCGCTGCGTGCGCATCAACGACCTCACCACCGAGTACGCCTTCGAGGACATCATCGAGGTCGTCGAGGGCGCGGGCGAGCATCTCGACACCATCATGATGACGAAGGTCATGACCCCGGCCGACGTGCTGTTCGCCGACAAACTGCTGCATCAGCTCGAGAAGAAGCTGAAGCTCAAGAACCGCATCGGCCTCGAAGCCCTGATCGAGGAGGTCGAGGGCATGCAGAACGTCGACGCCATCGCCAAGTCGACGCCGCGGCTCGAATGCCTGGTGTTCGGCATGGGCGACTTCTCGGCCTCGATGGGCGTCACCAACAAGAACGTCGGCACCAACGATGGCTACCCGGGCGACCTCTGGCACTACGCGCGCTTCCGGCTGGTGATGGCCTGCCGCGCCGCCGGCATCGACCCGGTCGACGGCCCGTTCGCCGACTTCAAGAACCCCGAGACTTATCGCGAGGAGTGCAGGCGCTCGATGATCCTGGGCTGCGTCGGCAAGTGGGCGATCCATCCCTCGCAGATCGAGCATGCGCTGGAAATCTACTCGCCGAAACCCGAGGATGTCGCGCGGGCTAGAAAGCTCGAGAAGGCCTATGCCGAGGCCGAGGCGCAGGGCCTGGGCGCCATCAACGTCGACGGCGTCATGGTCGACGTGGCCTCGATCCGCATCCTGCGCAACACGGTGCTGAACAAGGCCGACCTCTACGGGATGTAGTCGGTCGATGCACCGTACACCTCACCCTGAGGAGGGCGCGCAGCGCCCGTCTCGAAGGGTGGGCACGAGCACCGCGCCTGTTGCCCACCCTTCGAGACGGCCCTTCGGGCCTCCTCAGGGTGAGGCGTGCCTTCCATGAAGACCGCCATCGTCCCGGTGGCCACCATGCTGGCCATCCAGGCGATGATCTCGCTCTGCGTGTTGGCGCTCGGCGTGATGATGCCGGCGGTCGCGAAGGACCTCGCGATCGATCCCAAGCTGGTCGGCATCTTCACCGCCATCATCTATGCCGTCGCCGCCGTCTTGGCGCTGTTCGCGGCCGGGCCCATCGTGCGGCTGGGGGCCGTGAGGATCTGCCAGTTCGCCCTGCTGATGGCCGCCATCGGGCTTGCCTTCAATGCCCTGGCGCTGGTCGCGGCGACCGTGATCGCCGTGATGTTCATCGGCGCCGCGCAAGGGCCGATCAATCCCGCCTCGGCGCATGTGCTGGCCCAGCGGGTGCCGCGCCAATGGTTCGGCATCGTCTTCTCGATCAAGCAGACCGGCGTGCCGATCGGCTTTGCCCTGGCCGGCGTCGTCTTCCCTTTCCTGCTGGCCCATTTCGGTTGGCGCGGCGCCAGCCTGGTTGCCGCCGCGATGGCAATCGCCGCGATCCTGGTCGTCGAGCTGTTGCGCTCGCGCATCGACGTCGTGGTCACCGCCGGCGCGCCGTCGATCGGCATCTGGCGCTCGATCCGGTTCGTGCTGGGCCATGCCCAGCTGCGCGTGCTCGGCTGGTCAGCCTTCGTCTATGTCATCGCCCAGCACACCTTCACCTTCTATCTGGTGACCTATCTCTACGAGCACTGCGCCCTCAGCATCGCTCGCGCCGGCCTCCTGCTGTCGATCTCGCAGCTCGCCGGCACGGGCATGCGGCTGGTGAGCGGCGCGCTCGGCGACCGCATTCCGCGCATGGTGGTCCTGGGCTGGACGGGCATCGCCATGACACTGGGCTGCGTCGCGATCGGCCTGTTGGAAGCCGACACGCCGTTCTGGCTGATCGCCCTGGTCGTCGTCGGCTACGGCTCGGTCGTCATCAGCTGGAACGGCACATCGCAGGCCGAGTTCGCCCACCTCTCGCCAACCGGCGAGACGGCGGCCGTGGCGGCAGTCCAGACCGCCCTCGCCTTTTCGGGTGCCGTCTTCGGCCCGCCGCTGTTTGCGCTGATCGCCTCGACGGTCAGCTACCGCGCGGCATTCTGGGCCGTGGCCGCCTGCGTCCTGGTATCGGCTGCCTGGCAACTCGCAGCGGCTCGCTGGGGGCGCGCGACTCCAGTCGCGCGTCATTAGTGGCCGGCAAAGACGCGCCACTGGAGTGGCGCGCCCCCAGCTAAGGCTCCTTCATCCCCGCCACGGTGACGATCTCGCCCCACTTCTTGGTCTCGCTCGCCTGGAAAGCCGCGAGTTCCTCGGGCGTGCCGGGGAACGGGATGCCGTACGTCGTCCGCGTCAGCGTCAGGTAGCCCTCCGACTTCATCGCCTCGCGCACCAGCGCGTTCAGCTTGTCGACGATGGGCTTGGGCGTGCCGGCCGGCACGTAGGCCGCAGTCCATGCCCACATCTCGAAGCCCGGCACCGTCGAATCGACCGTCGGGAACTGCTCCAGCCCCGGGATCGGCTTCTTGCTGGTCACCGCGATGCCCCTCGCCCGGCCGTCCAGCACCGCCGGCAACCCCGCCGTGAAGTCCGAGAAGATGATGTCGATGCGTCCGCCCATCAGGTCGGTGACGGCCTGCGGCTGGGTTTTGTAGGGCACGCCCAAAAGGTCGATCTTGGCCATGACGCGGAACAGCTCGGCACCGCCGCGGCTGGAACCGTTGCCGCTGCCGAACGAGAGCTTGCCCGGCTCCTTCTTGGCGAGCGCGATGAACTCGGCCAGCGTCTTCACCGGCAGTTCGTTCTTCACCATCACGACCTGCGCGCCGAGCGTCAGCCCGCACACCGGGGTGAAGCTCTTCAGCGGATCGTACATCAGCGACTTGTAGATGTGCTGGTTCATCGCTTGCGTGGTCTGGGTGGTGATGAACAGCGTGTAGCCATCGGGCGCGGCCTGGGCCGCCGCTTGCGCGCCGATCTGGCCTTCGGCGCCGGGTTTGTTCTCGACCACCACCGACTGGCCGGTGAGCTTGCCGAGTTCGTTCGCGATCACGCGCGCCACGGTGTCGGTCGCGGTGCCCGGGCCGAACGGCGCGATGACGCGGATCGGCTTGTTCGGGAAATCCTGCGCCGATGCCGGCAACGCACCTGCCGCCACGATCGCCGCCAGCCAACCGAGCAGTCTCATCCTGTCCTCCCTTACGCCTTCTTGTTTGGCTCCTGCGACACATACTGCCGCTCGCCAGTGGCGGGATTGTAGAAGACGTCGACCGGCTGACCAGTGTCGGGATCGATGAAGCGCTCTGCAGTTTTGACCCAGCCCGCGCCCGGCTTTTCGCGCAGCAATGGCTTGTAGACCACGCGCTCGAGCAGCGTGCCCGCGGTGATGACGCCGCCCGCGATCAGGAGCCACAGCGCGCCCGGCAGGCTGAGGCCGGCGGCGACGATTCCCGCCGCCAGCATCAGCACGCCCACGGCCAGGACGGCGGAGCGCAACACGGTCAGGTCCGCTGAGGTTCGATGACCGCGGCGGTGCCGTAAGCCACGATCTCGCTCATGGTCTGGCCGATCTCCGAAGAATCGAAGCGCATCATCAGGATGGCATTGGCGCCCATGGCGGTGGCGTTGGCCACCATGCGGTCGGTGGCGTGGCGGCGCGCCTCCTCCAGCATCTGGGTGTACTCGCTGATCTCGCCGCCGACGATCGAGCGCAGGCCGGCGACGATGTTGCCGCCGATGCCGCGGCTGCGCACGACCACGCCGAAGACCTGGCCCAGGGTGGTTACCGTTCGGTGCCCGGCAATGTTCTCAGTGGTTACGATGATCATGGGAACCTCCGTGCAAAGTGATTTGGTAACCGAGGAGGACTAGACTAACCGGAGCTTCCAAACAGTGACAGCCAGGGAGGGTTTCATGAAGCTCTACATGCACCCGGTATCCACGACGAGTCGTCCGGTGATGCAGTTCATTGCCGACAACAACATCAAGTGCGACATGGAAGTGGTCGACATCCTGAAAGGCGCGCACTACGAGCCGGCCTACAGCAAGATCAATCCCAACCACCTGATCCCGATGCTCGAGGACGGCGACTTTCGGCTGACCGAGAGTGCGGCGATCCTGCGCTACCTCGCGGAGAAGATCGATTCGCCGACCTTCCCGAAAGACATCAAGCAACGTGCTCGCGTGAACGAGGTCATGGACTGGTTCAACTCCAACTTCTATCGCGACTGGGGCTATGGGCTGATCTATCCGCAGCTCTTCCCGCACCTGAAGCGCGAGGACGCCAAGGTGCAGGAGGCCGTGGTCGCCTACGGCAAGGAGAAGTCGAAGATCTGGTTGCAGATCCTCAACGACCACTTCATCGGCTCCAACAAGTACCTGGTCGGTAACCAGCTCACGGTCGCGGATTATTTCGGCGCCGCCATCACCACGGCGGGCGAGCTTGTCCATTGCGATTTCTCGGCCTATCCCAACATCAAGCGCTGGCTCGACACCTTCAAGGCCGGGCCGAACTACGCCAAGGTCTACGAAACCTTCAACGGCTTCTGCGCCTCGACCAAGGGGCAGCCCTGGCAGGCGATCACCTGATTGAGGAGCAAACGATGATCAAGGGTCTGCACCACAACGCCTATCGCTGCCGCGATTCGGAGGAGACCCGGAAGTTCTACGAGGACTTCCTCGGCCTGCCGCTGGTCAACGCCTTCAAGATCGAGACGACCCAGACCGGCCGCAAGACCGGAACGGGCGTGTTGCACTCCTTCTTCCAGCTCGACGACGGCTCGTGCCTCGCCTTCTTCGAGGCGCCCGAGATGCCGTTCGAGTTCAAGGAGCAGCACGACTTCGACCTGCACATCGCGCTCGAGGTCGAGCCCGATGCGCTCGACAAGATGTTCGCCAAGGGCAAGGCCGACGGTCGAGAGGTCCGCGGCGTGAGCGACCACAAGTTCATCCGGTCGATCTACTTCCGCGACCCCAACGGTTACGTCATCGAGCTGACGGCCAAGGTGCCGGGCATGGAACGCGACATGGATCCCAAGCAGAACCATGCGCGCGACATCCTGAACGGCTGGCAGCAGAAGAAGGCGAAGACCGCAAAGGCGGCTTAACGGCGCACGGCGCCGAGGACGACAACACTGTCATCCCGAGCGTAGCGAGGGACCCTTCGCTGCGCCGAGCTCGGAAAGGTCAGCCCATGTCGGATTTGCCGCGTGAACGAGTGCGTCTTTCTTCGATCGCCGCCAACCTTTGATTTCTTTCTCGCGGGCGATCGCCTCGTCGATGTACTGGAACTCCTCAACGTGCACGAGCGTGTTGAGGCGATATTTGCGCGTGAAGGCTCCGCCTCTACCATCGCAATGATCGGCGATGCGTCGCTCAAGGTCGTTGGTCACGCCGACATACATTACGTTCCGTTTGATGTTCGTGAGAATGTAAACGTAGTAAGCGTGCATCCGTCTGACCTGTCAGCCGTCTCCATGAGGTAGACGGCTGACAGAGCTATTCCGTTACACAAAGGTCCCTCGCTATGCTCGGGATGACAGCAACGCTGCATCGACGGCGTACGCTACCCCAGCCGTCGACGATAGAGCGCAATCAGCCGTTCCCAGTGACGTTCAGCAGCAGGCTTGTCGTAGCACCAGCGTTCCGGGAAGGCGAAGCCGTGATGGACGCCCGGATGCACTTCGAGCTCACCCACCGCGCCTGACGCATCAAACAACTTCTTCAGCTCCTTGACCATGTCCGGCGGCGCGAGCTCGTCGTGCTCGGCGCAGGAGATGTAGAGCTCGCCCTTGGCCTTGCCGAGCGTGAGATGCGGGCTCTCGACAGCGTCGCTCACCAGCCAGGTGCCGTAGAACGATGCCGCGGCGGCAATGCGGTCGGGATAGCGCGCAGCCGCGGCCAGCGAATACGGTCCGCTCATGCAATAGCCGTGGGTGCCGACCGGTCCCTTCTTCGACTCCTTCTGCGAATCGGCGAAGGCGATCAGGGCCGCCATATCGTCCATCACCGGCGGGATCGTCATTTTGGTGCGCACGGCGCGCATGCGCGCCTGCTCGGCGCTACCCTTCTCCAGGACGTCGGGCCCATACTTCGTGTCCTTGCCCGCGCGGTAGTAGAGGTTTGGCAGCAGCACGTAGTAGCCCACCGTCGCCAATCGCCGGGCCATCTCGTAGAGCTCCTCGCGGATGCCGGGCGCATCCATCAGGAACAGCACCGGCGGATACGGCCCTCCCCGTTCCGGATGGCAAACGAAGGTTTCGATCGCGCCGTCCTTGGTCGGGATATCCAGAATCTTCTCGATCATGACCTTCGCTTCCTCCCTCGCGCCTTGTTGACCATGCCAGCACCTTGTTAGGCTTCCCTCAACAACAAAGCCCTGGGAGGGGACTTTTATGAAGCGTGCGTTCTGCGTGGCAGCTCTGGCCGCGGCGGCCATGGCCGCACCTGCATCGGCCCAACAATTGACCGACGGCACGGTGAAGCTGGGCGTGCTCACCGACATGTCGAGCCTCTACTCCGACATCAACGGCATCGGCGCGGTGATCGCCGTCCAGATGGCAATCGACGACTTCGGCGGCTCGATCGGCGGCAAGAAGATCGAGATCGTGCAGGCCGACGTCCAGAACAAGGCCGACGTCGCCGCCACCATCGCCGGCCGCTGGTTCGACACCGAGCAGGTCGACGTCATCCTGGGCACCGGCGCTTCGTCCGCATCGATCGCCACCTCGCGCGTGGCCAACGACAAGAAGAAGATCTACCTCGCCACCGACCCCGCCTCGTCCGACCTCACCGGCAAGCTTTGCAATGCCTACACGGTGCACTGGACCTACGACACCTTCGCGCTCGCCAACGGCACCGGTTCGGCGGTGGTCAAGGCCGGCGGCAAGAGCTGGTTTTTCCTCACCGCCGATTATGCCTTCGGCTATGCCCTGCAGCGCGACGTCGCCAATGTGGTGACCAAGAACGACGGCAAGGTGCTGGGCGAGGTCCGCCATCCCATCAACACCAACGACTTCTCCTCGTTCCTGCTGCAGGCCCAGGCCTCCAAGGCGCAGGTCATCGGCCTCGCCAATGCCGGTGGCGACACCATCAATTCGATCAAGCAGGCGTCGGAGTTCGGCATCGTCAAGGGCGGCCAGAAGCTCGCCGGCCTCCTGGTCTTCATCTCCGACGTGCACTCGCTCGGCCTGGAGCGTGCCCAGGGCCTGAACCTGACCGAGGCCTTCTACTGGGACCTCAACGACAAGACGCGCGCCTTCTCCAAGCGCTTCGCGACCAAGCACGGCGGCAAGATGCCGACCAGCATCCAGGCCGGCTTCTATTCGGCCGCGCTGCAGTACCTCAATGCCGTCAAGGCCGCCAACACCGACAACAGCGACGCCGTCATGGCCAAGCTGAAGGAGATCAAGTGGGACGATCCGGTGTTCGGCCTGAGCTACATCCGCCAGGACGGCCGCAAGATGCACAACATGTACCTGTTCGAGGTCAAGAAGCCGTCGGAGTCCAAAGGCCCCTACGACTACTATAAGCTGATCACGACGATGTCCGCCGAGGAGGCCTTCCGGCCGCTCGACCAGGGCGAATGCCCGCTGGTGAAGAAGAACTGAGGAGACGCAGTCATGGCTGACCAGTCACACGTCTATGTCGGTGTCGCAGGCTACTTCGGCAAACCGGACCATCCCGGCAAGGTCGGCGTCTTCCGCCGCGCCGCGTCGGGTGGCGACTGGCAGCACGTGCTGGGCACCGTGGAAGCCTACACGGTCGTCGTGCATCCTAAGGATCCCGAGACCGTGTTCGCAGGCACCAACGACGGCGTGTGGCGCAGCACCGACCGCGGCGCCACCTTCCGGCGCACCGGCTTCCCCGATGCCAAGAAGCAGGTCTGGTGCTTCATGGTCGACAGTCGCGATCCCAAGCGCATCTTCGCCGGCGCCTCGCCGATCGACGTCTATCGCAGCGAAGACGGCGGCGCGAACTGGAAGAAGCTCGCGACGCCGGTGATCGGCACCCACTGCAAGGGTCCGTTCGCCTCGCGGGTGATGCGCCTGGCGCAGAACCCCAAGAAGCCCGACGAGATCTACGCCGCGCTGGAGATCAACGGCGTCATGCGCAGCACCGACGGCGGCGAGACCTGGCAGGATTGCAGCGAGGGCCTGATCAAGCTCTCCGAGCAGCCGCATCTCAAGAGCAAGATCGTGAGCGACACCACGGCCGAGGGCATGCTCGACGGCCATGCCGTGACCATCAACGCGGCCGACCCCGATTCGCCGATCGTGGCGCTGCGCATGGGCCTGTTCCGCACCCGCGACGGCGGCAAGAGCTGGCAGGACATGGATGTCCGCCGCTTCTCGCCCACCACCTACGGCCGCGACGTGAAGGCCTCGCCGACCGAGCCCAACACGCTCTATGCGGCGCTCTCGGTCGCGGCCGCCAGCCATGACGGCGGCCTCTACCGCAGCGCCGACGGTGGCGAGAGCTGGCAGCGCTTCGACAAGGTCCAGGTACACGGCACGATCATGTCGATCGGCCTGCATCCGAGCGACCCCAAGCAGGTCTATATCGGCGCCCGCTACGACGGCGAGGTGTTCGGCACCCAGGATGCCGGCAAGACCTGGCAGGCGATGCCGCTGCCGGGCGAGGTGCAGCACATTTATTCGGTGGCCTGCGGCTAAACGATAACGGCTGGTGCAACCATTGCACTAGAAGAGGCATTGTGGTAACGCTTTACCGGGAGGCGGCATGGCGAGTTGCCGTCTACGGACGCGACCATGGCATTCCGCATTTTCACATCGAGGGGCCAGGCTTTCGAGCTTCGGTGGGCATCGAAGGCCTGGAATTGATCGTTGGGACAGCTCCGGCGAAGATCCTCGGCGCCGCAAGAGAGTGGGCGCGTCGGCATCAAGACGAGTTGATGGCCACGTGGCGGGAGTTGAACGGGTGAGTTCAGGCGACAAGATGCGCACAATCGTGGCGGCCAAGGCCAAGGCAGCAACGACGCTCGCCCTGAGGTGGTCCGACGGGACGCGAGCCGACGTGGACCTCAACGCAATGCTGCGCGACAAGAAGCTGCGTGCACTACGCGACCCATCGGAATTCGGGCGCGTTCATATTGGCGAATGGGGTCATTCCCTGGAGTGGCCGTCCGGTGTGGAATTGGGCGCCGATACTCTTTGGCTGGAAACCCTGTCCACGACGGGACGCGAAGATGCACGCACCTTCCTGGAATGGCGGCTAAGGCACGGCCTGTCGCTGGCGAAGACGGCCGATGCGCTCGGCTTGTCGCGTCGCATGGTCGCCTACTACTCCAATGGCGAGAAGCCGATCCCCAAAGCCATCCTCCTCGCCTGCAAAGGATGGGAAGTGGGGCACGCAGCATAGCGCTGGCCGCGCGGGCGCTTGCACGCTATTCGCAGAGACGACACGAGTTGCGCGGAGTGTACCTATGACCGATCCCACCTCCTCTCGCCGGATGTTCCTGAAGGCGGGAGCCGCCCTCGCGGGCACGGCAGCCATCGGTGCCGAGCAAGCCCAGGCCCAGGCGCCCGCCATCACCGGTGGCAGCGAATCGCGCTTTCCCTCCGCCGATGCGCCAGGCTCGAGCGACGGCGGCTACAACATCCTGTTCATCCTGACCGACCAGGAACAGTACATGGGCTATCTCTGGCCCATCCCCTTGCCCGGCCACGAGCGCCTGCGCCGCACCGGCACGTTCTTCGAGAACCATCACATCGCGGCCGACATGTGCTCGGCCTCGCGGGCGGTGATCTATACCGGGTTGCACATGCCGCTGAACGGCATCTTCGACAATGCCGGCGTGCCCTACATGAAGAGCCTGGATGCCAAGCTGCCGACCGTCGGCAAGATCCTGCGCAAGCTCGGCTACTACCCCGCCTACAAGGGCAAGTGGCATCTCAACGGCGCCATGGCCATGGAGAACAAGCCGGACCACATCAAGGCGCTGTTCGAATCGACCATGGACAAGGACTACGGCTTCTTCGACTACACCGGCACCGGCGACTACATCGAGGGCGCGCTGGGCGGCTACCAGTACGACGCCATCACCTCGGCCCAGGCCACGCAGTGGCTGAAAGCCAAGGGGCGGCCGATGACCGACGCCAAGCAGCCCTGGTACCTCGCGGTCAATCTCGTCAATCCGCACGACATCATGTGGCTCAACACCGACCTGGCCGGCCAGCCGGTGCAGGCCAAGGACGCGCAGCTGACGATCGCGCCGGCGCCGAACGACACGCTCTACCAGCAGGAATGGAACAACCTGCCCCTGCAGAGCACCTGGCAGCAATCGCTCGATGCGCCGGGCCGCGTCGCGGCGCACCGCATCTACCACGAGGCCAACGGCTACCTGACCGGCCTGATCCCCAACGACGAATGGCGCGTGCGCAAGCGGCAGAACTATTACTTCAACGCCATCCGCGACGCCGACCAGCAGGTCGTGCAGATCCTCGACCAGCTCGACAGGCTCAGCCTCACCGACAAGACCATCGTCATCTTCACGTCGGACCATGGCGAGCTTTTAGGCTCGCACGGCGGCCTCACCGGCAAAGGTACGACGGCCTACAGCCAGCAGAACCATGTGCCGATGCTGATCGTCCATCCCGACTTCCCGGGCGGTCAGCGCTGCCGCGAGACGACGTCGCATCTCGACATCGTGCCGACCGTCGTCGCCATGACTGCCAAGTCGACGACGCCCGTCGCCGACACCATGGCGCGCATGAAGGGCAAGGACCTGACGCCGCTGCTGCGACAGCCGGTCAATCCGGCCTTCACCCAGGCGCGCGGCGGCGTGCTGTTCTGCTACAGCCAGCTCATGGTCCACGACCCGGGCTTCACGAAATGGCTCTACCAAACGGTGCACAACAAGCAGATCGCCAAGTCCGATCACCTGAGGGCGATCGAGCTTTTCCCAATCGACTGGTCGCTGCGCGTCGCCATCCGCTCGATCACCGACGAGCGCTACCGTTTCACGCGCTATTTCCCGTTCCGCGCCTTCAACACGCCGACGACGCTCGACGATCTGCGCGCCAAGAACGATCTGGAACTCTACGACCTGCGCAACGATCCCGACGAGGTTATAAACCTTGCCTACAATTTCGACGCCAACCGCGACCTGATCGCGTCCATGAACACCAAGCTGAATGCCCTGATCGCCGCCGAGATCGGCGTCGACGACGGCGGCTTCCTGCCGTTCAAGGACTTCGTCGACTGGGACACGGCAGCCAGCGTCAATCTTTAAGGGAGCGTCATGCTCTTCCGGACCGCGCGCGTCTCGCGCGCTCATGAGGCGCGCGGGGACGCGCGCGGTCCGGAAGAATATGAGAAGACGCGCTAGTCTTACTTCTCCACTGTCGCCGCGTCGGCGTTGCGGCCGCCCAGCATCTGGCCGAGGGACGACGACACCGTGCGCTCGCGGCCGGTGTCGATCCTGACCGTCGCCGTCATGCCGGCGCGCAACGGCGGCTCGCCGGCCTGCGGCGACAGGCGCAGCTTCACCGGCAGGCGCTGCACGACCTTGACCCAGTTGCCCGACGCGTTCTGCGGCGGCAGCACGGCGAACTCCGCGCCCGTCGCCGGGCTGAGACTCTCGACCACGGCCTCCCAGGTCACGTCGGGATAGGTGTCGAGCACCACCGTGGCCTTCTGGCCGACCCGTACGTGCGTGAGCTCGGTCTCCTTGAAATTTGCCTCGACCCACGGCCGGCTTACCACCACCAGCACGAACAGCGGCGCCGCGGCCTTGACCTGCTCGCCCTGCTGCACGCGCATGTTCACCACCACGCCGTCGATCGGCGCGCGGATGGTCGTGCGTGCGAGGTCGAGCGCCGCCCGCTCGCGCGCGGCGGTCTTGTCACGCACCAGGTGATGCTCCTCCACGGGGAGCTTGGGATCGCCGTTCAGCGCCACCAGGACACGCTGCAGCTTCTCGCGCACGGAAGCGACACGATCGGCGGCCGCACGAGCGTCGTTCTGCGATTCTTCGCGCTTGGCAACGGAGGCGATCCCTTTGACCCCGAGCTCCTCCTGGCGCTGCCACTGCTTCTTGAAAAACTCGGCACGCGCCTCGGCGTCGGCCAGCTCGGCCACGACCTCGCGCCACGTGCCGCGCAGCGTCTCGACCTGGGAGCGCGCGGCGTCGAGCTCGGCCTCGGCGCTGTCCAGCGCCAGCTTGAAGGGCCGCGATTCGATGGTCATCAGGCTGTCGCCTGCCCTGACGTCCTGATGGTCGCGCACCAGCACGCGTCGCACCTGGCCCGAGATCTCGGGTGCGATCTGCACGATATGGGCCTTCACATAGGCGTTGTCGGTGCTGACATAGCGGCCGCCCGACAACCACCAGAACACGCCCCCCGCCACCGCCACCAGCGGGACGGCGACCAGCAGCACGAGCCGCAGCCCGGCCTGGCCGCGCCTCACGACGTCGCCCCCGCCAGCGCCTGGAGCTGGCCTTTCACCTTGGCGGTGAGCGCGGCGTATTGCGCGCGCTCGTCGGCCGACAAAGGCGATAGCGCGTCGTCGACTGTCGATTCGGCGATCGCCCACAGGGCGGTGTGCACCTTGCGCGCATCCGCCGTCAGATGCAGCCGGTTGATGCGCCGGTCGCCGTTGTCCGGCCGGCGCTCGACCCAGCCGTTCTTCTCCATGCGGTCGATCATGCGCCCGGCGCTGGCGCGATCGATCTCCAGCATGTCGGCAAGCTCGGTCTGGCTGACGCCCGGCCGGCGGTAGACCCTGGTCAGCACCAGCCACTGGGCACGCGTCAGCCCCATGTCGCGCACCCGGCGGTCGAACACCGTGCGGATCAGGCGCGCCACGTCCGACAGCATGTAGCCGATATAGCCGTCGTCTTCCGGCCCGGTTGCGGGTTGGCTCATGATTGTTGCCTAGGCTACAATAGACTTGGCTATGACTTCAAGCGCCAACAGCACAACGGCTGAAGCCGTCATCCCCAGCCCGGCCGATACCTTCTCGGTTGGCCGCCGGGTGCTGATCCTGATCATGGTGGTGATGGGATCGACGCTCTACGCCACCACCCTGCTGATCGCCTCGACGCTGCTGCCGCAGATGCAGGGCACCATGTCGGCCACCCAGGACGAGATCGCCTGGGCGATGACCTTCAACATCCTGGCCACCGCCGTGATGACGCCGATGACGGGCTGGCTCGCCGCGCGCTTCGGCCGGCGCGAGACCATGACCTGGTCGGTGCTGCTGTTCACCGCGACGACCTTCATGTGCGGCGCGTCGAATTCGCTCGAGACGCTGATCCTGTGGCGCGTGCTGCAGGGCGCTCTGGGCGCGCCGGTGATCCCGTTGTCGCAGACCATCCTGCTCGACGCCTTCCCCAAGCGGCAGCAGGGCCTGGTGACCTCGATCTTCGGCATGGCCGTGGTCATCGGGCCGGTGATCGGCCCGACGGTGGGCGGCCTGCTGTCGGAGCTCTACAGCTGGCGCTGGGCGTTCTACATGATCGTGCCGGTCGGCGTGATCTCCTTCATCGGGCTGCGCCTCACCCTGCCGGCCGACCGTCCCGCCGGCCGCGTGGCACTCGACTGGACCGGCTTCCTCTCGCTCTCCGTCGCCATCGCCTGCGTGCAGCTCGTGCTGTCGCGCGGGCAGCGGCTCGACTGGTTCGATTCGGGCGAGATCCTGATCGAGACCTTCGTCGCCATCCTCGCCTTCTGGATCTTCGTCGCCCACAGCCTCACGGCGCAGCGCCCGTTCCTCAATCTCGGCCTGCTGCGCGACCGCAACTACTCGCTCGGGCTGGTGCTGGTGATGATCTACGGCATGCTGAACTTCACGCCCATGGTGCTGCTGCCGCCCCTGCTGCAGCAGCATGCCGGCTTCCCCGACATGCTTATAGGCGAGATCATCGCCGCGCGCGGCGTCGGTGCCACCATCGGCTTCTTCCTGGCGATCTTCGTCGGCCGCATGGACCCGCGCATCGGCCTCATAGGCGGCTTCGCCCTGCAGGTGATCTCGGGCCTGTGGCTGATGGCGCTCGATCTCAATGTCGACGCCGCCACGCTGATGGCCAACAGCCTGGTGCAGGGCATCGCCATTGGCGTCATCTGGGTGCCGCTCACCTTGGCCACCTTCGCCACCACGAACTCGGCCAACCTGGCCGAGGGGACCGCCGTCTACCACCTGCTGCGCAACATCGGCTCGAGCTTCTTCATCTCGATCTGCGTCGCCGAGGTGGTGCGGGCCTCGAGCGCCAACTACAGCCGGCTGGTCGAGATGGTGAACCCCTTCAACCGCTCGCTCCTGCTGCCCTGGGTGACGGGCGCGTGGGACACCGAGACCGTGACGGGCCTCGCCAAGCTCTCGAAGGAGATCGGCCGCCAAGCCGCCATGCTGGGCTACATCAACGCCTTCGGCCTCTATACGCTGGCGTCGGCAATGGCCATTCCGCTCATCCTTCTGGTCGGCGGACGGTCTCGGGCGCGCTAGTCCCGATACCCGAGGTGGACGGCGAATCCAAAAGCAGGTAGCTCCATTGCCGCTCCCTTGGGGAAACGGGAGTGGGTGTGGGGAAGCCAGTCGTTCTTCTTGTGGCGTTGCTTGCGGCCCTGGCCGGGGCTGTCTCTGCGCGCGAACCGGACGTGCCGCCATCGCAGGCGGCGTTTCGCGCTGCCCTCACGAAATACTACGAGAAGTGCGAAACGGAGACCGACCAGGCGCGCTTCGGCGAGTTGCAACGGGCGCGGGCCGCGGCGTTCGCGCAGGCCCTCGGCGAGGGGCTGACGTTCGAAGGATGGCGGCTCGAGCTCAAGGGCATCGAACCCACGCCGCGCGGCGGCTACTTCGTGCGTTTCATCGATCCTGCGCTGGCCGACCTGCGGGCTGTCCGCCCGACCTACTGGAACGGCGGCCCCGGCAAGATCGGCCGCGAGACGGCGATCCTTCGCGATACGGAGCTGCATGACGTCCTCAAGACCATGCGACCCGGCATGCAAGCGATCGTCGCCGGACGCTTCTTTCCTGATGAGGACGGCGGGCCGCTGTTCGAATCGTCCAAGACGACCTTCCGCGCCAACGAAGCCGAGAAGGCGAAGTTCCGCACACCGTACTTCTCGGTGCAGTTCACCAAGCTCGAGCCCAGGTGATGGGAGCGCCATTCGATCGACGATCTCAGCGCGGTGGTCAATCGGCTGGAACGCGAGCCGTGTGGCAAGGCTTGTTCTGTGTAGCGCGCAGCGCGAAGCAGAATGGCGTGCCACGGTCGATGAAGATGGGCACTACTGCTTCGCTGTGGCGCTATGATGAAGTGCTCTCCACTTCGATTGCGCCGCCGCGGCTACGCAGCTCTATCCACAAGCAATCGCCGCATGACTTCGGGGTCGCGTTCGATGGCCAGCAAGAGAGCGCGAGCAGGCGCATCCGGGGTGCTTCGACGTTGCTCCCAGTCGCGCAAAGTCGTGAGAGGCAGATGAAAGGCTTCGGCAAATTCCACCTGCGTCATGTCGAGACGTTGCCGCAGCACCTTGACGCGCGACACGCGGCGCATCTTTGCAAGTTGCGCAGGCGTGAGCGGCCGAACATCGGGATCAGACCGGGCGGAAGCCTCTACCTCCTTGTCAGTCATCGCATCGAGGCGCCTCCAGTCGGTTTTGCCGCGCGGCAGGGCCTCACCACGTTTCACGTTCACCCGCGTAGTACCGGTCTTGCTCATGTCGTGTGGCCTTTCGGGCCGAAATGATCCTGCATATTTCTTCGTCGGGAAGCGTCACGATCACGAACAGCACGCTGCCGTGCGCCACTCCGATGACACGAATCCGCTCTTCATCGTAAGCGAATCGCGTGTCGATCTCTTCCAGACGATTGGCATCTTCGAGGGCGGCGATGGCATCGGTGAAATCAACGCCGTGCTTGCGAAGATTTGCGGCCAATTTGCCATCGGCCATTCGTATTGCACCGTACATAGTACCGGATACCGGTAGTAGCGACAAGTGTTAACGTGATCTGGCGACGGGCTTTGGCGTTGGTTGGAGCGGTGCGGAAGATCGACGGTCACCGCCGCGTGCTCTGGCGTAGATGGCGTCCCCTACGGGATTCGAACCCGTGTCGCCGCCGTGAAAGGGCGGTGTCCTAGGCCTCTAGACGAAGGGGACAAAAGGCCAAAGAGCGGCAGCATGTAGCGGCTCGGGGCCGGCAAATCAAGCCAGCACTGAGCCCGCCGCCGGGGCGGCGTCGTCGATCTGCAGGCGCACACTGTCGCGCCCGCCATAGCGGTCGATGCGCAGCGCGCCTGCGACATGCAGGACCGGCCGCGCCGGGTCGAGTAGTGCGGGGCCGAGCGCGGTCTGGCCGGCGCGGAAGGCAATGGCCTCGATGCGGCCGCGCTCGGCGCCGACCAGCGAGCAGCGCACATGGCCCTCGCCCACCGGCTGCGCGTGATTGACGCGCACCGAGGTGACGGCGAAGCGCGGCAGGGCGTTGCCGGCGCCGAACGGCCCTGCCCGCTCGATCATGCCGACCAGCTCCTGCGTCGCCGCCCCAGGTGCCAGGGCCGCGTCGATGCCGAGCTCGCGCATGGCCGGCGCCGCACCGAGCTGCGGCGCGATCCTTTCGTCTAAAAACTTCGCGAGATCGGGCAGCGTATCCTTGGCCACGGTGAGGCCGGCGGCCATGGCGTGCCCGCCACCATTCACCAGCAGCCCGGCCTGCCGAGCCGCGATCACCGCCGCGCCGAGATCGACGCCCTTCACCGAACGGCCCGATCCCTTGCCCAGCTCGCCATCCATGCCGATCACGAAGGCCGGCCGGCCGAAGCGTTCGACGAGGCGGCTGGCGACGATGCCGATCACGCCGACGTGCCAGCCTTCGCTCTCCACCACGAGCGCTGATGGCAGGCCCTTGCGGTCGGGACCGTAGAGCCCCTCGATGCGCGTGATCGCCTGGTCCAGCACCTCGCGCTCGATGGCGCGGCGCTCGGCGTTGAACTCGTCCAGCCGGAGCGCCAGCGCGCCGACCTCCTGCGGATCGTCGCTGGACAACAGCCGCGCGCCGAGATCGGCCTGTCCGACGCGGCCGCCGGCATTGACGCGCGGGCCCAGCATGAAGCCGAGATGGTAGGCGCCCGGCGGCTCGCGCAGGCGCGCCACGTCAGCCAGCGCGGCCAGGCCGATGTTGCTGCGGTCGGCCATCACGCGCAGTCCCTGGCGCACCAGCGCACGGTTGACGCCGGTCAGCGGCACGACATCGCACACGGTGCCCAAGGCGACGAGGTCGAGCCATTGCCGCAGGTCGGGCTCGCTGCGTGCGCCGCCGTACCACCCTGCCGCGCGTAGCGCGCGATTGACGCCGACCGCCAGCAGGAACGCCACGCCCACCGCCGCCATCTGCTTGTGCGGACTGCTGTCGTCGAGGCGATTGGGATCGACCACGGCCACCGCTTGCGGCAGCGCGATCTCGGCCATGTGATGGTCGATGACGATCAGGTCGAGGCCCACGCGTTTCGCCTCGGCCAGCGGCTCGAAGGCGGTGATGCCGCAATCGACGGTGATCACGACCTGGGCGCCCTGCTCCTTGATGCTGAGCAGCGCCGGCGTATTGGGGCCGTAGCCTTCCTTGCGCCGGTCGGGAATGTAGACGGCGACGTTGCCGCCGATGGCTTTGAAGAAGCGCGCCAGCAGGGCTGACGAGGTGGCGCCGTCGACGTCGTAGTCGCCGAAGATCACGATCTTCTCGCCCTCGCGGATCGCGCGCACGATACGATCGATGGCGGCGTCCATGTCCTTCAGATGCGAGGGATCGGGCAGGAACTTGCGCAAGGTCGGTTCGAGGAAATCCGGCACGCCTTCGAGATCGACCTCGCGCGCGGCCAGCAACCGGCAGATCGCGTCGGGCAGCCCGTGGCGTTGCGCCATGGCCAGCGCCGTCCGCTCGTCGGCCAGCCGAGCCGCCCACCGCCGGCCGGTCAGCGAGCGCTCGACGCCGAGGAAGGCTGCGCGCGCGGCGCGGGACTCCGGTGACATGCGTCACCTTAGCCTACTTCGCTGTGGACATCGGGCCGCAACCTCGCACGCAGCGTGAGAAGACGTTCTCACCGACTTATTGCAGCGACTGTCGTTCCAAGCGCTGTAGACGTCGCGGACCTCGCCGATAGTATGCTCGATACAATGCGCGCCCATCCGACGACGATTTTGAGACCATCGGCCTGATGCCCCTGTACTGGACGATCGATTCCAAGGCGCGGCTGTTCACCGGAGTAGCTCACGGCGACGTCTCGCTAAACGACGCCTTGGACCTCCTGGAGGCGATGGCAGGCGCGAGGGCGATGGCCTATCGCAAGCTGTTCGATGGCCGCGCCGCCACGCCGAGCATGACCGCCGACGAGTTGCTGTCGCTCTGCGCCAGGATTCGCGCGTACCATGACCAGGGCATGATGGGCGCCCTGGCGCTCGTCGCCACGGGCGAGCAGACCGTGGTTTTCGCCCGCCTGCTCGGCGCTCTGGCGTCGGCCGAGCGGCCGATCAAGGTGTTTGCCAACCCGCGGCAGGCGCGAAACTGGCTCGATGACCTGCCCAAGGAACGCGCGGCGCTCTGAAGCGTTCATGAGCTGCGGAGCGGGCGATCCCGGCGTGGGCCACCCCTGACCGCGGCAGGACAGGCATGCGTGGTATCCTTGCACCGCTCAGCCCACACGAAGAGATCACGCTTCGCCGCGTGGCGCTGGGCTTTGGTCTGCGCGACCACTTGCCGTCGCAGCATATCCGGCGGCTGGAGCAGCTTGCCCTTATCGAGGAAGCCGACGGCGCCTTTCGCCTCACCGAGCTCGGCCTGCAGCGCTATGCCAGCCTGGAAAGACCGACCAAGTGGAACAGCGACACGGGCGCAGAGGATGTCAGCCGCCTGCTGACCGATCGGAAGAAGCCTAACGGCCGCTAGAGTCCCATGCGGCGGATGGCGCATCGAGCGCCCGGCGTAGCATCTTCGCGAGCTCGTGCTTTCGAAACGGCTTGTTCAGCAGCAGAACGCCGGGCTCGATGCGTCCCTGCGTCGACAGGATGTTCTCGCTGTAACCCGACATGAACACCAGCCTGGTGCCGGGCCAGCGGCGGCGGACTTCGTCGGCCAGGGCCTTGCCGTTCATCGGCCCGGGAACGATCACATCGGTCAGCAGCAGGTCGAAGGGGTGCTGTGCAGCCTCGAATGCCGTCAGCGCCTCCGCACCATCGCCCGCCCCCGTGGCCTGGTAGCCCAGGCTCGCCAACTGCTCCAGCACCCCGGTGCGCACGCGTGAATCGTCCTCGACCACGAGGATCCGTTCGTTGCCGCCCTCCATGTCGGCAGCTTGCGACGCCACCGCGGACTCCGGCGTCGCTTCGCTGCTCCTGGGCAGATAGAGGCGCACGGTCGTGCCACGGCCGACCTCGCTCTCGATGCGGACATGGCCCTTGGACTGCTGCAGGAAGCCGTAGACCATGCTGAGGCCAAGACCGGTCCCCTTGCCCGCCTCCTTGGTGGTGAAGAAGGGCTCGAAGGCCTTTTCGAGCACGGCAGAAGACATGCCCTTGCCGGTGTCGCTCACCGCGACCACGACGTAGTCCCCCGCCCCGATGCCGCTGCTCGCAGCGCCCGCCGACAGCGACAGGTTGCTGGCGGCAATGCGCAGGCGGCCGCCCTCGGGCATGGCGTCGCGCGCGTTGATGGCGAGGTTGACCAGCGCCGCCTCGAGCTGGGCGCGATCGATATAGGCGTCCCACAGGCCGCCGCTCAGCACGGTCTCGACCTCGATCATCTCGCCCAGCGTCCGGCGCAGCAGCCCGACGGTGCCGTGGACCAGCTCGATGATATCGGTGGTGATCGGCTGCAGGGCCTGCCGACGCGAGAAGGCGAGCAGCTGGCGGGTCAGATCGCGGGCGCGTTGCGTGGCGTTGCCGATGCGGCGGATGCGGTCTCGTATGGCGCGATCGAGGTTGGTCTCCTCGTCGAGGACATCGAGGTTGGCCATGATGACCATCAGGATGTTGTTGAAGTCATGCGCCACGCCGCCGGTGAGCTGGCCGATCGCGTCCATCTTCACCGCCTGGCGCAGGGTGGCGGCGGTATTGTCGTATTCCGTCATGTCGCGGCCGATGAAGTAGTGGCGACGGTCCGAATTCGACCAGGTCGAGACCCAGGCCAGCGGAACGGTGCGACCGTCCTTGTGACGGAAGCGGGCACGGAAGCGCCGCACCGCCTCGCCCCGGCGGGAAAGGCGCATCTCCTCGCGGTTGGACTCGAGGTCCTCCGGAACCAGGAACGCCTGGCCGCCATGGCCGACCATCTCGTCGGGCCGATAGCCCAGCACGCGTTGGCAGCTCGGGCTGACCTGGATGAAACGGCCGTAGCTGTCGCTCACCAGCATCAGGTCTTCCGACGTCTCGAAGATGCGCTGGCTCTCGCGTTCCAGGCGCTTGCGATCGGTGATGTCCATCAGCAGCGCAAGGCGCGCCGACTGACCGTTGAACTCGATGTCGTGGAGATAGACGTCGACGTCGACGATCTTGCCGTCCTTGTGGCGATGCCGCCATTCGCCGGCATTGAGCTGCGAGGCAGATCGGCCCTGCAGATAGGCGCGCAGACGGTCGCCCTCCTCGGGCGGACGCAGATCGAACAGGCTGAGGCCGAGGAACTCCTCGCGCGAATAGCCGTAGGCGGCGACGGCGGCGTCGTTGACTTCGAGGATGTTGTGGGAGCCGATGGCATAGACCCACATCGGCATCGGCGAATGCCTGAAGAGATAGCGGAACCGCGCTTCGCCCTGCTGCAGGCGGGATTCGCGGTCGCGCGCCTCGGTCACGTCCGAATACGTCATGACCCCGCCGCCGCCGGCCAAGGGATTGTAGCTCACCGACATCGTCCGGCCGTCGGCCCGCTTGCGCTCGATCACGACACGCCTGCCGGCGCGGACGAGTTCCAGGCGACGGACGACCGCCGCCTCCGGATCGTCCGTGCCGTATTCGCCGCGCCGGGCCAGGCCACGCATGACCTCCTCGTAGGACATGCCGCGCACGTCGCCGTCGATCTGCAGCCACTCGGCCAGGCGGTTGTTGTAGGAGACGATCCTGTGCTCGGCGTCGAACAGCACGACGCCCTGCTCGATGTTCTCCAGGATCGATTCGAGGTTGCCCGCCGTCCTGGACGCCTCGCGTTCGTGCCGGCGCAGTTCGGTCAGGTCGTTGCCGACGCCGAT
>JAKFVH010000298.1 GCA_021732285.1 Reyranella sp. | reverse complement strand
CCGTCATGCGGCTGACGACGAAGCCGGGACAGATCACGCTGACGCCGATGCCGCTCTTCTTCAGCACATAGCGGATGCTCTCGCCCCACACCCGCACGGCGGCCTTGCTGGCGTTGTACGAGGCCGAATAGGGCAGGCCGATGAAGCTTGCCAGCGAGGCCACGACCGCGATCTGGCCGCGCTTGCGATCGATCAGGCGCGCCAGCAGCGGCTCGACGGTGTTGAGCACGCCGCCGACATTGACGTCGAAGGTCCGGCGGATGATGGAAAAATCGTCGAGCGAGGAATTGTCCTTGTCGATCGAGATGCCGGCGTTGGCGATCAGCAGGTCGACCGGGTGGGCGTCGTCGAAGGCAGTGAGCCAGGCGGCGAAGCGCTCGCGGTCAATCACGTCGACAGTGTCGGCCACGACCGTTGCACCCTTCGTGCGGCAGGCGGCCGCGACCGCCTCGAGCCGGCCGGAATCGCGGCCGGTCAACGCGAGCGCCACGCCCGGCGCGGCGTAGTCGAGCGCCAATGCCTCGCCGATGCCGCTCGAGGCGCCGGTGATGACAATGCTTGAGAAACTTTTCATGGGATAACCTTCGGGCGGAGCGCGTTGTACGCGCCTGGTGCCGATACTAGAGTGCCTCGCCGCGATGCGGCCAGTGGAGTGCCCCTCGGAGTGAATTATTGATTGCAAGCATGACGGGATACGCCCGGGCTCAGGGATCGGATGAGCGACGGCGCTGGGTCTGGGAGGCGCGCAGCGTCAACGGCCGTAACCTGGAAATCCGCTGCCGCGTGCCGCAGGGCTTCGACCGGCTGGAAAACCCCGCCCGCACCGCCATCGGCAACCGCATGAAGCGCGGCAACGTCTCGCTCACCCTTACCGTCGCCAGCGAGCTGCAGAGCAAGCCGCTGCGCATCAATCGCGCCCTGCTGGCCGAGCTGGCGGTCCTGGTCGAGGAGGTCCGCAAGGGCACCGGCGCCGCCGCACCGACGGCCGACGGCCTTTTACGCGTGCGCGGAGTCATCGAAGAGGAAGAAGGTGCGGAGGAAAGCGAGGAGGCGCTGGCCAAGCTCGATCGCGCGCTGTCCGGCACCCTCGACGAGGTCCTGAAGGCATTGGCCGCGGCCCGTGCCGCCGAGGGCCGCGCGCTCGCGGTCGTGATCGATCGCCATGTCGGCGAGATCGAGGACTTGTGCAAACGGGCGGCCGACCGCGCCGCCGCGCAGATCGGCACGGTGCGCGCCCGCTTCGAGGCCCAGCTCGCCGAGCTGCTGGAACGCGCGCCGCCTCTATCCGAGGAGCGCTTCGCCCAGGAAGTGGCGCTGCTGGTCGGTAAGGCCGACGTGCGCGAGGAGCTCGATCGCCTCGCCGCCCATATCGCCCAGGCGCGCACGCTGCTTGCCGACGCGCGGCCGGACAATCCGGTCGGCCGCAAGTTCGATTTCCTCTGCCAGGAGTTCAATCGCGAGGCCAACACGCTCTGCTCGAAGTCGGCCGACATCGAGCTGACGCGCATCGGCATCGATCTGAAGGGCGCCATCGAGCGCCTGCGGGAGCAGGTCCAGAATGTCGAATGACAACGGCACGTCGGCGATCCAGCGACGTGGATTGATGCTCGTCTTGTCGTCGCCCTCGGGCGCCGGCAAGACGACTCTGTCGCGCCAATTGCTCGACAACGACAAGCAGATCCAGCTCAGCGTCTCCTGCACGACGCGCCAGAAGCGGCCCGGCGAACGCGACGGCGTCGACTATCGCTTCGTCGATACGGCGACCTTCCGCGGCATGATCGAGCGCAAGCAGTTCCTCGAATATGCCGAGGTGTTCGGCAACTACTACGGCACGCCCAAGGCGCCGGTGGACGAGGCGCTGGCCGCAGGCCGCGACGTGCTGTTCGACATCGACTGGCAGGGCACCCAGCAACTGCGCGACAAGGGCCGCGCCGACCTGGTCACGGTCTTCATCCTGCCGCCCTCGACGCGGGATCTCGAGAAGCGCCTGCTGACGCGCGCCCAGGACCCCAAGGAGATCGTGGCCCAGCGCATGGCCAAGGCCGCCGACGAGATGAGCCATTGGGCCGAGTACGACTACGTCGTGGTCAATAGCGACATTGCGACAAGCCTCTCGAACCTCAAGGCGATCCTGACGGCCGAGCGGCTGAAGCGCGAACGTCAGGTCGGCATGTCGGGCTTCGTCAAAGGGCTGCGCGAGGGGCGTTGATCGGCTGACCGATGCCGGTCTGCCCCTGCGAGCGCAGCACGAGCTCGGAGGGCGTGTAGGGCCGGCCGGAGAACTCGGCGATCAGGCGATCGCTCGCCGTCTCGATGGTCTCCTCCAGGCGACGCATGAAGGTCTGCTTGTCGAGACCGGTCTCGATCGGGGCCAAGAATTCGATGGCGCAGCGTCCCGCCTTCTTGCGCCAGTCGCGGCGGTTCCACAGCAGGCCGAGCGAGGTCGCGACCGGCGTCACCGGCAGATTGAGGTCGCGGTAGAGATAGTAGATGCCCGAGCGATAGCGCTCGCGCTCACCCGGGGCCATCAGGTTGCCCTCGGGATAGATCGCGATGTGCCGGGCGCTGTTGTGGGCGCGCTTGGCGAACTGGGCGAGATGCTCGCGCTCCTTGCCGCCGCCGCAGGCGTCGACGCGGATCATCTGCAGGCGATAGAGGATGGCGCCGATCAGCGGATAGCGGAACAGCTCCTGCATGGCGACGAAGGCGATGCCCGGGATCAGGGCGGCGAGGTAGATGCCGTCGCTTTCGCTGTGATGCTTGTTGGCGAGCAGGGCGGGGCCGTGCGCGGGCAGGTTGGCGCGGCCGCGGATCTCGACCTTCATGCCGCCGATCCAGCGCCCGGCCCAGACCACGGTGCGCGCCCACCAATGCAACAGGGTGCGCAGCACGACCGGCGTGGGGATCGGCACCAGCACGATCCCGACCACGGCGGTCAGCAGGGTGAAAACGTAGAAGAAGACGTTGAAGGCCAGGGAGCGGATCATGGCTTTACCATAAATGAGTGAGTACTCACTTGTCAAGTGCCTCGGCAAGCCGCACGAAATCGGCCACCGACAGCTCCTCGGCCCGGGCGGTCGGGGGAATACCCAGCCTGCCCAGCACCTCCACGGGACTGGCGAAAGCGCTGCTCAGGGAGCTGCGCAGCATCTTGCGGCGCTGGCCGAAGGCCGCAGCGGTGACCTTTTCCAGGGGGCGCAGGTCGGCCAGACGGCCCTCAGGCTTCGGCCGCAGCCGGACTACCGAGGAAACGACCTTGGGCGGCGGGACGAAGGCCGAGGGCGCCACGTCGAACAGGCGCTGCACGGTGCAGACATGCTGGGCGAGGACGGAGAGGCGGCCGTAGTCCTTGCTGCGCGGCGGGGCCGCCAGCCGGTCGGCGACCTCCTTCTGGAACATCAGGACCATGTCGGCGACCTGGTCCGCCTGGTGCAGCCAGCCGACCAGCAGCGCCGTCGACACGTTGTAGGGCAGGTTGGCGACGATCCGCCGGGGCGGCGGCCCGAGGGTGGCGAGATCGATCTTCAGGGCATCGGCTTCGACGAGTTCCAGCCGGCCGCCGGCAACCGCCTGCAGCTCCGTCAGGGCGGCGATGGCTCTTGTATCGATCTCGATCGCGACGACCCGTTCGGCGCCTTCGAGCAGCAGGGCACGCGTCAGGCCGCCGGGGCCGGGACCGACCTCGATGACCAGGCCCTGATCGAGCGGAGCCGCGGCACGGGCAATGCGCCGGGTGAGATTGAGGTCGAGGAGAAAGTGCTGGCCCAGTCGCTTGCGCGCATCGAGGCCATGGGCCGCGATGACCTCGCGCAATGGCGGCAGACCGGCGAGGCCATCCACGGCGGCTGCCGGTCAGGCCTGGCGGCGGCGGGCCATGTCGTCGGCCATGCGCAGCCCGGCGATCAGGCTCGTCGGATCGGCCCGGCCGGTGCCGACGATATCGAGCGCGGTCCCGTGGTCCGGCGAGGTCCGCACGAACGGCAGGCCGAGCGTGACGTTGACGCCGCCGGCGAAATCCACCGTCTTGATCGGGATCAGCGCCTGGTCGTGATACATGCAGAGCACCGCATCGTAGGCGGCGCGCGCGGCGGCATGGAACAGCGTGTCGGCGGGCGCCGGCCCGCGCGCATCGATGCCGTCGCGCTTGAGCACCTCGATGGCGGGCGCGATCACGCGGCTTTCCTCGTCGCCCATCGAGCCCTGCTCGCCGGCATGGGGATTGAGGGCGGCCACGGCAAGCCGTGGCCGCTCGATGCCGAACAGGGATTTCAGCCCGGCAGCGGCCAGCCGCCCGGCGCGCACGATCTTATCCACATCGAGGACGCGCACCGCCTCGGCCAGCGACAGGTGGATGGTGACCGGCACGACGCGCAACTCGGGGCAGGCCAGCATCATGGCGACGTCGACGCCGCCCGCCAGCTCGGCGAGATATTCGGTATGGCCGGGGTGGCGGAAGCCCGCATCCTGCAGGGTCTTCTTCTGGATGGGATTGGTCACCATGCCGGCGATCTCGCCGGCAAGCGCCAGCTCGACGGCGCGCTCGATGGCCTCCAGGGTGGCAGGCGCATTCGCGGGGTCGGGCTGGCCAGCGCGCACGGGCGCGCGCAAACGTACCGGCAGCACGGGCAGCGCCGTGGCGAAGACGTGCCCGGCTTCGCTGGGCCGATCGAGCTCGCGCACCGGCACGTCGAGGCCGAGCTTGCCGGCGAGAGCGGCGAGCCGCGAGGCATCGTCGAGCACGAAGAACGGCCGATCGCCCTGGCGGCGCATCGACCAGGCTTTCAGGCTGAGTTCACCGCCGATTCCGGCCGGCTCGCCCATGGTGACGGCGAGCGGCGCAACGGTCATGGCTGCTTGACGTCGATCGTGGCCTGGCGGCGCAGGTCGCGCATGTACCGGCGCCCCGCCGACTCGAGCTTCTGCAGCAGGATCTGCTGGGAGATGGCGTCGCGGGTCGGCAGTCCGTCTGTGCCGACCTTGCTGCACAGCGCCACGACCTGCAGCCCCTCGGCCACCCGGAACGGGCCGGCTGTGGCGCCGACGCCCAATTTGGGGATCTGCTCGAACATCTGCTGGTTGGCCTGCAGGTCGCCGACCCGCACGCCGGTGAGGTCGCCCGAGGTGGCGCCCTTGAGCTCGCGCGACCGGGCGTGCAGATCGGCGCAGGTCCGCACGCCGGTCATCGCCTTCTGGGCGTCGGCGGTGGCCTTGGCGACCTCGTTTTCCGACGCATTCACAGGCAACGGCAGGGTCATCTGCGTCAGGTTGAGGCGCACGTCGTCGGGCCGCGACGCCGCGAAGGGTCGGCGGTCGATGACGTAGAGGATGTGCCAACCGGCCGTGCTGCGGATAGGTTCGGAATATTGCCGGACCTGCAGCCTCTCGACGGCGGCGTCGAGGGTGGGATCGAGCGAGCCGGGCAGGACCCAGCCGAGCTCGCCGCCCGCAGCGGCCGTGGCGCCCTGCGAGAACTGCTGGGCGACCGCCCCGAACGGCGCGCCGCGCTTCAGCTGCTCGGCGATGCGGTCAGCCGCCCGCTTGGAGTCGTCCGCCTGGTCGGCCCGGTCGATCGGCACGAAGATCTCGGCGACGCGCGATTCGGTCTTGCCGACGTTGGTGCGGGCGCGGCTCAGCGCGTCGTCGATCTCGGCCTCCGAGACGTCGACCTGCGGACGAACACGGCGACGGAGGATCTTGTTCCAGGCGATCTGCGCCTCGATCTGCTGCACGGCGATGTCGAAGGCGACCCCGGTGCTCTGGATGTACTGCTTGAACTGGCCGCGCCCCATGCCGGCGGCGCGCTCGATGTCGCTGAACCGCTGCTGCATCTCGCCGTCGGTGGCCTTCAGGCCGAGCCGCTTGGCGTCCTGGATCTGCAGACGTTCGTCGATCATTTGGCGCAGCATCTGCGCGGACATGCGCTGGCGCAGGTCCGGACTGTCCTGCAGGCCTGTCGTGCGGATGGCGAACAGCACGCGCTGCTGGAGGTCGAAATCGGTGATGGCATCGTCATTGACGCGCGCCAGCACGCGCAGACCCTGGGCCGAAGCCAACGCTGGAAACAGAGTGACGATGACGACGAGAAGGGTGCGGAGGAACAGCGCTGACATTGCACCGACAGTTTGACAGAGGGGCCGATATTATATTCCGAGGCAGTTGCGCTGCAACGGAGGGCGAATGCCTTAGTCGTGGACTATGGCAAGATACGGGCGCGCTTGACGCTCGCCTACGGGTGGTTTAGCCGAACACGGCACAGGGGCTAAGGCAAAACTGGGGGGAACGATCCGAGGAATGACGACCGCTCGCCGATCGATCAGCGCCCCCAGCGCATGGGACCGGATAGCCTCCGGTGTGGGCTACCACCTCGACAATCTCGGTCGCTGGCTGATCGTGAACGCCCCGGCAATCGGCTCGACCTATGCGGCATGTCTCGCGCCAGGCGTCCCCCGACTGCGGCCGCGGCCGGGCTGGGTGTTCGCCGAGGAGTACTACGACCAGCGGCGCTGGCTGGCCTGCCGGCGCGGCGCCCTGTGGGAAGCCGCCCGTGAGAAGGACCTCGCCGTGCCGATCACCGTGCGCTGGCACAGCGGCACCACGGTCGACCTCACCCTGGGCAACGACAACAGCCTCTGCCTCTATGTCTGCGGCTCGTTCGAGCCCAACGAGTTCGCCTTCCTCGACCGCGTCCTGAAGCCCGGCATGGTGTTCGTCGATGTCGGCGCCAACGACGGCTACTACACCCTGTTCGCCGCCCGGCGCGTGGGGCCGTCCGGCCGCGTCATCTCCGCCGAGCCGAGCTCGCGCGAACGTGCCCATCTGCAGCGCAACCTTGGCCGCAACGGCCTCGACAACGTGACCGTCGTGCCGGCCGCCATTGGCGCCGCCTCGGGCCTTGCCGACCTGCATCTCGCCCACGGCGTCCATGCCGGGCACAACACGCTGGGCAGCTTCGCCCATGACGACGTGGTGCGCGCCAGCCTCGAGCGCGTGCCGATCGAGCCGCTCGATGCCGTGATCGCCCGTCTGGCCCTGGCGCAGGTCGATTTCGTGAAGATCGACGTCGAAGGCGCTGAGGCCCGGGTCATCGCCGGCGCCGCCACCGTGCTGAAGTCGATGCGGCCGATCCTGCTGCTCGAGGTCAACGACAAGGCGCTGCGGGCGCAGGGCAACTGCGCGGATTCCCTCATCGGCACGCTGCGCGGCGACCTCAGCTACGAAATATTCGTGTTTTCGCCCGTGACCGGCCTGTTGGAAGCGCCGCGCGACGGCGATCCGCTTTCCGCCAACGTCGTCGCCATCCCGTCCGAGCGCGTCGCCGACACGATTACGGCGCGCTAGGGCACTCGAAGGCTCCTTCGCCATGTTGGCAAGACTCGAACCAGCGGCAGCTGCCCTTGTCGACTGGGCGATCGATGCAGCTCTGCCATTGTGGGCAACCGCAGGCTTCGACGCCGAGCGCGGCCGTTTCGAGGAGCGCCTGACACTCAGCGGCGGGCGTCTGCCTGACGTTCCCCTGAGGCTGATGTCGCAGGCCCGCCAGATCCACGTATATGCGCTGGCGGCCAGGCGCGGCTGGCATGCGGACGCCCTTGCCCTGGTCGAGCGGGCCTTCGCGTCGATGGTGCGCGACTACCGGGGACGCGACGATCGCGCGGGCTGGATCTTCTCCATCCGACGGGACGGCACCATCGCCGACGAGCGCCGCGATCTTTACACGCATGCGTTCGTCCTGCTGGCGATTGCCTCCTATGTCGAGGCGACAGGGGACCGTGAGGCGCTTGCGCTCGCCGATGAGACGATGACGTTCATCGAGCGGGACATGGCGGCCCCCGAGGGCGGCGGTTTCGTCGAGGAGCTGCCGCTGAGCGCTGGGGTGCGCCGGCAGAACCCACACATGCACCTGTTCGAGGGCCTTCTCGCCCTGTGGGAATGCTCGCGACAGGAGCGCTATCTCGCTCAGACGACGGAACTGTTCGACCTGTTCGCCACGCGATTCTTCCGCGATCCCGGCGTCGTCGGCGAATACTTCACCGCCGACCTGAGGCCGGCGGACGGCGTCGTCGGCCGCATCGTCGAGCCCGGCCATCATCATGAATGGCTGTGGCTGCTGCGCCGCTTCGAGGAGGCCAGCGGACGATCGGTGCAGGCCTACGTCGACGCGCTGTACGGCCACGCCGATCGCTACGGCTTCGACGAGGCCGGGATGATCCTGGGCGAGCTGTTGGTCGACGGTACCCCGCGCGACGGCGTCCGCCGCATCTGGCCGGTCACCGAGGCGATCAAGGCGAACCTGGTCGAGGCGCGGCATGGCCGGATGCAAGGCGAGGGCAGGGCGGCCGCCCTGGCTGTGGTGCTGCGCGAGCGCTTCCTGACGATCGATCCGCCCGGCGGCTGGCTCGACAGGCTCGACGACAGGGGCCAATGCGTGAATGAGTTCATGCCCGCCAGCACGCTCTATCACCTGCTGGGGGCGATCGACGAACTCAGCCGGTTCACCGGGCGGCGGGGTTAGCGTGTCATGCCTCCCCAGCGACGCTGGGGAGGTGGCCCGATAGGGCCGGAGGGGTCATGAGCAACAGGACTGCTGCTCATGACCCCTCCGCCCGCTACGCGGGCACCTCCCCACGCGGAGCGTGGGGAGGAAGTGACTTGAAGTCTAGCCCTTCGCGTGCCCCTGGTCGCGTTCCGAGATGATCGGGTTCGTGACCGGCCACCAGATCTTCAACGCCGGATCGTTCCACAGCAACGTGAACTGGCCGGCGCGGTCGTACTCGGTGCTCTGCTTGTAGTGGAAGATCGCCCGCTCGCTCATCACCAGGTGTCCGTTGCCGAAGTTGGGCGGCACCAGCACCTGCAGGCGGTTGGTGTCGGAGAGCGTGAAGGCCTCCCACTGACGGTATTGCGATGAGCTCGGATCGTTGTTCACCACCACCATGTAGAAGCTGCCCTGCAGGCAGGAAATCAGCTTCCAGGTCTTGGTGTCACCGTGGATGCCGCGCAGCACGTGGCGATGCGACATCGAGATGTCGTCCTGGATGAACTCGATCGGGATGCCTGCGGTGAAGTAGGCGTTGCGGTTATAAGTCTCGATATAGTGGCCGCGGAAATCCTCGAACACGGTCGGCGGCTTGATCAGCAGGACCGATTCGAGCTTTGTCGTGAATACTTCCATCCCTGTCCCCTGTGGATCAGCGTGGCGAGCCGCCGCCCGCGAGCAGCTCTTCCTTGCGGTAGACGATCGTCGAGCCCGTGAAGTCGGCCGAAACCGGCACGGTGATGAGGTGCGACAGCGCCTTGGTGACGGCCGCCTGCCGCTCGGGCGGCACCACGAACACCATGAAGCCGGTGCCTCCGGCGCCCAAGAGCTTGCCGCCGAGCGCGCCGGCGCGCTGGGCGTCGTCGTAGATGCGGTCGATGCTCGACGTGCTGGTGCCGTTGGCCAGGCCGCGCTTCAGCGTCCAGCCCTCGTGCAGCAGCTTGCCGAAAGCCTCGATCTTGCCGGCGTGCAGCAGCTCGGCGCCGATCTCGACCATCTCGTGCATCCGCGTCATGTGCTTGGCGTTGGCTTCGAGGTTGTTGATCAGCTTCTTGGCGTAGTCCGACGAGAGACGGCTGCTGCCGGTATAGAAGAGCATCAGCCACTTCTCGAAGCCCTGGCGCTGGCCGTCGTCGAGACCAAGCGGCGTCACCGAAAAGGAATCGTCGCGCTCGAACTTGATGACGTTCATGCCGCCGTAGGCGCTGGCGATCTGGTCCTGGCAGCCGACGGCCTCCTTGAGCTTGTTCTGCTCGAGGTCCATGGCGCTCACCGCGAGCGCGCGGGCGTCCAGGGTCTTGCCACGCATGGCGGTCAGCACGTTGATCAGGCCGACCGCGAAGGCCGAGCTCGAGCCGATGCCCGAACGCGCCGGCAGGTCACCCTGGTGGAACAGTTCTATGCCCTGGCTGTCGTCGTAACCCAGCACCTGCAGACCGGCGCGCACCGCAGGATGCTGGATCTCGGCAGCTGAGCCCACGGCCTCGATGTGCGACCAGATGATGCGATGGCGGATGCCGAAGAACGGCGGCAGGAAGCCGGTGCCGATGTAGCAGTACTTGTTGATGGCCATCGACAGCACGGCGCCGCCATGCCGGCGGAACCAGGGCGGGTAGTCCGTGCCGCCGCCGAAGAACGAGACCCGGTACGGCGTGCGGGAAATTGCCATCAGCATCTGAAGATCATCAACCTTTCTGCCTCGCCGATCTGCCGCGTCAGCGGGTCAGAAAACGGTCGCCTTCCGTTGCCACGCGGTCCCGCCAGTAGTCCAGCAGGTCGCGCAGCGTCTTCTCATAGGGAATCTCGGGCTTCCAGCCGGTATGGGCATGGAACTTCGCGGTGTTGGGCACCTGCAGGTCGGCATCGATCGGACGCAGCCGGTCGGGATCGACCTCGACCTTGATGGCCTCCCTGGCCGGCGAGAAGGAGATCAGCGTATCGAGAATGTCCTTCACCGTGCAGGAGTGGACGCCACCGATATTGTAGTAGGCGCCGGGCGTCGGGTTGACGGTGACCAGCATGTAGTAGGCGCGCACGGCGTCGCGCACGTCGGCCACAGTGCGCAGCGATTGCAGGTTGCCAACCTTGACGACGGGCGGGATGCGATTGTGCTCGATCATCGCGATCTGCTTGGCGAAGGTCGATTCGGCGAAGACGTCGCCGCGGCGCGGGCCGGTATGGGTGAACATGCGGGTCGTCATCACCGTCATGCCGTAGGCCTCGGCATAGAAGCGGCCGACCAGGTCGGTACCGACCTTGGAGATGGCATAGGGCGAGGCGGGGTGGAAGGTGCACTCCTCGTCGATCGGCAGCTTCTCCTTCGGCACGCGGCCGAACACCTCGGACGAGGCGCAGACATGGATGACGGCCTTGGGCGCGTGCTGCTTCAGCGCGTCGAGCACGCGGACCGTGCCCTGGACGTTGGTGTCCATGGTGTCGAGCGGCGAATCGAAGCTGGTGCGTGGGAAGCTCTGCGCGGCCAGGTGGAAGACGTAGTCCGGCTTCGCGTCAGCCACCACCTTCTGGATCGACATCGTGTCGCGCAGGTCGCCGTACAGCAGCGACACGCGATCCTTCGAATTGATGCGATGGGCGATATTGACCAGGTTGTCGAGCGGGCTGCGCCAGCGGCACATGCCGATGACGTCCCAGTCGGTCTTGTCCAGCAGGAACTCGGCGAGGTGGGAGCCCACCATCCCCGTGATGCCTGTGATAAGTGCTCGCCGAGCTGCCATCGTCCCCCGTCAAACCGGCCTTTCGCCGTGGCGGCCTACATAATTGACGCAACGGCAAAAGGCCACCCCGGCCAGGGGCCCCTGCCGTTGCCTTGGGAGTCGTAGGTCTCTATGGTCCGGACGACCCTCAGCAACGACAGACACGATGAGTTTTGCCCGCGAACCCCTGCCAAAAGCGACGGCGATACAGTTATTCAAGAGCCTCTATCTGGCTCGGCGTTCCGAAGAATACATCGTCAAGCACTACCCCGAAAACCTCATGCGCACGCCGATGCATATGTCGATGGGCCAGGAGTTCGTCTGCGTCGGAGTGTGCTCGGCGCTCGAGGGCAAGGCCGATGTCTTCGCTTCATATCGCAGTCACGCCGCCTTCCTCGCCCAGACGCACGACACCGATCGGTTCTTCTCCGAGCTCTACGGTCGCACCTCAGGCACCGGCGAGGGCAAGGGCGGCTCCATGCATCTCGCAGCTCCCGATCAGGGCCACATCCTGTCGAGCGGCGTCGTCGCCACGCAGATACCTGTCGCGGTCGGTGCCGCCTTCGCCAACAGGCAGCTCAAGACCGGCCGCACCGCCGTGGTGTTCTTCGGCGATGGCGCGGCCGATGCCGGCGTCTTCTGGGAGAGCATCAACGCCGCCGCGCTGTTCAAGCTGCCGGTGATCTTCGTCTGCGAGGACAACGGCTACGCCGTCGACACGCCGCGCGAGGCCCGCCAAATGTCGAAGTCGCTGTCCGACGTCGTCAAGCCGTTCGGCGCCGACACCTACGAGGACGACAGCGGCGACGTCGAGAGCGTTTATTCGCTGGCGAAGGAGGCCGTTGCCAAGGCGCATCGCGACCGCCGTCCGGCGTTCCTCAACATCAAATGCTGCCGCTATCTCGAGCATGTCGGCATCGGCACCGATTGGAACTGGGGCTATCGCGACCAGGCGACGGTCGAGCGCGAATGGATCGACCGCGACGCGCTCAAGGTGCAGCGCAAGCGGCTGGCCGAGCACCAAGTGAGCGAAGCCGCTATCGCCGCAATAGAAGACGAGATCGACAAGGCCATCCAGGCAAGCGTGAAGCGGGCGTCGCAGGCGCCGATCCCGACGCCCGACCGGCTGCACGCAGGTGTGTTCTATGAGAAAGCTTGATTACGCCGGAGCCATCCGCGAGGCGACGACGCAGGAGATGGAGCGCGACAGCCGCGTCTTCGTCTATGGCATCGGCGTGCCGACCTGGTCGTCGATCTTCGGCACCACCAAGGGAATTCGCGAGAAGTTCGGCGAGGAGCGCTGCTTCGACACGCCGATCTCGGAGGATGCGATGACCGGCTTCGGCCTCGGCGCCGCGATCCGCGGCCTGCGGCCGATCCACGTCCATATCCGCGTCGACTTCATGATCCTGGCGACCAACCAGCTGATCAACATGGTGTCGAACTACACCTATTCGACGGGCGGCAAGCTCAAGGTGCCGCTGGTCGTGCGCGCCGTGATCGGTCGCGGCTGGGGGCAGGGCGCGCAGCATTCCAAGAGCCTGTTCTCGAACTTCACCCACATTCCGGGGCTCAAGGTCATCGCGCCGACGACGCCGTCGGATATGAAGGGCATGATGATCTCGGCCATCCGCGACGACAATCCGGTGATCTGCTTCGAGCACCGCTGGCTCTACTGGGCCGAAGAGGATGTGCCGGAGGAGTCCTACGAGATACCGCTCGGCGTCGGGCGCATCCTGCGGCCCGGCAAGGACGTCACCGTGGTCGGCCTTTCGTGGATGAACGTCGAGGCGCGGCTGGCGGCCGATATCCTCGCCAAGCGCGGCGTCTCGGTGGAGATCGTCGATCCGCGCACCTTGGCGCCGCTCGACGAGAATCTGATCGTTGAATCAGTGAAGCGGACGGGACGCTGCATCATCGCCGATTGCGACTGGGTCGATTCAGGTTTCAGCGCCGAGCTGTCGGCACGCATCAACGAGAAGTGCTTCGGCAAGCTGAAGGCACCCGTGAAGCGCATCGGCTTCGCCCAGACGCCGGCGCCGACCGTGCGTGAGCTCGAGAACGAGTTCTATCCCAACGCCCGCACCATCGTGCACGCGGTCGAGGACGTGCTGGGCCTGGAAGCGGCCAACCTCGACGGCGAGGACTTCTTCAGCCACGAGCGGCGTTTCCGGGGGCCGTTCTAGGTATGGTCTTAACGGGAGCGCGGGCCTCTGGCCCGCTCATGAATGCGGGCCGGAGGCCCGCGCTCCCAATGAGGAACCGTTAGATGGATCTCGGGCTCTCCGGGAAGTCCGCGTTGGTGACGGGCGGCAGTCACGGCATCGGGCTGGCGACGGCCAAGCGGCTGGCGTCGGAAGGATGCCACGTCGCCATCTGCTCGCGCTCGCAGCAGCGCCTCGATGCGGCGATGGCGGAGCTCAAGGCTCATGGCGTGAAGTTGCTGACGGTCGCCGCCGACCTCGTCGAAGCGGAGGCCGCCGATCGCGTCATGGACGTGGTCGACCGCGAATGGGGCGGCGTGCAGATCCTGGTCAACAACGTCGGCGGCGGCGGGCGCTGGGGCAAGGAGATCGTCGAGGACACCGACCTCAAGGTCTGGAGCGAGGTCTACGAGAAGAACGCCATGGCGGCCGTCCGCTTCACCCGGCGCGCCCTGCCGCACATGCGTCTCGGCAAGTGGGGGCGCGTGGTCACCATCACGTCGATCTACGGCGGCAAGGAAGGCATCGGCCGGCCGTGGTTCACCATGGCCAAGGCAGCCGAGACCGGTCTCATGAAGTCGTTGTCGGCCATGGCCTACCTGGTCCGCGACGGCATCACCTTCAATTCGGTGGCGCCGGGCGGCATCTACATCCCGGGCACCGGCTTCGAGGACGAGCAGAAGCGCGATCCCGAGGGTTTTAGGCGCATGGTTGACCAGGAATATCCGCTGGGCCGGCTGGGCACGCCGGAGGAGGTGGCCGCGGTGGTGGCCTTCCTGTGTTCGGCCGAGGCGAGCCTGGTGAACGGCGCCAACATCACGGTCGATGGCGGCCAGAGCCGCGCTTTTTAGCGTCATGATGGGCGATTGCCAGACGGCGCGGCCTCCGTTAGCAGTCGGCAGCCCAAAAGTACTGTCCGTTCACCGCCCGAGGAGCGTCTGTCTGTGAAGGATGAAGCGATCTATCGCCGGCTGTTCCGGACGGCGCTGCTGATCAGGCTGGTCGAGGAACGGATCATCGAGCTCTATCCGTCCGACAAGATCCAGAGCCCGGTCCATCTGTCGATCGGCCAGGAGGCCGTGGCGGTGGGTGTCTGCGACGGCCTGAAGCCCGACGACCTGGTCTTCGCGACCTACCGCAGCCACGGCTTCTACATCGCCAAGGGCGGCTCGCTCGACGCCATGTTCGCCGAACTGTACGGCCGCAAGGGTGGCGTCTCGGGCGGCAAGGCGGGCTCCATGCATCTCGCGGCCCCCGAGGTCGGCCTGATGGGATCGTCGGCGGTGGTGGCCAGCACGATCCCGCACGCGGTCGGCGCGGCGCTGAGCTTCAAGCGGCGTGGCCTCTCGCAGATCGCCGTGGCGGTGTTCGGCGACGGCGCGACCGAAGAGGGCGTCTATCACGAGAGCCTGAACTTCGCGGCCCTCATGAAGGTGCCGGTGCTGTTCCTGTGCGAGGACAACGGGCTTGCCGTGCACAGCCATCGTCCGGTGCGCCAGTCCTATCGCCTGCCCGAGCATGCCAAGTCGTTCGGCATCGCCACTCGGCGGCTCGAGGAAGGCTGGGACATGCTGGCGATCCGCCAGGCCACGCTCGAGGCCGCGGCGAAGGTGCGGGCTGGCGAGCCGTTCGTGCTCGAAATCGTCACGTCGCGCTACAAGGAGCATGTCGGCGTCGGCGAGGACTTCCACTTCAACTATCGCACCGCCGACGGCGTCGATGCCTGGAAGCGCCGCGATCCGCTGATCGTCGACCAGAAACTGGTCGAGGCGCTTCGCCCTGACATCGAACGCGAGATCGAGGCGGCCGTGGCCTTCGCCGAGGCGAGCCCGGCCCCCGGCCGCGCCGAACTGCTGACGGACGTGATCTGATGAGCATCGCTGCAGTAAAGCCGGTCCAGGGCACGCGCGTTCTGTCCTATGCCGGCGCCTTGCTCGAGACCATGGACGCGGCCCTGGCCGACCACGCCAACACGTTCATCATGGGGCAGGGCGTCGACGACTTTAAGGGCATCTTCGGCTCGACCACCGGGCTCGCCGAGAAGTACGGCGCCCAGCGCGTGTTCGACGTGCCGCTGATGGAAGAGGGCATGACGGGCGTGGCGATCGGCGCGTCGCTGGTCGGCGACTATCCGATCACGACGCACATCCGCGCCGACTTCTCCTTCCTGGCGATGAACCAGATCATCAACCTGGCCGCCAAATACCGCTACATGTTCGGCGGGCTGATGCGCTGCCCGATGCTGATCCGCATCGTCGTCGGCCGCAGCTGGGGGCAGGGTGCGCAGCATTCGCAGAGCCCGCAGGCGACCTTCGCGCACTATCCCGGTCTGACCGTGGTCATGCCCTCGAGCAGCCAGGCGATCCTCGACATGTATCCGGCGATCATCAACCGCCATCCTGGCCCGGTGATCAGCATAGAACATCGCCTGCTCTACAATCTCGACTTCACGGTCTCGCCGTCAGAGCACCGCGTGCCGCTCACAAGCTACGTCGCGCGCAAGGGCAGCGACGTCACCGTCGTCGCCACTTCGGTCATGGTGCTGGAGGCGCTGCGCGCGGCCCAGTACGTCGAAGACAAGGCCGGGATATCGGCCGAGATCATCGATCTCAATTCGATCAGCCATCCGGACTGGGACCTCGTCGCCGCCAGTGTCGCCAAGACCGGTCGCCTGGTCGTGGCCGACACGTCATGGCTGGAGTACGGCGTCGCCGCCGAAGTCTGCCGCCAGCTGGTGGTGCGCGATCCCGGCCTGCTACGCCAGCCGCCGACCATGCTCGGTATGGCGCCGGCGCCGTGCCCGACGGCCAAAAGCCTGGAAGACATCTACTATCCAAGCCAGCACGAGACGGTCGACGCCATCCTGACCCAGGTCAAAGGCGACAAGCACGGCATCGCGCTCCCGGTCGAGCGCTCGATGACCGAGGGCTACAAGCGCTTCCGCGGGCCGTTTTAGGAGCATTCCTCCCCAGCTTCGCTGGGGAGGTGTCGGCGTCTTACGCCGACGGAGGGGTCATGGGCGGCTGAGTCATTGTCGCTCATGACCCCTCCGCCGGCTTCGCCGGCACCTCCCCACGCTTTGCGTGGGGAGGAAGGCTCGTCGAAGTCAGCCCTTGTTCTTCCGATACCACTCGAGCGTTCGGCCCAGTCCCTCCTCGAGCGACGTGCGCACCTCGAAGCCGAGCTGGCGGGCGAGGCTGTTGTCCATCAGGCGCACCGGGATGGTGCTGGGGCGTGACGGGTCGTAGCGGACGTCGGCGCCGTCGTAGCCTTCGACCTTGAGGATCTTGTCCAAGATATCGCGCACCGAATGGCCGGCGCCGGCGCAAATGTTCGCTGCGAGATAGGGGCGATCAGCGGCGAAGGCCGTCAGCATGCCCTCGATGAAGTCATCGACGTAGACCAGGTCGCGGATGTCCTGACCGTTGCCCCACACTTCGAGCGGGCTGTGGCGTTCGACCACCCGGCGGATCAGGGCGGCCGTCACATGGCTGACGGCGAAGTCGAACTTGTCGTATGGGCCGTAGACGTTCGACGGCCGCACCACGATCGTCGGCATCGGGTTGGGGATCTTCTCCGCGTAGGTCCGGCAGAGCACCTCGGCATAGCGCTTCATCCAGCCGGCGGCAAAATAGACCTCGTGCGGATCGCCGTTGAACATCTCGTCCTCACGCACCGGCCGGTCGGCGGTCGGTGGATAGGCGGCACCGCTGGAGATGAAGCAGAACCTCGCCACGCGCGCGCGATGGGCGGCTTCGAGCATCAGCGTGTTGATCAGGACGTTGGGCGTGATGTGGACAAGCGGCGTGGTCCGGATGACGGCGGCACCCGACGTATGCGCCGCGCACAGGAAGACGTAGTCCATGCCCTCGACGGCCCGGGCGCAATGGTCGGGTTGGCGCAGGTCCAGGGTCATGGTCTCGGCGTCCGGGATGGCCGCCTGCAGGGGCTTTTCATGGACCGTCAGCCGCAGATGCGCCCCACGCTTGGCCAGGGCCAGGGCAAGATTGGTCCCAATGAAGCCGGCGCCTCCGGCGATTAGAACTTTCTTGCCCGTGAAATCCATTTCCCCACCGATCTTGTTCGTTTGAGACAAACCACAATAAGGCCTTCATTCTCAAGGGATTGCGGCCATATATTGCATTGCGTTCAGGGACCGGGCAGCTTACCTGTACGCCGATGTCGACCGCCCAGGGACCCGATCCTCTGCCTGCCGACGCCTCCGAGGAGCGCCGCGCGCCCGTTCGCGTCGGCTTGGTCCAGATCAACAACTCCTTTTCCGGCCAGAACTATCTGCCCTATTCGGTCGCGCTGCTGCAGACCTATGTGCAGAAAATGGCGGCCGACCCCGGCCTCTATGAGTTCCTGCCGCCGCTCTACAAGCGGGTGCGCATCGCCGACGCCGTCGAGTCCCTGAAGGACGCCGACCTGGTCGGCTTCAGCACCTACGTCTGGAACGGCCGCATCTCGCTCGAGATCGCCCGCCGGCTCAAGGCGCTGCGGCCGGGCATCGTGATCGTCTTCGGCGGCCCGCACGTGCCGGACCAGCCGGAGGCGTTCCTGCGGGCCAATCCCCAGATCGACCTTGCCGTCCACAACGAGGGCGAGCGGACGTTCCTCAAGCTGCTCGAGAGCTTCGCCGATCGCGAGGCCTGGCAGTCCCTGCCGGGCATCAGCATGGTCAAGGCCGACGGCAGCTTCGTGCGCAACCCCAACATCGATCGCGTGCGCGACCTCGACGAGATCCCGTCGCCGTTCCTCGAGGGCGCGTTCGACTCGATCATGGCGGCCAATCCGAGCGAGAGCTGGATCGGCCTGTGGGAGACCAACCGCGGCTGCCCGTTCCGCTGCACCTTCTGCGACTGGGGCTCGGCGACGGCCGCCAAGGTCACCAAGTTCGGCGAGGAGCGGCTCTACCGCGAGGTCGACTGGTTCGCCGACAAGAAGATCGAGTACATCTTCTGCTGCGACGCCAACTTCGGCATCCAGAAGCGCGACGTCGACATCGCCAACTACGTCGCCGGCATCAAGAAGAACACGGGCTATCCCGTGGCGCTGTCGGTGCAGAACACCAAGAACGCGACCGAGCGCGCCTACGAGACGCAGAAGATCCTGTCCGATGCCGGCCTGAACAAGGGCGTGGCGCTCTCCATGCAGAGCGTCGACAAGCCGACGCTCGAAGCGATCAAGCGCGACAACATCTCGCTCGGCACCTACATGGAGCTGCAGCGCCGCTTCACGCGCGACAAGGTCGAGACCTATTCCGACCTGATCCTGGGACTGCCCGGCGAGACCTACGAATCGTTCGTCAAGGGCGTCGACCTGCTGATCGAGAACGGCCAGCACAACCGCATCCAGTTCAACAACCTGTCGATCCTGCCCAACGCCGAGATGGGCGATGCGGCCTACCAGGCCAAGTACGGCATGGTCACGGTCGAATCGAAGATCATCAACATCCACGGCGAGCGCATCGAGCTCGACGACGATGTGCCGGAGGTCCAGGACCTCGTCGTGGCGACGGCGGCCATGCCGCTGGCCGACTGGCGGCGCACGCGCGTCTTCTGCTGGATGACGGCGCTGCTGCATTTCGACAAGCTGTTCCAGATCCCGCTGATCATGGCGCACGGCATCTCGGGCATTTCCTACCGAGACATGATCGAGGCCTTCATGGCCGCCGATGCCAAGCGGTTCCCGATGATCGCCGAGATCAACGCCTTCTTCCACAAGGAAGCGGAATCGATCCAGCAGGGCGGCTCGGAGTACGTCTTCTCCAAGGAGTATCTCGGCATCTACTGGCCGGCCGACGAGTTCATCTTCGTCGAGCTGACGGCCAAGGGTAAGTTCGACGCCTTCTACGCCGAGGCCGGCAAGCTTCTGGCCGAGATCGTGGGCGCCAAGGCCGCGGGCCTGCCGATGGATGTCATCGACGAAGCGATCCGGCTCAACCACGCCCTGGTCCATCAGCCGTTCGCCAAGGACAACCTCAGGATCCGCGTTGGCTACGACCTGCTCGACTACTGGCACAAGGTGCGCGGCGGCGAGCAGGCTCTGCTCACCGAGAAGCCGCTGGCGATCGAGGTCGATCGTACCGCCAAGCCCTACGACGATTTCCAGAAGTGGTGCCGCGAGATCGTCTGGTGGGGCAACAAGAAGGGCGCCTATCTCTATTCGCCGCGGTCGGCCGCCATCACGCCCGAGCTGGCCGGCCACTACTGAGCCATGCGCTACCGGCCGCTCGGCAAGACCGGCCTGCAGGTTTCGGAGATCGGCTTCGGAGCCTGGGGCATCGGCGGGCGCACCGTCGAGCAGACCTCCTACGGCGACACCGACGATCGCACGTCGCTGGCCGCCCTCGACCGTGCGCTGGAACGTGGCATCACTTTCTTCGACACGTCGGCTGCCTACGGCAACGGCCATAGCGAGGCGCTGATCGGCCAGGCCGTGCGCGGCAGGCGTTCCCGCGCCGTCATCGCCACCAAGGCGGGCTACGAGGCCTGGGACCAGGCGCCGGATTTTTCACCATCGGCAATCGTCGCCTCGACCGAGCGCAGCCTGGCGCGGCTTGGCACGGACTATCTCGACCTGCTGCAGCTCCACAATCCGCCGCTCGAGGCCGTGACCTCGCCCGCGGTACGCGAAGCGCTGGCGGGGCTGATCGAGAGCGGCAAGATCCGCGCGTGGGGTGTGTCGGCCAAGGGACCGGATGAAGCGATGCAGGCCCTGGCTGCCTGTGACATCGCTGTGATCCAGGCCAACTTCAACATGATGGACGTGCGCGTGCTGACGAGCGGGCTTTTGGCGGAGGTCGAGCGGCTGGGCGTCGGCTTCATCGGCCGTACGCCGCTCTGCTTCGGTTTTTTGTCAGGCACGATCGGCCATGACAGCGTCTTCCCGGCCGGCGATCACCGGGCGCGCTGGCCGCGTGCCCAGCTCGCCAACTGGGTCGATGGCGCGGCCGACCTGATGGCCGCGATCTCGACGTCGCCGGGCGAGGCGGCGGCTCAGGCCGCGCTGCGCTTCTGCCTGTCGTTCCCGGCGGTGTCGACGACGATTCCCGGCATCATGAGGCCGCTGGAAGCCGACCAGAACGCCGCGGCCAGCCTTCTCGGCCCGCTGCCAACACAAGCCGTCGGCGCCATCCTGGAAATCAATCGAAATCGACGGTTCTTCGTCTCGGCTTGATCCGCGTCGTCACGAAGTCGAGGAGATCGCCGCCGCGGAACAGGTGCCCGGGGATGCCGGCCGCCGCCGCGGCCTCGAGGTCGCTCTCGCGATCGCCGATCAGGAATGAGTGCGAGGCATCGACCGGCCATTCCGCCAGCAGCTTGCGGATCATGCCCGGCTCGGGCTTGCGCAGCTCGGACACGCGCCGATAGCGCTCGACCACGCCCTCGGGATGGTAGGGACAGTATTCGAAGCAATCGATGTGCGCGCCGTGCCGGCGCAGCTCCGCGCTCATCCAGCCGTGCAGGTCGGCGATGTGCTCTTCGCTGTACAGCCCGCGCGCGACACCGGCCTGGTTGGTGACGATGAACACCAGGTAGCCGGCATCGTTCAGCCAGCGGACCGTCTCGCGCGCACCGGCAACCCAGCGCACCTGGTCGGGATGATGCACGTAGCCGGTGTCCTCGTTCAGGATGCCGTCGCGATCGAGGAAGGCGGCCGGCCGCCTGAGGATGCGCGGCACCACACGCTGCGCCCGCTCGAAGTCCTGCGGCGTGCCGATGTCGATGAACGGCGCCTCGACGATCACGCCCTCGACCAGGCCGTCCCTCGCCAGTCCTGGCAGCACGTCGCGCTCCAGCGAGCAGGGCACGGCGCCGATGCGCGACAGGACGTCCTTGCGCATCAGGTAGACGCCGGCGTTGATTGGTCGGTCGAGCGCGCCGGCGGGAATGAAGTCGCGCACCTGCCGGCCGTCGACGGCGACCCGCCCGTAGCGGTCGCCGGTGATGCCGCTGGCCAGCGCCATGCGCACCCAGCCTGTCCCGGTGTCGTCGTTGGCGGGCAGGAGCCCCAGCCAATTGAAGTCGAACAGCGAATCGCCGTTGACCAGAAAGAACCAGTCGTCGAGCCGGTCGGCCGCGAGCGCAAGCGCGCCGGCAGTGCCGGCCGGTTCGGACTCGACGGCCGTCTCTATCGTCATGCCGCGGATCGAGCGGCCCTGATACGACGCGACGAGATCGCCGGCTCGGTAGCCGCAGAGCAACAAGGCGCGCCTGACGCCGTGCCGGCTGGCCTCGTCCAGGAGATGATCGAGGAAGGGCCGGCCACCGACGTCGAGAACGGGCTTGGCGGTGTCGCCGGTCAGCGTCTTCAGGCGGCTGCCGAGGCCGCCGACGAGAAAAACAGCCTGCTCAACGTTCATGCGGCCGCCGAGGCATCCCTTATCGACCACCGCGCCCGGCACAGCAGCCTCTCCTCGAGCGGCTGGTCGGCCAGGCCCCAGTTTTCCGGCTGGTTGAGCTGCGGACGGATGCCGTGCGCCCACTGCTCGGCGGGCTTGACGAAATTGCGCTCGATCGACGGCGCCAGCACGCTTTCGACGCCGGCGACCTTGCGCTTGGGATAATCGAAGGCGCTGCGCGCGATCTGCTGCAGCCGCCACCAGCGGAAATTGGTCATGACCTTGTCGACCTTGGACTGCAATGGCGTCCAGACGTGGCTGACGCGGTTGCTGAACAGGCGGTCGTGGCGGCCCTTGAAGACGCGGCAGGCCGCCGGCAGGCGGATCTCGTGCGACCCCAGGGCCACGGCCGCGTGCATGATCAGCGAATCGCAATCGAGCGACAGCACCGTGTCGTCGAGGGGAAAGCCGCGAACGGTCTGCCACATGGTGCGGCTCATCAGCAGGAAGTCGCCGCATGCGTTGGTGTGCAGCTCGCGGATGTACCATTGCGGCGGGTTGGGAATGTGGCTGTAGCGCGTGCTGTCCAAGCTCTCCAGCCGCGCCAGCAGGGCATCGTCGCCGAGGTTGCGCAGGAGCGTGGGCGACAGCGTGACGTCGCAGCGGTCGCAGCGGTACAGCGCGTTCTCGTGCAGGTCCTGCCGGGCGATGGTGGCGATGATCTCGTTCGACAGATAGGTGTCGGACGCCTTGGGTGAGACGAAGCGACCCGCGGCGCGCCGCAGCCCGACATTGGCCGCGGCGGCGGGGTTCATGCCGGATTCCTGAGAACCGATGAACCTTTCATGATGTTCATGGTCGACGATGACGCCGCGCACCTGCACGCAGTCGCCCTGCGGCAACGGGTCCAGGGATTCGATGATCAGGGGTCGGTCGGATGGTGGATTCCACTCGACCAGGATGAGCTCCGCGTCGATCTCCGCCCGCTGCAATTGGCGGACGAGAAAGCTGGTCGCCCGCCGGACTCGCAAATCAAAATCGTTGGTATAGCCGTCGTTGCGGAAGTAGGAGACGAAACTGACGTATGGCCGGGCGGCGTTCACGTTGAACTGCTCAAGTGATGAAGCGACCGTTAGCGGTATACGGGATTTGGCCTAGCCCCGTAAGTGCTGTTACGGTCGAGCCAGAAAGTTCGGGCCCGTATTGGATGGAATGTCCTGAAGAAAACCGTTGCAGGCTATAGGGTTGGCGAGATCTCGTGACCTGCTGCATATTTGCAACTTTCTGCATGAGGCGGATAAATTGAAATGAGTGGGGCTGGCAAGGCTTCCCTGCGAGAACGGCTGATTCCCCTTTGGGGTGGCCAGACTACGGATGTCGTGGCGGCCAGGCTGCTGCGCGAAGGCAGCGAGCTGTGGTCCGCCGAGCCCCACCGCGTGCAGGATGCGATCGACAAGGTCGAGCAGGCGTGGGCGCTAACCCACGATCCCAAGATCGCGATCCAGCTCGCCACGATGTACGACAGGGCCAATCGCAACGACGATGCGCTGGTGGTCCTGCGCAAGGCGTTTCGCAAGGATCCGCAAGACGCGCTGCTGCGCCATCACGCGGCGATCACGCTGCTGCGGCACGGTGAGCCGGCCGATATCGGCGACTTCTTCGAAAGCGTGCTGAAAGTCGACGGGCAGGACGCCTTTGCGCGCTTTGTCATGACGCTGCTGGGCAGCTACGACACCTGGGTCGCACAACTGGCTTCGTCGATCGAAAAGAAGCGCGACGGTCGGCGGCCCTTTCTGATCTCGCTTCCCGTGTGGGGGAAGACGTTTGCAGATTTCTCAGTCCGCTATTTCTGGGCCTCGCTGCTGTCTGCCAACAACCTTCCGGCCCTGGCGCGAGACCACGCGGTGCATATCGCGATCTTCACGAACGACGAAACCGAGAAGATGCTTCGGTCGGAGCCGCTCTTCCGTCGCCTCGAAGACTACGCCACTGTCGACTTCGTGCATTATTCCCGAGATCTCATCGACTATCGGGCGGCGATGGAGAGCGGCTACGGCCACGAGAAGGTCCACTACTCGCAGAACTCGCTGGCCTTCTACTATGCGCGCAATTGCAAGTTTGCCCTGATGTCATGCGCCCACTACGTGGCGCTGGCGGCAGGCCGGGCCAGCGACGCGCTGGTGAGCGGCATGGTGGCGGACATCGTCATGAACGACGGCGCGTTGCCGAGCATGGCGGAAGTCATGAAGAGCGCCGATGCCCTGCTGATTCATGCCTTGCAGCTGCCCGGCAAGGTCGTTCGGCCGATCATCGACCGGGACTTTCGTGACGCCGATGGCGTGTTGGCGATCCCATCCAAAGCTTGCAGCGGCTTGCTGGTCAGGCACCTGCCGGAGGCCAATTTCGCCGATACGCGGTGGTTTGCCGATCCTCCTCTGCGAATAGCCTGGCGAGTAGGTGAGGAGGGGCTGCTCGTCTACGGCAATCACTACCATCCCTACTGCTTGCGTCCCAGCGCCCTGGCCCATCCGCTGCGGTTGTCGATCGATCCCATCGACAGCCGCTTCATCGACCGGACGTCTCTCGACATGGATCGAATCCACCTCGTGCAAGACGACAGCATCGTCAGCATGGCCGTTGACGACGACCCGATCCTCGAGCCGTCGAGCAACAGCATGGGCGAGTTATCCGTTCATAAATTCTCTCTATGGTTGTGGGGATATTGGGGAAGACTGCGCGGCGAACTGTTTCGGTCACCGATTCGCTTCGGCGCGCCGGCACGGCACGAGCAAAGGCAACAGGTCGAGCAGGCCGCGGCATCGATGGTTGACGCTATCGTCAGCGAAGCTGAAAAGTTGGAACAAACCAATCGGAGGCGAAAATCGTGGAAATTGTGAGCTGCCGAGCCTGCCGCGGATTTGTCGATGAAGGCTGGTTTTCAGCTTTCAAGTTCATTAATTTTCAACCATGAACGTCTTGTATCGATTGAATTTTTCGGGTTGGGCGGCAATGAACGCTGGCAGGGTAGACCGAGCAGTACGTGTAGGCAGTGACAACCGTCTGAATCAGGGCGAGCGATGAGCGGTCGACTGTGCTGTCGGCTATGCGGAGGGCATCATCTCAGTCACTTTTTAAGTCTGAATGAGCTGCCGATTTCCCACTATCTGAGGAAGAGCGCGAAGGACCCGGATCCGCGCTTCACCGTCCATTTCCAGAGCTGCCAGGACTGCGGGCTGCTACAGATCGTGAACGCCATTCCCGCCGACCTGATCTATACCGAGGCCGATACCTACACGACGGGCTTTCAGCGGCCGCGGCACCTCGACGACCTGATCACCACGGCGGTCGCCCGCCAGGATCCCGGCAAGGTCATCGATGTCGGCTGCAATGACGGCAGCCTCATGGAGAACCTGCGCCGTGCCGGATACGCCAAGATCGTCGGCATCGAGCCCAACCCCGTCGCGGCCGAGATCGCCCGCAACAAGGGCTATGACGTCTACACCAGCTACCTGACCCGGGAGCAGGCGACGAAGATCGTCGGCGAATGCGGGGTGTTCGACGCCGTGTTCCTGCGCCACGTCGTGGAACATGTCAGCGACCTCGACGGCTTCTTTGCAGGTGTCCGGACGTTGTTGCGCGACGATGGCCTGCTCGTGCTCGAGCTGCCCGAGGTGGAGGAGAGCTTTTCGCTTGGAAGTCCTGCGATCCTCTGGGAAGAGCATCTCAACTACTTCACGCCGGCCCTGGCGGAACACATGCTGACGCGCTTCGGGTTTCAGGTTTGCGACCGGCGCAGCTACGTATTCGGCGGCGGCTCGATGGCCTTCGTCTGCCAGAAGCGCGCCGCGCCGGTTGCGTGTGCGCTGAGCCCGCCCGATCCGGCGCCGACAATCGACCTGCTGCAGCGGTTCGCTGGCGGGATCGAGCGCCAGAAGACCGAGTTGAGGAGCCTGGTCTCGTCTGCCAGGTCTGCCGGCTACCAGGTTCTCGTCTATGGCGCGGCGCCGCGCTCCTGCCTGTTCGTGTCGGTCAGCAAGATTGCCGACATGATCGACTTCGCGGTCGACGATCGCCAGGATATCCAGCACCGGCTGATGCCGGGCACGTCGCACGCCGTGCGTCCACTCGCCGAGGTCTCCGGTGCCGTCGGCAACAAGCTGCTGTGCCTTCTCGGCGTCGGGTCCGAGAACGAGTTCAAGGTGAGGGCGCGTGTCGACGAGGCCGTAGCCGCCGATACGATCTATGTCAGCCTGTTCCCACCGCGCGATACGCTGCAGAGCATCGCCTCGGCGCGCGAGGCAATCGTCGTTCGCCGGAAATAAGGATCATTCAAGGATGTCGCGCATCGACCTGCCGCCTCAGCCCAACGGCTACAAGGTTCAGTGGTCCTATCTGCCCAAGCAGTTCAGCGCCCAGAACATCGAGGAGATCCTCGACCTGTTCCGCAAGTTCGTGCCGACCGGCGATTTCACGCTGGGCAAGCCGGTGCGCGAATTCGAGGAGAAGTTCGCCGCGATGATCGGCTCGCGCCATGCCATCGGCGTGAACTCGGGCACCGATGCGATCAAGCTCGGCCTCAGGGCGCTGGGCGTTGGTCCGGGCGACGAGGTCATCACGACCGCCAACACCTTCATCGCGACTGTCGGCGCGATCGGCGAGCTGTTTGCGCGTCCTGTGTTCGTCGACTGCACCGACAACTTCTGCATGGACGTGAGCGCGGTCGAGGCGAGGATCACCAAGAAGACCAAGGTCCTGGTTCCGGTCCATCTCGCCGGACAGATGACCAACATGCCGGCGTTGATGGAGATCGCCAGGAAGCACAACCTGCCGATCGTCGAGGATTCCTGCCAGTGCATCCTCGGCAACATCGAGGGCAAGAACGCGGGCACCTACGGCCGTTCCGGCGCCTTCTCTCTGCACCCGCTGAAGAACCTGAACGTCTGGTCCGACGGCGGCATGATCGTGACCGACGACGACGGTTTCGCCACCGAACTGCGCCAGCTGCGCAATCACGGTCTCGCCGGCCGCGACAGCGTGGTCCGCATGGGCTACAATTCGCGGCTCGATTCAATTCAGGCGGTGGTCGGCAATTGGCTGATCAACCAGGTCGACTTCATCACCAACACCCGCATCAAGAATGCCGCCTTTCTCGACCGGGGCTTGAGCCGCATTCCCGGCATCAAGCTTCCCCAGCGCTTCAACAACCGCAAACTGGTGTTCCACCTCTATATCGTGTTCGCCGAGCGCCGCGACGAGCTGGTCGCACATTGCAAGAAGCAGGGGATCGAGGTGAAGGTTCACTATCCGGTGCCGCTCTATCAGCAGGAAGGTCTGCGCCAGTACGGCTACAAGAAGGGCGATTTCCCCGTGACGGACCGGCATGCTGCGACGATGATCTCGTTTCCGGCACACGAGCATCTGACCGAGGAACAGCTGGCGTACACCGTGCAGACGGTCGAAGAGTTCTATGGGGCTTGAGATGGCGAAGCATGACATTCCCTACGTGAACCTTCCTGCGCAGGGCAGGGATCAACTCGCGGATCTGCACCGCATCTTCGAGCAGGTCGTTCTGCGCGGCTCCTTCGTCGGCACTCACGACGACCTGGCGGTGCTCGAGAAGCGCCTCGCCGAATATTGCGGCACGGCGGAGGCGATCGCGCTCAATTCGGGCACGGACGCGCTGTTGCTGGCCATGATGGTCTCGGGCATCGGCAAGGGTGACGAAGTCATCACCCCACCGAACTCATTCGTGGCCTCGACCGCCACCATCGTGCAGCTTGGCGCCACGCCGGTCTTCGCCGATGTCCTGGCCGACCAGAACATCGATCCCGAGAAGATTGCCAAGGCGATCACGCCCAGGACCAAGGCGATCATGCCGGTCCATCTCACCGGCCGCATCTGCCAGATGGACGAGATCATGGAGATCGCCGAGCGCCACGGCCTGGTCGTGATCGAGGATGCGGCGCAGGCGATCGGTTCGATGTACAAGGGCAGGCTCGCGGGCTCGATCGGCCATTTCGGCTGCTTCTCCGCCCATCCGCTCAAGAACCTGAATGCGCTGGGCGACGGCGGCTTCGTCACCACGAACGACAAGACGGCGGCCGAGCGCATGCGCCGCCTGCGCGCGCACGGCATGGCCGACCGCCAGACCATCGAGGAATGGGGCATGGTCTCGCGCATGGATACGCTGCAGGCGGCGATCCTCAACTACCGCCTCGACAAGTTGCCCGACGTGATTGCCAAACGGCGCGACAATGCGGCCCTCTACCAGAAGCTCCTGCATCACAAGCGGATGTACGTGCCGACCTGCCGCAACGAAGAGTTCAACACCTTCCATACGTTCGTCATCCAGGTCGACAGGCGCGACGAGCTGCAGCAGCACCTGAAGAATCTCGGGATCAAGACCGCAATCCACTATCCGGTCCCCATTCATCTGCAGCCGGCGGCCATGAGCCTGGGACACAAGCAGGGCGACTTCCCCATGACCGAACGGCAGGCTGAGCGCATTCTCACGCTTCCCGTGAACCAGTACATGAGCAAGGGCGATGTCGAGACCGTGGCGGCCGAGGTCATGGCATTCTGCGATCGCTGATCGCAGTTCGCTGACGGAATAGGGGACATTCGAGCGTGGAAATGGAAGTCGGGGCAAAACGGTACGGCTTCAGGGAATGGCTGGCACAATTCGGTGGCGTCCTGTGGCCGCGCAGCCGGGCCGCCGCGAAGCCATCCGGCGTGACCGCCTTCGACTTGCAAAATGAAACCAACAGCCTGCTCCTGGACGAGGCGCGTTACGGCTGCATGGGACAGATCGAGACGCAGATCGAGCGGGTCGGGCGTGCCGTCGCCGACGGCGAGATCCGCGTGCTGGGGACTCCGGAAGAGAAGGGCGTGGTCGAGCAGCTCTCGCTCAATCTCCTGCGGCTTGGCCTGCTCGACGAGCTTCTGGCGCTGTTCGATCGTGCGGTGTTTCCGGTCCCTGAAGAGGTGGTCAGCTTCCTGAGGTACTGCCGGCAACAGTACGACGTCTGCAAGGCGCGCGGCGAGGCGATCCGCCGCCAGCATCCCGACAGCGACCTCTTCATCATGGGCTGCATCGTCTGGGGCGAGGAGTATATCGCGAACTTCCTGCGCTATAACGTCCGCTCGATGCTGAGCGCCGGCAACCTTCCGGCGCTGAAGCGCCAAGGGTCGGTGATCTTCAGCATCGTCACCGATCGCGCCGGCGAGCTGCGCATGCGGCAGGATCCGCTGTTTTCCGAGATGTCGGCCATCGGCCAGGTCGAGTTCACGGTGATTCCCGACGAGGTGATGGCGATCCTGCGGTCGGGCCACCTGGCGCGCAATTTCTACATCCTCTACGGCATGCTGGATCATTGCTCGATCTATCTCGCCCAGGCCGCGCACGCGCATCTTTTCATGATCCCGGTCGATGCCATCGTTGCCGACGGCTCGCTCTCCAACATGGCGAACTGCCGCCGCTACGGTTTCGAGTGCTGCGGCGGCGGCAACATCGTCGCCGAGACCGAGACTTTCCTGCCGGCGCTTGACGCGCGCTTCGGGAGCGAGGGGCCGATCAGCATCAGCACCGCCGACCTCGCCAGCCTGGCTGTCGAGCATGCCCATCACTATTTCCGATCGCAAATCCTCGCCGTCGAGAACACCGACTTTGGCAAGCACCCGCGCGAGCTGTTCTGGCCGGTCGAGGGCGGGGTGGAGATCCATTCGGTCTTCATCCATCCGCTATTCACCAGCGCCTCGGCGCTGCAACGCTATGTCCGCAGGCACTTCGCCAACATCGACTACGGCATGATCCCGCGGATGTTCACCCATTCGCATACGATCAAGGTCATCGAAGATGCGCGTGAGGCCTACGTGAACAATTTCACTGCCGCCAACCGCCTGTATGAGACGACGGGGCGTCCGTTCCTGGCCGACGACTTCATGCTCAGCCACGACAAGTACAGCTACTCGGTGCAGCGCAGCCTGTTCAAACGGGCGCAGAAGCTGCCGTGCCGGCTCAACGGGTGGACCGCCTTTCGCAGCGTCGACGAGGACGTCCGCGAGATCGACACGCTGTTGCGGGCGTACCAGGCGGCGCCGAAGGGCAACGAATGACTCGCTTGAAGGGGATCGTTCTGTCGGGCGGCAGCGGCACGCGGCTTTACCCGATGACGCGGGCGGCCAACAAGCAGCTCCTGCCGGTCTACAACAAGCCGATGGTCTATTATCCGCTGACCACGCTGATGCTGGCGGGCTGCCGCGACATCCTGCTGATCGTCAATCCGCACGACGAGCCGTCATATCGCCGGCTGTTCGGCGACGGCAGGCAGTGGGGGATCGATATCCGCTACGCCGTGCAGCCCAAGCCCGGCGGCATCGCCGAGGCGTTCCTGATCGGCCGGGATTTCATCGCCAATGACCGGGTCGGCCTGATCCTGGGCGACAACCTTTTCTACGGCAACACGCTGCCGGCGGTCGCGGAACGCGGCGCCAATGCCGAAGGCGCGGTGATCTACGCCTACTGGGTAGGCGATCCCCGCAGCTACGGCGTGGTCGAATTCGACGCTTCAGACCGGCCGGTCGACATCATCGAGAAGCCGAAGGAGCCGCGCTCGAACTGGGCGGTGACAGGCCTCTATTTTTACGATGCTGATGTTTGCGACGTCGCCGGGCAGATACCGCGCTCGGCGCGTGGGGAACTCGAGATCACCGACATCAACGCACACTATCTGAAGAAGGGCCGGCTGACCGTCGAGAAACTCGGCCGTGGCTATGCCTGGCTCGACACCGGTTCACCCTCCAGCCTGCTGCGCGCCGCTCAGTTCGTCGAGACGGTCGAGGAACGACAGGGCCTCCAGATCGGCAGCCCCGAGGAGATCGCCTGGCGCAAGGGCTACATCGACGATGCCGGCCTGACGCGCCTGATGAAGCCGTTCGAGCAGAGCGAGTACGGCAAGTATCTGCGGCGACTGCTGGCCATGCGATGACAGGAAAATAGCTGCACGATACAAGTGGTTATGCTCAAATGCCCGACCGATCGAGCAGCTTGTACAATCAAGGGGGAACTGCTTTGCAAACGATCCCGGTAATGCGGCCGAAACTTCCTGTCGCCGACCGTGTCGCACCGTACATGCGGCAGATCGACGGGTCGCGTATCTACAGCAACTTCGGTCCCCTGGCCCGCTCGATGGAAGCCCGGCTGGCGAAGAGCTTCGGCGTGGCGGAGGACAACGTCTGCAGCGTAGCCAATGCCACGGTGGGGTTGGCGCTGGCGCTGATCGCACAGAATCCTCCGCCCGGCTCGCTTTGCATCATTCCGGCCTGGACCTTCGCGGCGACGCCGCATGCGGTCACCCAGGCCGGCCTCATCCCGTACTTCGTCGACGTCGATCCCGAGACCTGGGCGCTCGATCCGGAAAGACTGTCGGCCGAAATTGCCGCCGCGCCCGCAAAGGTCGGCGCCGTGATGCCGGTGGCGCCGTTCGGCCGGCCCATCGACGTGTCGGCCTGGGACAGGTTTCGCGGACGCACAGGCATCGCCGTCGTGATCGATGCGGCGGCGGCGTTCGATTCGCTGAAGCCCGGGCTGGTGCCTTCGGTGGTGAGCCTGCATGCCACCAAGGTGCTCGGCCTCGGAGAAGGCGGCTGCATCGCCAGCCGCGACGATGAACTGATCCGGGATCTCAGGGCGCGCTGCAACTTCGGTTTCTTCAAGTCGCGCGAATCGCGGGTCACGGCGACCAACGCCAAGCTGAGCGAATACCACGCCGCCGTGGGTCTGGCGGCGCTCGACGAATGGGATGTCGCGCGCCAGGAGTGGCTCGCGGTCGCCGACGAGTACAGCCGCGCCCTGCAAGGCTCGAACCGGGTGCGCCTGCAGGCCGGCTTCGGCACGGAGTGGATCGCGGCCACCTGCGTGGTCATGGTGGCCGATGCCGGCGCCGACCGCGTCGAGCAGGCGCTCAGCGCCGAGAAGATCGAGACTCGCCGGTGGTGGGGACGCGGCGCCCACGACCATCCGGCGACGCGCAACATGCCGCGCAGCTCGCTGCTGGCCACCGAGAGCCTGGCGCAGTCGACGATCGGATTGCCGTTCTATCGCGATCTCGAACCGGCCGCGATCGACCGTATCGCCAACTGCCTGCACGCCGTGGCGTAGAATCGACCGGGCACCGCTCGGCCGTCGCTAGGCAGAGCGCGAACGGCGGAGCTGGTGGAGCTCCCGCCGGTTCCTGTCCAGCTTTCGCGCCATCTCGGTGATCTGCGTCTTCACCAGGGAGCGCACCCGGCGGGCCGGGTCGGCGAAGCGGTCGGGTGCCATGGCCAGCAGACGGTCGATCTCCTGGTCGAAGAACACGGCGTGCGCGATGTGGTTCCTCCAGCTACGATCGTTCGCCAATAGCTGTGCTTCGCCGTCCAACTTCTCCGATTGAAGACTGAGCGAGGCGTTGCGCGAGTGGACGCGATACTTGAGCAGCGGCTCGTGCACGAAGCGGGCTCCCCCCAGGAAATAGCCGTAGAAGGGCAGGACGATGTCGCTGCATTCGAGGAAATCGGTCGGCGGCCAGCCGAATGTCTGGTAGATCGCGCTCTCGAAACCCATCGCGGCGCCGAAGCAGCAGGCATTGGCGCCGTCCCGCGCCAGGGTCTCGAAACTGTCGTCGGCCGGCGCGTCGAGGGGACGGAAAGTGCGATTGAGGTAGTTCGACTTGTCGTCGATATAGAGCGCGTTGCCCGTGACCACCGAGACCTTTTCCTCGATCCACGTCTTCGCCATGGTTTCCACCATGTGCGGCAACATGACATCGTCGGCCGACGCCACGATCACGAAGCGCCCCTTGATCAATCCCAGGATGCCCGGAATCGGGTGCACCATGTTGCGCTCGTTGCGGACGAAACGGATGTGCGGAGGGTTGCCGCGCTCGGCCAGGCGGCCCTGTATGATCTCCGCGCTCCGGTCGGTCGAGCAATCGTCGACGATGATGACGTCGAGCGGCTGCCAGGTCTGCGCAAACAGGCCGGCCAGCGCCTCGTCCACGAACTTCTCGTAGTTGAAACACAGCAGCACAACCGTTATTAGCGGCCGCTGGGAAGGCTCAGGAGAGGTCACGCGCGGCACATTAGGATGTGGCCCGCGAAAAGGAAAGACGGGCCCTCGGGGCAGCCAAGGCGCAGCTTTTCACGGCCGCGGGACGTTGGTATCGTCGCGGTGAACGGGCGGGAGCTGAAGAAGAATGACGATGTCTAACAAGGTCGATCGCGCGCGCTTCCTGACGGAAGGCTATCTCGTGGTCAAGGACGTGATCGACATCGCGGCGCTCGAGGCGATCAATTGCGAAATCGGCGAGCTGTTCGCAGTCCAGTTGCGGCGCTTCGGCCAGCCTGTCGATCCCGGTACGACGCGCGAGGCGTTCAAGAGCAACGCCGTCCGGCTGCTCAAGGCCGACATCCCGACCTACATCTCGACCGCCCGCCTGACGCAGAACCTGCCGTCAGTGCACCGCGTGCTGATCTGCGATGCCGTCATCGAGGTCGCCCGCCAGCTCGGCGTCGAGTTTCCGGTGATCTCGACGCGGCCGTCGATCCATTTCATGACCAGCGACCTCAAGATACCCAACGGCTACCACAAGTCGCCGCCGCACCAGGACTGGCGCAGCATGCAAGGCAGCCTCGACAGCGTCGTCTTCTGGATCCCGACAACGCTGGTGACGGAGCGCTCCAATCCCATGGAGTTCGTGCCCGGGTCGCATCTGCTGGGCCTGCTCGACACGGTCGAGAACATCATGACGCCGACCGTGAGCGATCCGCGCATCACCGAAGACAAGTACATCCCGATCCCGGCGCGGCCAGGCGACGCCATCTTCTTCTCGTCGTTCATGGTTCACAGGACAAGCGAGCACGATGACGGGCTGGTGCGCGTCGCGCTCAGCGGCCGCTTCAACAACGCTCTGGAGAAGACCTACGTCGAGCACGGCTACCCGACGCCGTACAAGTACTCGTATCAGACGGATCTGATCCACAAGGACTTCCCCTCTCAAGCCGACCTCGCCACGGTCTTCCCGGCCGCAGCATCGGCCAAGTGACGGCGCGACAAAGGCAGCTCCGGTCGAACCGACGTATCCAGGAAGGACCATGGCTGACCTGACGGTTGCGATCATGCAACCCTACTTTTTTCCCTATGCGGGATACTTCCGCCTGCTCGCGGCCAGCGACCTGTTCGTGATCTACGATTGCGTGCAGTTTCCGCGAAGGGGCTGGGTCCATCGCAACAAGCTCATCGACGCTTTCGGCGAGGCGCGCTGGCTCACGCTGCCGCTCGAGAAGGCGCCGCAGGACGTCCTGATCCGCGACCTGCGCTTCCCGCCGAATGCCGCCGAAGAGCTCGCCGAGCGGCTGCGGCCGTTTCCGGTGATTGCTGCCGCGACGGCCGACACCGAGCACATCCTGGCGGCGCTGCGCGACGTGCGCGGCAGTCCTCTGGAGTACCTTGAGCGCCTGCTGGAGATCACGGCCGCGTACTGCGAATTACCGTGGCGTACCGTTCGATCCAGTACGCTCGACGTTCCGCCCGAGTGCCGCGGTCAGGATCGCATCATCGAGATCGCCCGGCGCCTCGGCGCCACCCATTACGTGAATGCTTCGGGCGGTCGCGAGCTCTACGATGCCGATACGTTCCGCAAGGCCGGTATCGAGCTTCGCTTCCTGGTCGACTATCAGGGGCCGCTTGCCTCGATCCTGCAGCGTATGCTGACGGACAAGCGCGACGACCTCATCCGCGACATCGCCGCGTCCTCGGTGACGGGCTGATCGCAGGGACGCTCTGCGCCGCTACATCGTGATCAGGTCGTCCCAGCGCACGGCGTGGTAGCCGGCTTCCTCGAGCCGCTGGGCGATCATCGGTTGCGTCGCCGGGTTGACGCCGACGATCACGGCATCGGGACCCATCTGCCTGAGGTCGTCGTAGGCGACGATCGGCTTCTCGAAAAACGTCTGGTTCGAGCCACCGTCGATGGCGCAGGCCTCGACGCGTTCCCACGTCTTGGGGGCATAGCCGGCGAGGATGCAGGCCCAGCCGCCGGTGCCGAAGCAGACGAGCCGCTTGTGGCCGTGCAGGCGCGTCTGCAGGGTGCCATCCAGGGTCGCGAAGTCGTGGAAATACCTGCGGCGGGCGCCGAACAGCTGGAGGCGGTTCGCTTCCTGCAGGTAGCCGGGCAGGGGAGGCTTGGGGACCTCACCCGACTTGCCGGGCAGGCTGCAGACCAGGAGCTGGTTGTACTCGTAGTCGAGATCTTCGCCGCCGCCGGGGCAGAGCGTGCTCCGCAGCGGCAGGAAACCCGCCTTCTGCGCCAGCGCCGTCAGATGGTACGGCGTCATGGAGAACCGATGATCGCTGCGCACGATCTCGAGATTGGGCACGCGGGCGTTCGGGCAGGTCACGATCAACCGCCCCTGCGGCGCCAGCAGCTCCTTGATGGCGCGCAGGAACGCTACCGGATCGTCGGTGTGCTCGATGACGTGGATGGAGTAGATGACGTCGTACTTCTGGCCGCTGGCCTCGCTGGGCAGCGTGCCGCCGATCATGCCTTGCACGACGGGCGCGCCTTGCGCCTGCGCGGCCTTGACCGCGCTGGTAACGGGCTCGACGCCGATGCAGCTGGCGTTGGGCCACAGGTGCAGGACGGCCTTGAGCGCCGAGCCGTTGCCGCAGCCTACTTCGAGCACCCGCTGCGGCTTGAACGGGGCGATCGACGAGGCGATGGCCTGGGCAAGGGCCGTGTAGCGGCCGCTGACGAACTGCTCGGACGACGGCCGGCTGTTGTAGATGTCGTAGTCGCGGGTATAGAGCGTCTTGAGCTCGGCAGCGTCCGACAGGACCGTCGCCTGGACCAGCCCGCAGTCGCTGCATTGCGCCTTGCGCATCGGCTCAATCAGGACCGCGCCGTCCGACCGCACCGAGCGAGTGATGTGGGGTAGGGGCAGTTCCAGCCAATCGTTGCCGCCGCACACGGCGCAGGGGGAGTAACCGGTGGTCATCGGAGAAAAGGCACTACGCGTTCCAGCCTGGGGTTGGAGTCCTTGGCCGGCTCCTTGTACCAAAAGACGGCGGGATCGAGTTGCGGAAATCGATCGAGCGTATCGTAAATCCCCCCGTAGAGAGCCGCGACCGCTCTGTACCTGATGCGCTCGAGCGGCGTCAGGGGGGCGATTCGGCCCTTGTCGGCGTCCTTGATCAGGGAAACGCAGAGCCGATAAAGCGTGAAAGAGAAGTCCTTCAGGTAGCGACACTTCAGCCAGCGATTGTAGCGGCGTATGCCTTCGATGTTGAAGATCCGCCCCCTGGTCTCCGTCATGTTGGAGAAGTTGCCGCCCGTGTGGTTGCGGTAGACCGACATGTCCTCGTTGAAATAGCGAAGCTTGCCGTGTTGGACATGGGCAATGGTATTGAAGATGTCGCACGACCACTTGCTGCGGAATCCCCACGGAGGAATGCCTTTCAGCACGTTGCGGTACAGGATGGACGACGTATGGAAGAAGGATGTCATGCCGATGAAGTCCTGGACGGTGTGCACGTCCTTGATGCCGTCGAAATAATGGAAGCGATGCGGCGGCGTGCGGCCATCCTCGTAGACCTTCATCGTGTTGTGCGCGCAGGCCACGAAGTCGGGATTGGCTTCGAGGAAGTCCATTTGCTTCTGCAGTTTGTGCGGCGATGACCAGTAGTCGTCGCCTTCGAGGATGGCGAGGTAATCGCCTTGCAGCGTCTTGAAGCCTTCGTAGAACACCTTCTGCGGCGGCGGCGACAAAGTCCCGACGTTCTTGGCGTTGAAATAGGTGTTTATCTTGTCCGGGTGCTTCGCCTTGTAGCGCAGGATGATTTCCTGGGTTCGATCGGTCGAGCAGTCCTCGATGACGTTGATCTCATAGTTGTAGTCGGTCTGCTGCATCAGCACGCTTTCGAGCGCCTGCGAGATATATTTCTCATGGTTGTAGGTGATGACCATGATGCTGGCCTTGGGCCTGCTACGAGCGGGGGGCTGGGGGCTGTTCATGCCGGTCTCTGCGAATCATTCTGCTCTTTCCCGCGCATCGTGAAAGGCAGCAAGACCGGGGCCAAGACGGTGGCCCGCAATGCGCCATGCTGACCTGCACTCGATCCGGAGATGCTAAGCCGCGGGATGTTCGGCCACTTCAACGCCGCCGAAGAGTAGTTGCTCACCGTCCCCTTCGAAAGCATGACTGTTGTCGACGCCCCTCAACATACCAAGATAGACGAACAGCTGCCCATCGGCAGTCCTGACATCGGCCGAGACCCTCCGCCAACCAGCGGAGGTCGACATGATCTCGACCGACGACAATCCGTTGGCCATGATAACCGAGGATGTCGAAAGGTCGCATCTTGCCTCGCCCTCGTTGCCCGGCGCCCCAGTTTCGGGGTTGACGCAATCGCGCACGTGAAGCTGCAGCTTTGAGGTGCTGATGGGATGGGCCCACACCGACACACGGTAGGGTGTGTTCGGTTTCAGACCGACGATTCGCTGTGATATCGCATGGCGCTGTTGCGCTTCCGAATCGCGGGCCCAGGCCGCGGTCAGCAGCATGACCGGCCGTCCCGGCAGGATCTCGTCGCCTTCCATGACCTTGGCATTCAATCCCCAGATCAGGTCCCAACGCTCGGATTGGGACAGGGCCGGCAACTGTGCCAGGCGCGTCGGGTGGAGCACGCCCTCACGCCACAGTTTCATGTGCTTGGGCATGCGGCTTGCCGCGAGGATCGTTCCATAGAAGGCCCAGATGGTCCGAACCTTGATCCACTGGAAGAGAGTGAGTCGCGCCGCGCCGTCCTTGCCGTGGGAGTTCAGGACGTGCTCGCAGTAGCGCTTGATCGATTCGGCGAAAGAGCGCCAGTAGCGATAGCCGAGCCAGGCATTGTATCGCCGCAGGCCGTCGATGTTGAAGAACCAGCTATCGACCATCTTCATGCTGGAGAATCGCCCACCCGGATGGGCACGATAGACGGCCATATCCTCGTCGAGATGGTGCACTTTCCCGTGCACCGCGTGCGCGATCATGATGAAGATGTCGCACGACCATTTGTTGCGAAACTGACGCGGCGGAACTCCGTTGAAGACGTTGCGGTAGAGAATGCCGGTCGTGTGGAAGAACGAGCGGAGGTTGATGACGTCCTCGACCGTGGCGTCTGCGCGCTGCCCCCAATAGAGGAAACGATGGGGCTCCTGGCTGCCGTCCTCGTAGGACTTGATGGTATTGTGTCCGCACAGCGCGAAGTCGGGATTGGCCTCGAGGAAGTCGACTTGCTTCTGGAGCTTGTGCGGCGACGTCCAGTAGTCGTCACCTTCGAGGATCGCCAGGTAGTCGCCGGTCAGCGTGAGATAGCCCCGGTAGAAGTTCTTCTGCGTGACCTTGAAACCGATGTTCTTCGCGTTGAAGAATGGCTTGACGATGTCCGGATACTGCCGGACGTAGCGCATGACGATTTCCTGCGTCCGGTCGGTCGAGGCGTCCTCGATGACGTTGATCTCGAAATGGAAGTCCGTCTGCTGCATCAGGACGCTCTCCAGCGCCTGGGCAATATACTTCTCGTGGTTGTAGGTGATGATCATGACGCTGACCTTCGGCCGACCCGAAGTGCCGCGTTTCAAGGGCGCGCTGGAGACGGCGCTGGCAACGACCGTCTGGTCAGCAATCGAGGGAACGGAATTGGCCGTCATTTGGTGGGGTGACGAAACAATGGTATGTGTCGGCACCCGTCTTCGACAGGTGTGATCGAAGCCCGGCTCTCGCCCGCCGACTCGTGCATCCTGCTACCTGCCCCACACATGACAGCTCAACCTCTCCCCGGCCATTATCTACCGCAGAATCACCGCAATGCAAATGCAAGGGGGCCCACCTGCGAAGCCCCTTTACCGAGCGGTCCGGGTGGGGCATGGAGTAGCAGATGAGCCGTGTATCTTACCAGTCAGCGATGCTGGCCGAACTGAAGCGGGACAGGTTCGTCGATTTGAACGACAACTTCGATACGTCCCAGCAGGGCCAGGAACCGCCCTTGCCGCCGACCATCCTGCAGGAATGCATCGCCGTGGTGCGTGAGCGCCTGAAGTCGGCGAACAACCTCGCCGAGCGAGTCCAGGGCCTGCAGCCGCTGGGTCGGGCGATGGCGTACTATCTGGCTCCCGACCGGTATTTTTCCCGCTATGCCGCCGAGGAGATCGCCAGGGGAGAGTTTCTCTACAACATCCTCTCCGACGAGCCGTCGCGGGCCCTGCTGGTGAAGCTGATCGCCTACCGCATCCTGGGCTATCGCAAGGTGAAGCTGCCCCGTAACAATCCCGGCTACTGGCGGGACATCGAGTCGATCAACCAGTACCGGACGGCGGCCGATCCAATCCAGATCAAGTTCATGGATGCGAAACTCTTCATCCACGATCTGAAACCGCTCGGGTACGACATGAGGTGCCACGCCACGCCGCCGGGGCTGGCCTGCGCCGTGGTGCAGAAGCAGTACGAATACCACAGCGGCAACGTCCACTGTAAAGCGGAGGCTGGCGACGTCGTGGTCGATGCCGGCGGCTGCTGGGGCGAAACCTGCCTCTACTTCGCCCACGAAGCCGGCCCCAAGGGGGCGGTCGTCGCCTTCGAGTTCATTCCGAGCAATCTTGCCGTCCTGAAGCGCAACCGCGACCTCAACCCGCATCTCGCCGCCAACTACCACGTCGTCGAGAATCCGATCTGGAGCTCCTCGGGTCTCAAGCTCTACTACGTCGATTGGGGCCCGGGCAGCCGCGTCACTGCCGACATCAACAAGTACCATTCGTGGGAAGGAATCGTCGAAACGGTGACGATCGACGAGAGCCTGACGAAGCTCGGCCTCGACCGGGTGGACTTCATCAAGATGGACATCGAAGGTGCCGAGCTCGACGCCCTGAAGGGCGCGGAAGCATCGATCCGCAAGCATCGGCCGAAGCTGGCGATCAGCCTGTACCACAATCCCGAGGACCTCGAGACGATCCCCCGGTACCTGGCGGGCCTCGATCTCGGCTATCGCTTTTACCTCGAGCATCACACCATCTACCAGAACGAGACGGTGCTCTTCGCGATGGCCGATTCGCGGACGTCAAAGTAGAAGCAGGAGACGCGTGCCGATGCGCGATGTCGTCATCTTCGGAGTGGGTCAGATAGCGGAGGTGGTCCACTACTATCTGACGCAGGAGGGCGGCCGGAGCGTCGTTGCCTTCACCGTGGACGAGCCGTATCGCTCCACCGATTCGCTGTTCGGCGTGCCGGTGGTCGACTTCGCCACCGTCGAGAAGCGCTATCCCCCGGAAAGCCACGAGATGTTCGTGGCCATGAGCTTCAAGAAGGTGAACAAGCTGCGGCAGGCGAAGGTCGAGGAGGCCGAGGCGAAGGGCTATACGTTGGCCAGCCACGTCAGTCCGCACGCGGCCGTATGGTCCGGGTTCAAGGCCAACCCCAACACGATCGTCATGGAGAACAACGTCATCCAGCCCTTCGCCAGGATCGGTCGCAACGTGATCGTCTGGTCGGGCAACCACATCGGCCATCACTCGACCATCGAAGACCACTGCTTCATTGCGTCCCACGTTGTGGTCTCGGGCAGCGTCACGATCGGCGAGGGCTCCTTCGTGGGCGTGAACTCGACGATCCGCGACAACGTCAAGGTGGGAAGTCACAACGTGCTGGGTGCAGGCACCCTGATTCTGGCCAACACGCCGGATGGCGGTGTCTTCATGGGCGACGCAACGGCCATGAGCAAGGTTCCCAGCCATCGCCTCCGTTCGATATGAGTTGATCCGTCAGGCCGCACACAACAATGAAATGGGTTCGCAAGGGCAGGATATTCACGCCTGCCGATCATCCGGACTGGGCTCGCACGCATGCCCAGGTCCCCACCGCACTGGTGCTGCCCGACCGGGTGCGCATCTTCTATGCCGACAGATTTGCTGCCGTGGGCAACGAGCCTGCGAAGAGCTACACGACCTATCTTGACGTCGACCGGCGCGATCTCGGCAAGGTGCTGTACCATCACAGGGAGCCGATCCTGCCGTTCGGCGCGCCCGGCACGTTCGACGACGACGGCGTGATGCCGAGCTACGCGATCCACCACGAGGGCCAGGTCTGGCTCTACTACAGCGGCTGGAACCGCGGCATGACCGTGCCTTACCGCAATTCGGTCGGCATCGCCGTCAGCGACGACGGCGGCGCCACCTTCCGCCGGCTGTTCGAAGGGCCGGTCATGGAGCGGACGGCACAGGAGCCGTACATTGCCGTAACGCCGACGATCCTCAAGGAGGGATCGACGTGGCGCATGTGGTACATCTCCGGCACGCGCTGGGTCGAGGTCGAGGGGCGCTACGAGCCGGTCTACGTCATCAAGTACGCGCACTCGCAGGATGGCATCAACTGGATCCGGCCGAACCACCTCTGCGTGCCGCAGCGGCACGACGAGGAGGCGTTCTCCCATCCCACGGTCGTCAAGCTTGGGGACAAATACCGGATGTGGTACTGCTACCGAAATTCCCGCGACTACCGGGACGGGGCGGGGGCCTATCGCATCGGCTACTCCGAATCGGCCGACGGCCTCGCCTGGACCAGGATGGACGACCTCGTCGGCCTGCCGGTATCATCGGAAGGCTGGGACTCCACGATGACGTGCTATCCGTTTGTGCTTTCCTTCGACGGTCGAACGGTGATGTTCTACAACGGAAATGGCTTTGGCCGCACCGGCTTCGGCTATGCGGTGCTTGAGGAAGTTTGATGCCGGACACCACGCCCCCGACCGAGGTTACGACGGCCTATGCCGAGACCTTCCGGTTTCGCGAGCGTCTCAACGAGATGTATCGCAACGCGCCGTTGAACGAAAACGACAAGATGTTCAATTTGGGACTCTACGTTCGCAGTTCGCTGCTCGTGAAGTTCCTGGTCCTCGACAGCGTCTATCGTCGCTTCAAGTCGCTGCCCGGCGTCCTCATCGAGTTCGGCACCTGGTGGGGCCAGAACCTGGTGCTGCTGGAAAACCTGCGCGCCATCCACGAGCCCTTCAACAAGCAGCGCACCATCATCGGCTTCGATACCTTCGAGGGCTATGTCGACGAGGCCGCGATGAAGAAGGAATCGACGGCGCGGCACGGCGGCTACCAGACCGGCCGGGACAACCAGTCGTATATTGCCGAGTTGCTCGAGGTCCACGAGGGTAACAACGCGTTCGGCCACATCCGCGGCAACCACAAGCTGATCGCCGGCGACGTGGTGGAGACGGCGCCCAAGTACTTCAAGGACCATCCCGAGACGATTGTCGCCTTCGCCTTCTTCGACATGGGGCCTTACGAACCGACGATTGCCGCGCTCAAGGCGATCAAGCCGCATCTGCTGCCCGGCAGCGTGCTGCTGTTCGACGAATTGACCTGGCCCGGCGCGCCCGGCGAGGCGATCGCGTTCAAGGAAGTGTTCGCCGGTACGAGCTACAAGATCGAGAAGTGCGATCTCTATCCTTCGAAATCGATCGTGATCCTGCAATGAAGCTTTCCCTCAGCCTCGACAGCTATGCCGAGAACATGCGCGAGCGTGGTTGGGTGATCTTCGAGCGCGCAATCGACGATGCGTTCGTCGAACGCATGCTCGGGGACCTCGAGCGCTCATGGGAACACACCCGCGAGGTGATGATCCGCAACGGCGTTTTCGCCGATGCCGAGCTCACCGTGCACCATCTCATCGGACAGGGACCGAGTTTCCTGAGCTTCATCGATGAAATGGAACCGCTGATGCCCTATCTGGAGCACTACTTCGAAGGCAAGTTCATCCTCAATTCCTTCGGTGGCGCGATCAATACAGCCGGGCGGACGTCATATGCGCAGCGTGTCCATCGCGATATCCGCAGCTTCTCGGGCGACATGCCGCTGCTCTTGAACACGCTTGTGATGCTGGACGACTTCACGCCAGACAACGGCTCGACCTATCTTCTGACAGGATCGCACAGGGACGGTGAAAAGCCGGACGACGCGTATTTCTACAGCCACGCAGACCGCGCCCTCGGACCGGCTGGCAGCATCCTGGTTTTCAATTCCAACCTCTGGCACTCCGGCGGGGACAACAAGACCAATCGGCCCAGGCGGTCGGTCACGCCGATGTACTGCAAGCCGTTCATGAAGCAGCAGTTCGACTATCCGCGCGTCGTCGGATACGACATGGCCGACCAGTTGCTGCCCCATACACGCCAGGTACTTGGCTACAATGCCCGGGTTCCGGCCACGTTGGATGAATGGTACCAACCGCGGGAGCGGCGAATGTATCGTTCCGATCAGGGTTGACGCCATGCGAGACCTGAACGACGAATTTGCCGACACCGACAATCGAAAATACGCCTACGACTTCGACTACCGCATGCACGATTTCATGCTGCGGGCATTCAAGCCGAACATGCCGAAAGGGCGGGCGCTCGAGCTCGGCTGCTACCACGGCGCTTTCACCGAGCGGCTGACCGGGATTTATGATGATGTCACGGTCGTCGAGGGATCGAGCGAGCTCATCGAGGTGGCCCGAAAGCGGGTAGGGACGGGCGTCCAGTTCGTCCTGAGCCGCTTCGAGGATTTTCAGCCGCGCGAGCGGTTCGATGCGGCGTTCCTGCTCCACACGTTGGAGCATCTCGACGACCCGGTGGCCGTGCTGCGCCGCATCGGCACCTGGCTGACACCTGGCGGGCGCCTTTTCGTCGCCGTTCCCAATGCCTATGCGGCGTCGCGGCAGATCGCCGTTGCCATGGGGCTCATCCCGTACGCGACAGCCGTTACCGAAGGCGAAGCTCTGCACGGCCATCGCCGGACCTACTGCATGGACACCCTGCAGGGCGACGTCCGTGCCGCGGGCCTGCGCGTCGTCGACAAGGGTGGCATCGTGTTCAAGCCGTTGGCGAACTTCCAGTTCGATCGGGCCTTGAAGGACAAAATCGTGGGAGACGACTACTTGAACGGCTGCTTCGAGCTGGGAAAGTCTTATCCTGATTTGTGCGCCAGTGTTTACGTTGCCTGTAGCGCCGTTGAGTGAGACGAGACGCATAATAGACGTCCGACGTTCTCGCCGACGTCCTGGGGCTGCTTAGGTCGTGTCGATGGCGCAATCGAGCCCCGATCCCGTCCCAAAGGCCAGTCTCGACCTCGATAGCATCTCGGCGCTCATTTACATGGGCCGGCGGTATCTTCTCCAGCATCGCGAGGACCGCAGCGACATAGCCTACCCGAACTGCTGGGGCATGTTTGGCGGCGCCTGCGAACCAGGAGAAAGCGCCGCCGACGCGCTGCGCCGCGAGATGCTGGAAGAACTCAACCTGGAGGTTGTCAGCTACGAACCACTGATGACTTGCGTCTACGACCTTTGGTTCGAGAGCCGCAGGACGCGCAAAGCCTATTTCACCATCGAGCTTTCGGAGCGTCAGGCCGCCAAGCTTGTCCTGAGCGAGGGACAGGGGATGGCATGGCTGGGCTTTGACGAAGTCTTGGTGCGAGCCGACAGCTTCGTGCCCTACGACTTGGCGGCGATCGCCCTTCACTACAGAGGCATCGATCGGGCGAGGTCGCGTGGAAGGGCGGACACTTCCGGCGGCGAGTGAGCCAACGTTCGCCGAGCTAAAAGAACCCCACGCCGATCGCTCCCTTGAAGGTGTAGGACGGAGCCCCGAAGCTCTCGGCGAAATCCCACAGAGAGGCGTTCCACCCCACATCGACGGCGACGATGACGCCGCCCTGGCCGAGCTTGCGTTTCGCTTCTTTGAAGGCGGACATCATTTCCTGATAAGTGTGATCGGCGGCGTAGTAAAACAGGTCCACCTCTTCAACGGCCTCTACCACCTTCGGCAGCAGGCTCTTGGCATCACCGTTCCACACCTTCAGCCGGTTGCGGTACTGGTCGGGAACCATCCAGGCGCTTGTCCGGCCAGCAGGCACGACGGCGTTGTAGATCTTGCCTTCGGTCGTCCATTCAGGATTGCTCGGATCGAAAACCGGTGGATTGTCGATGATGTTGAGCGTGCCTTCGGGGCCGTTCTTCGCCAGCGCCAGCATCATGTAGGCAGAGGAGCGTCCATTGAAGGCGCCGCACTGCACGATCCTCCGCGGCTTTGTCTGGCGGACCAGCCAGTAGAGAAACAGCGCATCGTCTGCATCGACCCAGCCTGGCAAGTATCGTGCCCGGTGCCTGCGAGCCAGCTCCGACACATAGTCTTCGATGTAGGATTGGCGTTCGAAAACTTGCGCGGCCCCGGGCACCGCGGAGGCCTCGACCTGGGCTTCGGCGAGAAGTCTGTGCCATGTGCTGTCGGCAACTTCGTCACCGCTGGCATGCTTCAGCAATTCGACGAAGCCTGGATTGCTGCTCGGCTTGTCACGATTGAAGATACGGCCTGATGCTCTGACCAGCTTTTCAGCGTAGTCGGCCGCAGATACGTCGCTGATTTGCTCGCCCAGCAGTGCCTTGGCGTTGGGATAGGCCGACAGCAGTTCGGCCACGGCTGCGAATTTCTGACTGACAAAGGTCGCCTGGTCGTCGATCTTGGCGGCGATTTCCTTGAGCTTGTTGGCTTGGTTGTCGAGACCCTGTTGCAGCGAGTCAAGCCTTCTGCTCGGTCCGAACAGTCTCATGATCTCATCCATTTCATTTGGTTCTTGCCCGCACCGAATGAGTCCGCCGACATAGTCGAACGCCTATGCTGTATCATGCCGAAGATTCGCAGTTCGGCAAGCTTTCGACTTATCCGGGCCCGGCAGCGTCGACTTGGCGTCGTCCCGATACCGATCTAAACATAGTGCCATGAAGATCCTGGTCACCGGCGGCGCGGGGTTCATCGGCTCGGCCGTCGTTCGTCACATCATCCGCGACACCGACTGGACGGTGGCGAACGTCGACAAGCTCACCTATGCAGGCAACCTCGAATCGCTGGCCGAGGCGCGCGACAGCAACCGGCACACGCATTTCAAGGTCGACATCGTCGATCGCGCGGCGGTCGATGGCGTCTTCGCGAGCTTCCAGCCCGATGCCGTCCTGCATCTCGCCGCCGAAAGCCACGTCGACCGCTCGATCGACGGCGCCGCGCCCTTCATCGAGACCAACGTCGGCGGGACCTACACGCTCCTCGAGGCGGCGCTGGCCTACTGGCGCAAGCTCGACACCGCGGCCCGCGCGCGCTTCCGCTTCCAGCATATCTCGACCGACGAGGTGTTCGGTTCTCTCGGCGCAACGGGCAAGTTCAGCGAGACCACGCCCTACGCCCCCAACTCGCCCTATGCCGCGAGCAAGGCTGCGTCGGACCACCTGGTGCGCGCCTGGCACCACACGCACGGCCTGCCGACGCTTGCCACCAACTGCTCCAACAACTACGGGCCCTATCACTTCCCCGAGAAGCTGATCCCGCTCGCCATCATCCGCGCGCTGCGCGGCCAGAACCTGCCGGTCTACGGCAAGGGCGAGAACGTGCGCGACTGGCTGCATGTCGAGGACCATGCCGAGGCGCTGACCTTGGTCCTGCGCAAGGGCCGGCCCGGCGAGACCTACAACGTCGGCGGCGACAGCGAGCGCAAGAACATCGACGTCGTGCGCACGATCTGCCGTCTGCTCGACGAGATGGTGCGCGACAGTCCGTACCGGCCGCATGAGAAGCTGATCGAGTTTGTCACCGACCGGCCCGGCCACGACGCGCGCTACGCCATCGACGCTTCCAAGATCACGACCGAGCTCGGCTGGCGACCGCGTCACGGCTTCGAGGACGGGCTGCGCCAGACCGTGCGCTGGTATCTCGACAATCGCCGCTGGTGGGAACGGGTCATGAGCGGGGCCTATCACGGCGAGCGGCTGGGCCTCGGCTGATCCCGCTGGGGCGCACGCCTGCCATGGAATGCAGGGCAATAGCGTGGGAATTTGCGCTCCCCCCACATACGGGCCCATGCTAGAAAGCGGCACGTTTTAATGATCCGAAAGTCGACTTTTGGAATGATTCACAAGACCGCGTCTAAGTATGCTACCGACCTCGACCTGGTTCAGCAGGCGACGTTGGACGATCGGAGTCGGCATCTGCGGCGCCTCATCTTTCGTGCCATCGAGAACGGCGGGCGTGGGCATATCGGGCCCGCGCTTTCCCTGGTCGAGATCATCCGCGTCCTTTACGACGATTTCCTGCGCCATGACCCGGCCAAGCCGAAGTGGCGCGAGCGCGACCGCTTCATCCTGAGCAAGGGCCACGGCTGTCTCGCCCTCTACGCCATGCTGGCCGATCGCGGCTTCTTCGATGTTGGCGAGCTCGACCGCTTCTGCCACTTCGATTCGTTCCTCGGCGGCCACCCCGAGACGGTGGTGCCCGGCGTCGAAGCCTGCACCGGCGCGCTCGGCCACGGCCTGTCGATCGGGCTCGGCATGGCGCTCGCCGCCCGCATGACCGGTCGCGACAGCAAGGTCTATGTGCTGATGGGCGATGGCGAGATCAACGAGGGCTCGGTCTGGGAGGCCGCCGCCTGCGCCGACAAGCATCGCCTGTCCAACCTGACGGCGATCATCGACTACAACAAGATCCAGTCGGCCGGCAGCGTCTTCGAGATCCAGAACATGGAACCGTTAACCGACAAGTGGACGGCCTTCGGTTTCCGCGTGTTCGAGTGCAATGGCCACGACGTCGAGGACCTGCGCCAGGTCTTCCGCGATGCCGCGGCCTACACCGGCGACCGGCCGCGCGCGGTCATCTGCCACACCGTCAAGGGCAAGGGCATTCCCGCCGCCGAGAACAATCCCGACTGGCACCACAAGTCGGACCTCAAGCCGGCTGAATTGCAGATCGTCCGCAGTGCGCTTGGAAGCTGAGGGAAGCTGAGCGATGCGCAAGCGTAGTCTTGATATGGTCCATACGTTGGCGAAGCGCGACGAGCGCGTCGTCTTCATCGGCTCCGACCTCTCGCCGAACCTGCTCGGCGAGATGAAGAAGGAATTTCCGTCGCGCTACTACATGGAGGGCATTGCCGAGGCCAACGTCATCGGCATGGCCGCCGGCATGGCGATGGACGGGTTCATCCCCTACGTCAATACGATCGCCACCTTCATCACGCGGCGCTGCTACGAGCAGGTCGCGGTCGATCTCTGCCTGCACGACCTGCCGGTGCGGCTGATCGGCAATGGCGGCGGCTACGTCTATGCGCCGCTCGGGCCGACACATGAGGCGATCGAGGACATCGCCATCATGCGCGCCCTGCCGCGCATGACGGTCACCGCCGTGTGCGACGCCGAGGAGATGACGCGGCTGATGGACGCCACGCTCGACTGGCCGCATCCGGTCTACATCCGTCTCGGCAAAGGCGGCGATCCGGTGATCAGCAAGGCCGAGCGCGGCTTCGCCATCGGCAAGGCGATCGACATGATCGACGGCGAGACCGGGGCGTCGGACGTCCTGCTGATCGCCACGGGCGTTGCCACCACGCAGGCGCTCAAGGCGGCAGGCTCGCTGGCGGCGGACGGCATCCGCTGCCGCCTGCTACACGTCCATACCGTCAAGCCGCTCGACGCCGACGCCATCGTCGATGCAGCCGGCCAGGCCAAGCTGGTCGTCACGGTCGAGGAGCACAGCGTCGTCGGCGGCCTGGGCAGCGCTGTCCTGGAAGCCCTGTCGGACCGGCTGACGGGCGCGCTGCCGCCGCTCAAGAGGCTCGGCATCCCGGACAAGTTCGCCGAGCACTACGGCAGCCAGGCAAAGCTGATGGAGAGCTTCCGGTTCGACGCCAAGGGCATCGATGCGACGGTGCGCAAGCTCCTGGCGGAGCTTCGCCGGTGAGCAATTCCGCGAGTTTCTGGCGCGAAGACGAGCGCAAGCTCAGCGACACGTTCGTGCGCGACGGCTACATCATCCAGCCGGCTGAATCGCGGGCCGACCTCGACCGCATCCGCGACCTGCTGGCCGACATCACGGCGTCCTATCTCAAGCTGCCGCCGGCCGAGGACAAAGGGGCCTTTCTCGATCGCATCCACGAGAAGGTCGACGTCCAGCGTCTGAATGATCTGCGGCTCGCGGTGATCCGCGAAATGAACGAAGAGGCGTGGACGCGGCTTGCGTACTTCAACACGGCGCGACGGGCGCTCGAGGTCCTGGTCGGCAACGAGCTGGCCATGCAGCTTCGCATCAACCTCAGCATCCAGCTGCCCAACGACGACAGCTCGCTGTTGCCGGTGCATGCCGACGTCTGGGCGGGCGATTCGCCGTACGAGGTCGTCTTGTGGATCCCGTACGTCAGCGTCTACGGCACGAAGACGATGTTCATCCTGCCGCGCGACAAGGATGCCAGCTATCAGGCGCGGATGGGCGAACTGAAGCTGAAGTCGGCCGAGGAGCTCTACCGCACCATCGAGCCCGACCTGCGCTGGCTCGATATTCCCTACGGCAACGTGCTGCTGTTCACGCAGAACGTCATGCATGGCAACATCGTCAATCGCGAGCCGGAGACGCGGTGGTCGACCAACTGTCGCTTCAAGAGCGTGTTCTCGCCGTATCACGACAAGAAGCTCGGTGAGTTCTTCGAGCCTATCCTGGTGCGCCCGGCGACCAGCATCGGCGCCAGCTACAGGTTGCCGTCGGTCGCCTGATGCAGTCCAACCGGAAGGGTTATCGCGGCTACGTCTTCAGTCGGTCGGTCGACAATCACAGGGTGCCTCAGCACATCCAGAACCTGGTGATCCGCGACTATGCCGTGCGCCGCAAGCTTCACTACCTGCTGAGCGCCACCGAGTACGCGATGCCGGGCTGCTATCTCATCCTGGAACAGGTCCTGGAAGAGCTCAGCACGCTCGAGGGCGTGATCCTCTACAGCATGTTCATGCTGCCGCCGGAGGCCGACGAACGAAACCGGATTTACCGGCGACTGCTCGAGGCTGGCGGCGGGCTCCATGCGGCGGTAGAGGGGTTCGTTCTGACCGAGGAGGCAGACATCGAGCGGTGGGAGAATGTCCTGCGCACGGCGCACATCTGCAGGGACCTGAATTATCAAGAGATTGAAAGATGGCTAACGTAGATTTCATCGGTCCCCTGCATAACCGGACGAAGCGCGACTACGTCGGCCGAGTCGTTCAGTACGACAAGGCCAACTGCTCGGAGATCGCCAAGAAGTACGGCCAGGACTACTGGGACGGCGAGCGCCAGTACGGCTACGGCGGCTACAAGTACGACGGCCGCTGGCTGCCGATCGCCGAAGCGATGGCCAAGCACTATGGCCTGAAGGCCGGTGACCGCATCCTCGATGTCGGCTGCGGCAAGGGCTTCCTCCTGCACGAGTTCACCCGCGCCGTGCCCGGCGTCCATGTCGAGGGCATCGACATCTCGGACTACGCGATCGCCAACGCCAAGGAGGAGGTGAAGCCCTTCCTCAAGGTCGGCAACGCCGTGTCGCTGCCGTATCCCGACAAGTCGTTCGATTTCGTCGTCTCGCTGGGAACCCTGCACAACTTTCCGATCAGCCAGCTCTCCGATGCCGTGCGCGAGATCGAGCGGGTGGGCAAGGGGACCAGGAAGTACATCATGGTCGAATCCTGGCGCAATGAACGCGAGCGCATGAATCTGCTGTACTGGCAGCTCACCTGCGAATCCTTCCACGACGTCAAGAACTGGGAGTGGATTTACAAGCAGAGCGGCTACCAGGGCGACTGGGGCTTCATCTTCTTCGAATGAACCGCCTTCCGGCATTGCAATTGCAACACATGACCTCGAAAGAATGTTGGCCAGATGCTTGATCTCGTGACCGGCGGCGCCGGCTTCATCGGCTCCCACCTGACGGACCGCCTACTCGGCTCGGGCCGTTCGGTGCGCGTGGTCGACAACATGGAAGTCGGCAAGCCACGCAACCTCGTCCAGCACAAGGACAACCCCAAGCTCGAAGTCATGGCCGCCGACGTCGCCGACCCGGCAGCGATGGCCAAGGCCATGGCCGGCGTCGAACGGGTGTTCCATCTCGCGGCACTGGCCGACATCGTTCCCTCGATCGTCAATCCGGAGGGCTATTTCCGCGCCAACGTCGTCGGCACCTTCGTGACCCTGCAGGCGGCTCGCGCCGCCAACATCAAGCGCTTCGTCTATGTCGCTTCGTCATCGTGCTACGGCATTCCCGATACCTACCCGACACCGGAGACTGCAGAAATCCGCCCGCAATATCCTTATGCGCTCACCAAATGGCTGGGCGAGTGCGAGGTGATGCACTGGGCGCAGGTCTACGGGCTGCCGGCGCTGGCGCTGCGCTTCTTCAACATCTATGGGCCGCGTGCGCGTACCAGCGGCACCTACGGCGCCGTGTTCGGTGTTTTCCTGGCTCAGCTGCTGGCCGGCAAGCCGCTCACCATCGTCGGCGACGGCGAGCAGACGCGCGACTTCACTTATGTATCGGACGCCGTCGATGCCCTGATTTGTGCCGCCGAATCGAGCAAGGTAGGCTTGTGCCTCAATGTGGGCAGCGACAATCCGGTCTCGGTCAACTACCTGGCCAAGCTCCTCAAGGCGCCCGAGACCGTGCATATTCCCAAGCGGCCGGGCGAGCCGGATTGCACATACGCTGATACCAGCCGGATCAAGGCCGAGCTCGGCTGGACAGCGAAGGTGCCGATTGAGGACGGCGTGCAAAACATGTTGAAGGTCATAGACTATTGGCGCGATGCACCGGTATGGACGCCGGATTCGATCGCCGTGGCGACGAAGGATTGGTTCACGTATCTCGGCCGTCAATAAGGCGTGCGGGCGGTTTCGGTGAGAGAGCTGGCAGGGGACAGCGTATCGATGTTCGACAAGATCAAGACGCTCGGCGAACTGGGCGAGATCGCCGCTGCGGAGCGCGCCAAGGGCCGTAAGGTGGTGTTGGCGCACGGCGTGTTCGACATCCTTCATGTCGGACACAAGCGCCATCTCGATATCGGCAAGCGTCACGGTGACCTGCTGATCGTCACGCTGACCACCGACAGGTTCGTCAACAAGGGTCCTGACCGCCCGGTCTTTGCCGAGAAGCTGCGCGCCGAGATGGTCGCCGCGCTGGAATGCGTCGATTACGTGGGCATCTCGCCCAATCCCGGCGCCGAGCACGTGCTCGAGACCATCAAGCCGAGCTACTACCTGAAGGGCTCGGAATATGCCGACGAGGAAGCCGACGTCACCGGCCGCATCAAGACCGAGCGGTTGACCGTCGAGAAGTTCGGCGGCGAGGTCCTGTACACCGAGGACATCACTTTCAGCTCGTCCAACCTCTCCAACCGGGTGATGTCGCTCTATCCCGAGGAGACCGCGGCCTATCTCAAGGATTTGCGCTCGCGCATCACCGTCGACGACGTGAAGAAGGAAGTGGCGGCGGTCGAGAAGAAGCGCTGCCTGGTGATCGGCGACAGCATCCTCGACGAGTACATCTACGTCGAGCCCCTGGGCAAGCCGGCCAAGGAAAACATCATCGCCACCAAGTACAAGAGCAAGGAGATCTTCTGCGGCGGCGCCATCGCCACGGCCAACCTGGTCGGCCAAGTCTGCGCCAGCGTCGATCTTGTGACTTTGCTCGGCAAGTCGCAGAGCCGTGAGGATCTGATCCGCGCCAGCCTCAACCAGAACGTCAACCTCGTGCCGTTCTACCGTGAAGGCGGCCAGACGACGGTGAAGAGCCGCCTGGTCGATCCGGCGTACGTCAAGAAGCTGATCGAGGTCGCCTACATCTCCGACGAGGCGCTGCCGGCGGCCGAGCAGGCGATGCTGAACAGTTGGGTCGAGAAGAACATCGCCAACTACGACGCCGTCATCGTCAACGACTTCGGCCATGGCATGATCGACGACAGCCTGGTCGACATCGTCTGCCGCAAGTCGAAGTTCCTCGCGGTCAATGCGCAGACCAACAGCGCCAATCGCGGCTTCAATCTGATCACCAAGTACCCGCGTGCCAACTTCATCTGCATCGACGAGCCCGAGGCCCGCCTGGCGGCGGTCGAGCGCTATGCGCCGATCGAGACGGTGGTGCGCGAGAAGCTCGAGAAGAAGATCGACTGCCACACCTTCGTGATCACCCACGGCAAGCTCGGCAGCATCGTCTACACGCCGCAGGCCGGCGTGAAGCGCATTCCCGCGCTGACCGGCGAGGCCATCGACACGATCGGCGCGGGCGACGCCTTCTTCGCCATGGCGAGCCCTCTGCTGGCGGCCGGCAGCGACCCGTTCCTGGCGGCCTTCATCGGCAATGCCGTCGGCGCCATGAAGGTCCGGATCGTCGGCCAGCGCCACCAGATCACCAAGCCCGAGATCCTAAAGTACCTGTCGACGCTCCTGAAATGAGTGGCTAAAAGGTCGTTTCGCGCGAAAAACCAAGCATTTGGCATATCCATGAGTCGGTACAAGAAGAACCCCAATCTCAATCGCGTGCTGGTCACCGGCGGGGCGGGCTATGTCGGCGCGGTGCTCGTGCCCAAGCTCATTGCGGCCGGCTACCAGGTGACCGTGCTCGACCTCTACATGTACGGCGAGGACGTCCTGAAGAGCTCGCGCGGCGCCGCGCTGCGCGAGGTCAAGGGCGACATCCGTGATGCCGAGGTGGTCAAGCAGGCGCTGCAGGGCTGCGACGCCGTGATCCATCTCGCCTGCATCTCCAACGACCCGTCGTTCGAGCTGAACCCGGATCTCGGCCGGTCGATCAATCTCGACGCCTTCGTGCCGCTGGTGCGTGCCTCCAAGGAGGCCAAGGTCAGGCGCTTCGTCTACGCCTCGTCCTCGTCGGTCTACGGCATCAAGGACGGCGTCGAGGTGACCGAGGATCTCTCGCTCGAGCCGCTCACCGACTATTCCAAGTTCAAGGCCGAGTGCGAGGTGCTGCTCGAGCAGGAGCGGGCGCCCGGCTTCACCACGGTGACGATCCGGCCGGCCACGGTGTGCGGCTACTCGCCCCGGCAAAGGCTCGACGTCGTGGTCAACATCCTGACCAATCTCGGCGTGCACAAGGGCGAGGTCTCGGTGTTCGGCGGCGCGCAGCTGCGGCCCAACATCCACATCGAGGACATGGCCGACGCCTACATGCTGCT
>JAKFVH010000192.1 GCA_021732285.1 Reyranella sp. | reverse complement strand
GACGCGCACGATCCGAAGCGGCAGGCGCTTGGCGATGGCATCGCCGAACAGCACGACGGGGGCGTTGGCGAGCAGCATGCCGAGCGTGGTGCCGAGCGTCACGATGGTCAGCGATTCGAAACGGGCGGCCAGCGCCACCGTGGCGATCTGCGTCTTGTCGCCGATCTCGACCAGGAAGAAGGCGACCAGCGTGGCGAGGAAAGCGCCTGCCTTGCGCGCCGCCTGCGGTCCTGCCTCGGCCTTGTCGGGGATCAGGCACCAGCCCGCCATGACGATGAAGGTGGCGGCCAGCACCCAGCGCATCGTCTCGGGGCCGACCCAGGCCGCGACCTCGGCGCCGATCCAGGCGGCGAGCGCGTGGTTGGCGAGCGTGGCGCACAGGATGCCCAGGATGATGGGCGGCGGCTTGCGGTAGCGCGCCGCCAGCACCAGCGCGAGAAGCTGGGTCTTGTCGCCGATCTCGGCAATCGCCACGAGGGCGGTCGAGACGAAAAACGCTTCCATCGGCGTGCATTTGCACGAAAAGAACCAGTCGGATAAACTACCGAAATGTCGCTGTTCCTGATCCCCGGCGCGGTGTCTGCGCGATGTAACTGAAGTCCCGCCTCGACTGGAGGCGTTCGGGCTTCGTACCGTCTTGATCGGGGAATAGGGATCATGTCCCTCATCGTCTACAACACGCTGTCGCGCGAGAAGGAACCGTTCGCACCCATCGATGCAGGGCATGTGCGGATGTATGTCTGCGGCCCGACCGTCTACGACTACGTCCATATCGGCAATGCGCGGCCGGTCGTGGCGTTCGACGTGCTCTATCGCCTGCTGAAGCGGCGCTATCCGCGCGTCACCTACGTGCGCAACATCACCGACATCGACGACCGCATCATGGTGCGGGCGGCCGACAACAAGGAGAGCATCGAGGCGCTGACCACGCGCACCGGCGATGCCTACAAGAGCGACATGCGCCGGCTGGGCGCGCTCGCGCCCGACTTCGAGCCGCGCGCCACCGAGTATGTCGGCCCGATGATCGCCATGATCGAGCAGCTGATCGCCAAGGGGCATGCCTATGCCGCCGAAGGCCACGTGCTGTTCAGCGTGCCGAGCATGAGCGACTACGGCCGCCTGTCGCGCCATTCGCGCGACGAGCTGGCGGCCGGCGCCCGGGTCGACGTGGCGCCCTACAAGAAGGACCCCGCCGACTTCGTGCTGTGGAAGCCGTCGACGCCGCAGCAGCCGGGCTGGCAGAGCCCGTGGGGCCGCGGCCGGCCGGGCTGGCACATCGAGTGCTCGGCCATGAGCGGCAAGCTTCTGGGCGAGACCTTCGACATCCATGCCGGCGGTCTCGACCTCATTTTCCCGCACCACGAGAACGAGATCGCGCAGAGCCGCAGCGCCTTCGGCCACGCCATCATGGCGAGGTACTGGATGCACAACGGCTTCCTGAACATCTCCGGCGAGAAGATGAGCAAGTCGCTCGGCAACTTCTTCACCGTACACGAGCTCCTGGACCAGTATCCCGGCGAGGCGATCCGCCTGCTGCTGCTGTCGGCACACTACCGCCAGCCGCTCGACTTCAACTACGAGGCTTTGGTGCAGGCCAAGGCGACGCTCGATCGCTGGTACGGCATGCTGCGCGGCAAGGAGGTGCAGGCGGCGGATGTCGTGCCGCAGTCGGTCGAGGACGCCTTGTCCGACGACCTCAACACGCCGCTCGCCATCAGCGCCATCCATCAGCTCAGCGATCCCGCCGAGCTGGTGGCCGGCGCGAATGCGCTCGGCCTGCTGCAGCAGGATGCCGAGGCGTGGTTCCGCTGGACGCCGGCCGGCTCATCCGGCCCGACCGACACCGAGATCGAGGTGGCGATCGCCGCCCGTCAGGCCGCGCGCAAGGCCCGCGACTTCAAGGAGTCCGACCGCATCCGCGACGAGCTCAAGGCCAAGGGCGTGATCCTCGAGGACGGGCCGAAGGGCACGACCTGGAAGCGCGGGTAGCTGGGAGCGCGGGCCTCCGGCCCGCTCATGATCTTCCGGACCGCGCGCGTCCCGCGCGCTCATGAGGCGCGCGAGACGCGCGCGGTCCGGAAGACGAAGACCATGAGCGGGCCGGAGGCCCGCGCTCCCGTCACGCCGCGTTCGGCATCTTCCGCTCGGGGCCGAGCTCGTAGCACTTCACGGTGACGGACACGGGCCTGAGCTCGCGCAGGCCTTTCAGGAACGCCGCCATGTGCGGCGTGGCGAAGTGATCTTTCAGCGCCTGCTCGTCGCGCCACAGCTCGCGCACGCGCATCAGGTCGGGCTCGAGCATGTCGACGGCATAGTCGTAGCCCCCACAGCCCGGCTCGGCGCGCGAGGCTTCGATCATCGGCCGGGCGACGGCGCGGACCTTGTCCATCTGTGAGGCATCGAACCTTGCCTCGGCGAGCACGACCAGCATGAGAGCCTCCTTCAGCCCCCCTTCGCTCCTGCGGAGCTACGAAGGACTTAACCCAAGCATGCATCTCAGGCCACCGAAGCTGCATCGCAGCGTAGGTGGCTAGCGCTTCTCGAACAGCACGCTCTGCACGGCGCGGCCGAAATAGCCGTCGCGGTCGGCGAGCCGCGCGGCGGCGATGCCGATCGAATCGGGCCCCGCCCAGGTCTCGGCGTCCAAAAGCACCCAGTCGCCCACCGGCTCGCGCGCCAGGCTGAGCGTGAGGTCGCCGTTGATGAATGTCCACTTGGTGAAGTCGAGCACGGCCGAGGTGCCGTTGCAGAAATCGGCGGCGATGGCGGCGCGCATCAAGGGCGACAAGGGTGCGCCGTCGACGATCGGCCGCGTCGCGCGATACCACACCGCTGCAGGGCCAGGCGTGCGGAACGAGCCCTTGGCCACCCGCATCTCCAGGCCGGACAGGAAAGGCGTCTGCGACAGGCCGCTCTCCGTCGGGTCGTGGCTGTCCTCGGGACTCTTGACGTCGATCGGCGGCCACGGCGCCTCGACGGGCAGGACCTGCTCCAGTCGCCGCACGCGCAGCACGGTGGCGCACACCACCTCGGTGCCGGCGGCCAGCAATCGCACCGACACGAGCTGGATCTTGCGGCCCTCGCGCAGCAGCTCGGTTTCGATGGTGAGCGGCGCCACCGGCACCGGCCGCATCAAATCGACGGTGAGCCGCGCCACGCGCATCGGCGTGGGCGCCGGCAGGCGCTCGACCGCCCAGCAGATCAGCGAGGACGGCGCCGCACGGCTTCCTGCCGGTGCCGCAGGAGATGGCCGACAAGTACCTCGCCAAGGCGAAGGAGGTCGTGCCGGTGTTCGACCGCCGGCTCGGCGAAAGCCGCTACCTCGTGGGCGACATCGCGACCGCGGCGGATCTGTTCCTCGCGCCAATCGCGTTCAATTTCCCGGCCGTGCCCGGCCTCAGGGAAATCGGCGAGGCCTCGCCCAACCTCGCGCGCTGGATGCGCGAGATGAGCGAGCGGCCGAGAATGAAGGCAACCCTGCCGGAGCCGATCGCCGCCCGCGCGGCCTGAAAACCGCTTGAAAGCGCCGCTCGCGTCATCACCTAATGGTGAGGCACCTCACCATTAGGGAACGCGACCGATGGCCCATACCGCGACATGGCACGGCAAGACGATCGCCGAGAGCGACCGCACGCTCGAGGTCGGTGGCTACATCTATTTCCCGCGCGACACCGTGCGCATGGACCTGCTTAAAAGCACGCCCAAGACGGAGAACGACCTGAAGTGCCCGCACGGCGTGCAGTTCTATGACGTGGTCGAAGGCGAGGCGCTCAGCCCGCGCGCGGCGTGGTCCTACGAGGCGCCGCAGGAAAAGATGAAGCCGGTCGACCACTGGATCGGCTTCTGGGAAGACGTCGACGTCCGCTAGATGCCCTTCGCGTATGTGAGCGTCGACGTGGCGATCGCGCGCCGCGGATGGCGCATGGTCGTGGTCGGCGGCATCGCGAGCCCGTGGGGCGAAGCTGCCAAGGGCATCCTGCACATCAAGGGCATCGACTGGACCGCGGTGCGGCTCGTCTATGACAGCGAGCCGCTCAAGGACTGGGCCGGCCAGCGCTCCGGCCCGGTCGCGATCTACGACGATGACAAGCCACGCGCCGGCTGGGCGGAGATCCTGCTGCTGGCCGAGCGCCTGGCGCCGACGCCGGCGCTGCTGCCGAAGGATGCCGCGGAGCGCGCGCTGGTCTTCGGCCTCGCCCATGAGATCTGTGGCGAGGAGGGGCTGGGCTGGACGCGCCGCCTGCAGTTGGTCCATGCGGGCTTGCAGGGCGCCGGCGGCTTTGCGCCGCGCGTCGCGGGGTACCTTGCCAAGAAATACGGCCACAGCCCCGAAACCGGCAGCGCGGCAGGCGCGCGTGTCGCAGCACTGCTCGGGATGCTGGCGGCGCGGCTCAAGGCGCAGAAGGCGGCCGGCAGCCGCTATTATGTCGGCGATGCTTTGACGGCAGTCGATGTCTACAGCGCGACTTTCATGGCGCTGTTTGCGCCCCTGCCGCACGCGCAGTGCGCGATGGATGCAGGCTCACGCGCCGCCTTGGAGACGCTCGACGCGGCGACCGCCGCGGCGCTCGACCCGATGCTGCTCGAGCATCGGGAGATGATGTACAGGGAGCGGCTGGTCTTGCCGCTGTCTCTCTAGGAGTAAGACCTCACCCTGAAGAGCGGTCCGTAGGACCGCGTCTCGAAGGGTGGGAACGAGCACCGCCTTTGTTGCCCATCCTTCGAGACGGCGCTTCGCGCCTCCTCAGGATGAGGTCATTCGGTTTGGACGGCTGCCGCTCCGGCTTAGTTGGCCGGCGAGATCGCCGTCACCATCAGCGGCGTCGTGAGGCCGATCACCACGTCGCCGACCTTGATCTTCTTCAGCATGTCCTGCTTGGCGATGGTGTTGGCCTTGTAGGTCCGCACCGGGCCGCCCGGGCCTTCGATCACCGACACGGTGTTGTTCGGCAGGTCGACTGCCGTGACCGTCAGCGTGAAGCGGCCGGCGTCGATGTCGGTCTTGTTGGGCTTGACGTTCATCTGGTCGCGCCGCGCTTCCTTGGAGCCCGGGCCCTTCTGGCGCAGGTTCAGCATGGTCACGACCTGGGTATAGGTGACGTTGGCTGTCGAGCCGTCGGCGATGGCTGCAAGGTTGCGGACGCTCGGGCTGACCGCCAGGACCAGGACCTGTCCGTCGGGCAGGGTGAAGGCCACCGTCCCATCGTCGGCATCGACCGTCTCGATCTTGACCCGCGCCGTGACGGAGTCGTTGAAGGCCACGCCCTCGCGCGGCACGGCCGTCACCTGGGCCGATGCCGGCAGGATCGTCCCCATCGTCAGCACCGCTGCCACCAGCGAAACGCTCATCGAACGGATTGTCATCGGCCTCTACCTCGCAAAACCCCTAGAGCACATTCCGTCCGGCTGGATACAGCCGGACGGAATGTGCCCGTTGAAACCTCAATCTCTTGCGCGCGATTTTCCGAGACGATGGAGCCGTCTGCGGCTCCATCGTCTCGGAAAACGCTCTACGCGCCGGACAATAGCGATCCGAACCGCCGACGCAACCACGAAGCCGGGCGGAAAATTGAACGTGATCAGGCAAAATGTGCCAGGACGGCGCGGGCCACCGCGTCGGGCTGGTCGAGGTAGGCGAGATGGCCGGCATCGGCCACGGTCTGCACCCTGGTCGAGCCGTTGATGCCGTTGGCGAACTTTTTCGCATAGCTCGGCGGCAGCACGGCGTCGCGCTCGCCCCACAGGATCAGGGTCGGCGCCGCGATCAGGCCAAGCCGCTTTTCCAGCCGCGTGTTGCCGAGCGGCCAGAAGGCGCGGGCAGCGGCTTCGGAGGCGCGCGTCATCTCGATCGGCCATTCGACCGAGTTGGCGCCGTCGGGTGGCGCCACCAGGGCCGTCCATTTCGCGCCGTCGGCGCACATCAGGCCTGGGACGTTGTCGCGGCGCTGCGCCCATGGATCGGCGGCCGGCTCCTTGTCGTCGAACAGTCCGAACGGTGCGATCAGGCAGAGCTTGCGCACGTGCGCGGGGAAGATCGCCGCCATCTCGGCCGCGAACGCGCCGCCCACCGAGGCGCCTAAAAGGTCGGCGCCGGCCAAACCGCTCTTGTCGATGAGCTGGCGCACCGCCAGCACCCAGTCGAGGTGCGTGTCGAGCTCGGTGTGCCCGGTGGCGCCGGGATAGCCCGGCAGCGACGGCGCGATCACCGTGCGTGTCTCCGCCAGCCGATCGAGGAACGGCAGCCAGCGCGGCAGGCCGCCCAGGCCCGCGAGGAAGCCGAGCTTTGGTCCGCTGCCTTTGGTCCAGACGCGGCAGGGGAAGCCGTTGATTTCGACGGTGCTCGTCTTCGGCCCATTCAAGCTATTCGGCATGAAACTACTCCGCGGCGGCGAGCTGCGGGCGGAAGGCGGGGACGGCGGCGCGTTGGCCCTTCGCCATCGGCTTGGGCCACCACTTGTCTTCCCAGTCGCCGAACAGGTCCTTGACCTTGGGCATCACCTTCTCGGCGAACAGGCGCGTGTTGTACTTGGTGACGTCCTTGCTCATGTTGCCGTACTGCAAGAGCAGCATGAGATGGCCGACATTGAGGCTGGTGCCGACGTGGCGGATCTGCTCGACCACCTCGTCGGGCGAGCCGATCAGCACATAGCCGCCGTCGACGATGTCCTTCATGTTGGTCGCCTTCAGCGCCGCCTTGGTCGACGGATTGGCGAGGTTGGCAGCCTTGGTCATCATGCCTTCGATGCCGGCGCGCTGCGTCGCCTCGGTCGTGTAGCCCGGCGGCAGCGCGAAGCGCGGATCGACATGCAGGCAGCGGCCATAAAAGTATTCCGCCGGCTCGGAATAGAGATCGAGCGCCTGCTGGCGGCTTTCGGCGACGCCGACGAATTGCAGGAAGCCCGCGCGGTAGGGATTGCGATCCTTGCCGAGCTTGGCCATCTCGTTCCAGAAGCCCTGCATGGTCGTGAGCCCGGCCTTGTAGCCGTAGTACGAGAGATAGCAGTAGACGTAGTCCATCTCCGCGCACCACCGCCACGTCTCGATCGAGCCGCCGCCCGGGATCCAGATCGGCGGATGCGGATCGTTCTGGATCGGCCGCGGCCAGATGTTGACGTAGCGCTGCTGGTTGTAGCGGCCGGAGAAGGCGAAGGGCTCCTTCTCGGTCCACGCCTTCTTCACGAGATCATGCGCCTCGTAGTAGCGCTCGCGCAGGCTGCTCGGGTTCTGGCCGTAGGCGTAGCAGGTGTCCATCGGCGAGCCGACCGGGAAGCCCGCGATCAGCCGCCCGCCCGAGATGCAGTCGATCATGGCGAACTCTTCGGCCACGCGCGTCGGCGGATTGTAGAGCGCCAGCGAGTTGCCCATGACGCACAACGCGGTGTCGGTGGTGCGGCGCGCCAGTGAGCTCGCGATCAGGTTGGGCGAGGGCATCAGCCCGTAGCCGTTGGAATGGTGCTCGTTCACGCAGACGGCGTCGAAGCCCACTTCGGCCGCGTATTCGAGCTCGTCCATGAAGTCGTTGTACATGTGATGCGCCCGGTGTGGGTCGAACAGCGACGAGTGGATGTCGACCCACACCGAGGGATGCTTCTTGTTGAAGTCGTCGGGAAGCTCCGTGTACGGCATCAGGTGGAACCACATGAGCTTCATTCATTCCTCCCTGGACTCGGACCGCTTGCAGGTAAACGACCGTTTACCTCGAGGGAGGGTGCCTCCGGCCCAGGGCCGACGCAATGTGTGACTTCCGCAGGGTGGGAGTAATTTTATTGTTTTTCCCCGCGACCATTTGGAACCTTACGTAATTTGTGCGTTGCACTCTCGCTGGCGCAGCAATAGCTTTGCCGCACTGCAAGAGGAGTCACATCCCATGTCCGTTGTCGCCTTCCCGATGCGCGAGCATCCGACGGCCAATCAGCCGAAGAAGGATCTCTACGAGATCGGCGAGATCCCGCCGCTTGGGCACGTGCCAAAGAACATGTACGCCTGGGTCATCCGGCGCGATCGTCACGGCCCGCCCGAGCAGTCCATGCAGCTCGAGGTCGTGCCCACGCACACGATCGGCGAGGACGAGGTGCTGGTCCTCGTGATGGCCGCCGGCGTCAACTACAACGGCGTCTGGGCCGGGCTCGGTCTGCCGATCTCTCCCTTCGACGTGCACAAGCAGCCGTTCCACATCGCGGGCTCGGATGCCTCGGGCATCGTCTGGGCGGTCGGCGCCAAGGTGAAGCGCTGGAAGGTCGGCGACGAGGTCGTCATCCACTGTAACCAGGACGACGGTGACGACGAGGAGTGCAACGGCGGCGATCCGATGTTCTCCACCAGCCAGCGCATCTGGGGCTACGAGACGCCGGACGGCTCGTTCGCCCAGTTCTGCAAGGTGCAGGCGCGCCAGCTGATGAAGCGCGCGCAGCATCTCACCTGGGAAGAGAGCGCGTCGTACACGCTCACCCTCGCCACCGCCTACCGCATGCTGTTCGGCCATCGCCCGCACATCCTGCGGCCCGGCCACAACGTGCTGGTGTGGGGTGCGGCGGGCGGCATCGGCTCGATGGCCGTGCAGTTGATTGCCACGGCGGGCGCCAACGCGATCGGCGTGATCTCCGATCCGTCCAAGACCGACTTCGTCATGCAGCTCGGCGCCAAGGGCGTCATCAACCGCAACGACTTCGACTGCTGGGGCCAGCTGCCCGATGTCGACGACCAGAAGGGCTACGCCGAGTACATGAAGAAGGTGCGCAAGTTCGGCGCGGCCATCTGGGAGATCACCGGCAAGGGCAACGACGTCGACTTCGTGTTCGAGCATCCCGGCGAGCAGACCTTCCCGGTGTCGTGCAACATCGTGAAGCGCGGCGGCATGGTGGTCTTCTGCGCCGGCACCACCGGCTACAACCTCACCATGGATGCCCGCTTCGTGTGGATGCGCCAGAAGCGCATCCAGGGCAGCCACTTCGCCAACCTGCTGCAGGCGAGCCAGGCCAACCAGCTGGTGATCGAGCGCCGCATCGATCCCTGCATGAGCGAGGTCTTCGACTGGGCCGATATCCCGAAGGCCCACACCAAGATGTGGAAGAACCAGCACAAGCCCGGGAACATGGCCGTGCTGGTCTCGGCCAAGCGGCCCGGCCTGCGTACCCTCGAAGACGCCCTGGACGACTAGGCTATTAGGTAATTCATCTTCTAATACGCTGATATTACTTAATTTTTCAGCGTAAATCGCTTAGCATAAAAGTCTTTATGCTAAGCGGAGGGGCCATGGCTGATTGGGGCTTTTACGGCAGGCAAGCCGAGCGTGCCGCGATCGATCGTATCCTGGCGCGCGGTCGTTGGTTCTTCTGCGCCGTGTCGGGTCGCCGCCGCATTGGTAAGACGACCCTCATCCAGCGATCCCTCCAGGGGGCGGGCATCTCCGGACGATTCTACTTCCAAGTGCCAGATAGCGACGAAGCCGGCGTGCTCCGTTCCTTCCAGGACGCGCTGGAAGACAGTGGGAGGCAGCAGCGGGTCGCGAATTTCGGAGACATGGCGGCGGCCGTCCGCGAGATGTGCAAGGACGGATGGATCGTCGTCATGGACGAATTCCAATACTTCCACCGCGCTGCGCTGGCTTCTTTCACGTCCTTTCTCCAGCGTGAGGTCGACGTGCTGAGAAACACGGCACAGGGTGGATTGTTCGTGCTCGGATCCATCCACACGGAGATGATGGCGATCCTCGAGGATCGAGACTCTCCGTTGTTCCAACGGGTCACCGATCGTATCGAGGTCGATCATTGGGACGGTCAGACGCTCTTCGAAATGTTCGAGGCGCATGGCGTCAGGACTCCGCAGGAGTGGCTGTTCTTTTGGTCTCTCTTTGAGGGCGTACCGAAGTTCTATCGCGATTCCCATGATCAGGGTGTCCTGACGAACGACGCGAACTATCGCCATGAAGTGTTGCGGCGCCTCTTTTTTGAAGGGTCAAGCCCACTCCGTGAAGAGGCGGCCAATTGGTTCTTGCGTGAGCTACGCGGCCGGTATGACAGTGTGCTCAAGCTGTTGGCTCGCCTGGGTCCTTGCTCCCACGGGCAGTTGATCGCCGAGTACGGCAGATCGGGCGGCGCCACCGACAAGCAGGTAGGTGGATACCTGGCGATACTGATTGATCGCTTTCGCATGATCGACAAGCTTCTGCCGGTGTTCGCCAGCGACCGGGCGCGCAAATCCCGGTACGTAATTTCTGACAACTTTCTGTCTGCGTGGCTCTCTGCAATAGGGCGCAATGTCGATGCCGCACGTATTCAACCGGTCGAAACGTGTATCTCGCGTGCCGCCATTGCGTTGGAGGGACACGAAGGCTTTGCCTTTGAAAAGATGACCAAGTCACTCATCGAAGAGTGTTCGCGCAAGCAAGTCGGCGACTTTCCGCTTTCTGCCGTCGTACGCGGCTATTGGAACAAGCCCGATGGCTCGGACATCGAGATCGACGTGGTGGCCTACGACGAGACGAGAAAAATCGTGCGTTTCGGATCGTGCAAGAGGTCGGCCGACAAGCACGAATATGTCGCCTTCAACGGCCACATCGGACGGTTTCAGCGGACTGCCGAAGGTCGGCGATTCTCCGGGTGGACGATGGAAAAGGCGCTCTATTCGCCCCTCTTTGATGCCGCTGATCGTCGGCGTCACCAAAGCAACGGTTATCTGTGCATCGATCTTACCGATTTCGAACGGTGGCTTCGTCCGTCGGCCTCGCCTCGTGAGGCCTCGTCCATCTGAGAGTTCATCATGCCAACTCGTGGAGAACATGCCTTGTCCATGCCGCTGTTGATCGACGATCTGCTGGAGAAGTGCGCGGAAGCGGTGAGCGACGCCGAGGCCTACGAGGTTGCCGCGCGCGAGGCGGTCCGCGGCTTGGTGGCCCCCAAGGGCAAGGTCGATCCGAAGATCCTCGAGCGCGAGCAGTTCGCCGCGCACGGCTTCGCCTGGATCGCGACCTATGTCGCCGCGCTGCGCCAGATGCGGCGCTGGGCTGAGGCCGGTGCCAAAGGCGAGCGCGAATTGCTGATGCTACAGTCGGCGTTCGGCGAGTACCTCGCGCAGCTCTCCGGCGGCATTGCCATCAGCCAGGTCGAGATCGTGCGGCCTGGCGATCTCGGTATCGACTGCGCAGCGCTCGACACGCTCGCCGTTCGCAAGCTGATCGCAGGCAACACCGCGGCCGTGCGCATGCGGATCGCCGAGCTGATCGCCGACGGGCTCGAGTCTGGCAATTTCGGTGCGCTCGGCCTCGACGACGATGCGCTGGAAGAGGTGCGCCGCCAGTTCCGCCGCTTCGTCGACGGCGAAGTGCTGCCCTATGCCCACGACTGGCACCTGAAGGACGAACTGATCCCGCTGCCGGTCGTCGAGAAGATGGCCGAGCTCGGCGTGTTCGGCCTCACAGTCCCTGAGGAGTGGGGCGGGCTCGGCATGGGCAAGCTCGCCATGTGCGTGGTCACCGAGGAGCTGTCGCGCGGCTATATCGGCGTCGGCTCGCTCGGCACGCGCTCGGAGATCGCCGCCGAGCTTATACGCTCCGGCGGCACCGAGGCGCAGAAGAAGAAGTATCTGTCACGCATTGCCTCGGGTGAGCTGCTGCCGACGGCGGTGTTCACCGAGCCCAACACCGGCTCGGATCTTGCGAGCCTCAAGACGCGCGCCGTGCTCGAAGGCGACGTCTACAAGATCCAGGGCAACAAGACCTGGATCACCCACGCCGCCCGCGCCGACATCATGACCTTGCTGGCGCGCAGCGACGCGTCGAAGCCGGGCTACCAGGGCCTCTCGATGTTCCTAGCCGAGAAGCCGCGCGGCACCGAGGGCGATCCGTTCCCCGCCAAGGGCATGAGCGGCGGCGAGATCCGCGTGCTGGGCTATCGCGGCATGAAGGAATACGAGATCGGCTTCGACGGCTTCGAGGTCCCCGCCGCCAACCTTTTGGGCGAGAAGGAAGGCCAGGGCTTCAAGCAGCTCATGGCGACCTTCGAGAGTGCGCGCATCCAGACCGCGGCGCGCGCCGTCGGCGTGGCCCAGAACGCGCTCGAGCTCGGGCTGCGCTATGCCAAGGACCGCATCCAGTTCGCCAAGCCGCTCTATGCCTTCCCGCGCGTCGCCGGCAAGATCGCCTGGATGGCGGTCGAGACCATGATCGCCCGCCAGCTGACCTATTTCGCCGCGCGCGAGAAGGACAGCGACCGCCGCTGCGACATCGAGGCCGGCATGGCCAAGCTGCTGGCTGCCCGTGTCGCCTGGAGCAACGCCGACAATGCGCTGCAGATCCACGGCGGCAACGGCTACGCCATGGAGTACCCGGTGAGCCGCGTGCTCTGCGACGCCCGCATCCTCAACATCTTCGAGGGCGCCGCCGAGATCCAGGCGCAGGTCGTCTGTCGCGGCCTCATTGAAGGCAGGAACTGAGCCGCCTGGCTGCGTTCGGCGTGCTATGATAGGGGTATGGCGGAATCGCCCCTCATATTGACGCCGCTGAGACGAGCGCTGGCGTCACTGGAAGAAGCGCTTGTCGCGCCTGACAGCGGCTTCGTTCGCGATTCGATCGTCAAGCGGTTCGAATACACCTACGAGCTCTCTTGGAGGTTCATGCGCCGGCATCTGATTTGGGCGGCGCTCGAGGCGGAACCGCAGACTCGCAGGGACCTGTTTCGTGCCGCCGCCCGCGGCGGCTTGATAGACGATCCGGAGGCGTGGTTCACTTTCCACGAGGCACGGAATCTGACGGCCCATACCTACAACGACAAGAACGCCGCGAAAGTGATCGAAGCCGCGCGTCATCTCCTGCCGGCCGCGCAATCGCTGCTCGAGGCCCTGGCGAGGCACCATGGCGCTTGACCTTGAGCCGCGGCATCTCGACGTGGTGCGCCGCATTCTCGCGCGACATGCGCCTGACGTGCGCGCCTGGGCCTTCGGATCGAGGACTGCCGGCCATGCCAGGCGCTTCTCCGACCTCGACGTCGTGCTCGAGGCCGAGAACGGGGTGCCTATCGAGACCTTGGCGCGGCTGCGTGACGCCTTCTCCGAAAGCGACCTGCCGATCAAAGTAGATGTCGTCGATTGGGATGCCCTCGATCCGGAGTTCCGCTGCGCCATCGAACCACGGCGCGTGCCGCTTTAGCCTGCGGCCGTTCCGGGTTCAGTTTTCAGATCATGGGCAGCGTCAGGTGGCCGCTTGGCACATCGGCGGCCCCACGCAGCATACTTTCCACCGAGACCGATGAGATAATTGCTGCTGAACTCGCTCCGCGCCAAAGCGGCGTCTGTGGAGGGGACCTGCTCACTCGACGACGATCTCGCGAGCCAACGTTGACGGCACGCTCCAGGCACTTCGGAACCAACATCGGGAAAGGCGTCCAATGTCATCCATCGCCGTCGCACTTGCCGAGGTGTTGAACGCAGCGCGGCGTCCCGGTGATTTTTTCACTTCCGGTGCGGTCGAGATGTTTGCGCCGCGGCTGGAGGTCGATGGCGTCGGTCTCGTCGCGCTACCGCTGCTGGCTATTCAGGCCGAACAACTCATCGCCATCGCCGAGCGCGCGCCCTATGGCCGCGGCGGCGATACCCTGATCGACACGGAAGTCAGGCGCACCTGGCAGATCGGCGCCGATCGGGTGCGGATCGGCGGCAAGCATTGGGCGCGGACCTTGGAAGGGATTCTGACGCGCGTCGCCGAGGGTCTCGGAGTAGGCGAACGGATCACCGCCGAATTCTACAAGCTCCTCGTCTACGACAAGGGCAGCTTCTTCGTCGGCCATCGCGATACCGAGAAAACGCCCGGCATGTTTGCAACGCTCGTCCTGGTCCTACCCTCCGTTTCGACCGGCGGAGAGCTCGTCGTGCGGCACAAGGACCGCGAAGTCACGCTTGATCTGCAGTGCGCCGAGCCGTCCGAGGCGGCCTTCGCCGCCTTCTATGCCGATTGCGTGCACGAGGTGCTGCCCCTCGCCTCGGGCTTCCGGTCGGCGCTGGTCTTCAACCTGCTGCGCGGAAGCAAGAGCCCGAACCTTGGGCCGCCAAGCTACGAGGTCGAGCAGTCCCGCGCGATGGCATTGTTGCAGCAATGGGCTGCCGGCCAGCCTTCGTCGGACGATGGTGCACCCGAAAAGCTCATTTATCCGCTGGAGCACGCCTATACGCCCGCCGAACTCGACTTCGACAAATTAAAGGGCGCGGATGCGGCGGCCGCAGGCGTGCTCGTCGACGCCGCCGCGCGGGCGGGCTGCGACCTTCATCTGGCGCAGGTGTCCATCGAAGAAAGCGGAGCTGCCGAATGTTCGGTCGACTTGGGTTCGCGTCGCGGTCGGTGGTCGGACGAAGACGAATTCGAGGCCGGCGAGGTTTTCGATCGCTATGCGTACTTGTCCGAGTGGCGGCGCCCCGACGGCAGCCCCTCGACGCTGGGTAAGCTGCCGGTCGATGACGAAGACATCTGCCCGCCCGGTGCTCTCGAGGATATGGAGGCCGATGAGGAGCTGTTCCACGAGGCGACCGGAAACGAAGGGGCCTCTTTCGAGCGCACCTACCGGCGCGCGGCTCTCGTGCTTTGGCCCAGCCAGCGGATGCTCGCTGTCCTGAACCAGGCGGGCCTGTCTGCTACGTTGCCTTATCTGGATGATCTGACCGAGCGCTGGATTGCCGGCGGCGGCGCCAGGCAGTCGGCTTTGTGGTTTCAGGCGCACGAGCTCGCGGCGCACATGCTGTCCTCCTGGCCGAAAGATGAATGGCACCGATCGGATGACAAGGCGCCGAGCGAGAGGGCGCGGATGCTGACCCTTCTGACACGGCTAGAAGACACAGAGCGCATTGAGGCGTTCGTCGATGTCCTCATCGCCAGCGGCCATCACGAGAAGGGCGACAACGAGGCCATGGTGGGCGCACTCCGCCTGCTTTCATCGGACCGGGCGACAGCCTTGATGAAACGCATGGTCAGAGGAACGTCCGCGACGTCTCTCGATGGTTGCAGCGGCCTGCTTGCGCTGGCCGTCGCGGCGTTTCCGAACGACGTCACGGGCCTGCTCGGCGCCGGCGCTGCGCTGGTCGAAGCGCTTCCGAGCGACGCATCAACCGCCCCACCACGCGATTCATGGCCACGCGTTCACGGAGTGCGACCCGGTGTCTTCGTCGATTTCTTCGGTGCGCTGGCGCGCATCGACGAGAGTCTGGCGGAGCGCGCCGTAGCCCACGCCCTGGCCTGGCCGAAGACCTATGACCTCGACACTGTTCTGGTGCCCTCCCTGCGGCAACTGATCGGATCGGTCGCGGCCAACCACGGCACGGCGTTGCCAAGCCTGCGCCAGGCCTGTCTCCAGCATCTCGGCGCCCGAGCTGCACTTCCCTTGGAGGCGCCGCGCGACTGGAACCGCGCGAAGAAGCTTGCCTGTCGCTGCCCCCATTGCGGCGAGCTCGGTCGGTTTCTTGCTGATCCCGGGCGCCGCATCTGGATCTTCAAAGCCGCCGAAGCCGCGCGCAGCCACATCGACCAGACGATCCGACAGGCGCGATGCGATCTGGACACGGCGACCGATAGACGCGGCCGGCCCTACAGCCTCGTCTGCACCAAGAACCAAGCCAGTTACGATCGGCAGGTGAAGCAACGCAATCAAGACCTCGCAGACCTGGAGCAATTCGGACGGTGATGACCACTGACGAGTGCCACGATGCTCTTTGCCGGTGGCAGACAGAAGTCTCGCGTCGTGCCACTATAAAGCTGGAGTAGGAGAGAGCCATGCAAGGACCGCTGCGCGGCAACGCCGGCCCCCGCTACCGGCACACGGCCGATGAAAGCGCGCCGTACGAGACCATCACTATCGACAAGCTGACGCCGATCATCGGCGCGGAGATCAGCGGCATCGACTTGAGCCAGCCGCTCGGCAACCGACAGCACGACGAACTGCATCGCGCACTCGCTGAGAACCTGGTGATCTTCTTCCGCGACCAGCACATCACGCCCGACCAGCATCTTGCGTTCGGCCGGCTGTTCGGCGAGCTGCACGTCCATCCCGCCGCGCCGCACGAGCCGGGCAAGCCCGAGCTGATGATCATCCACGCCGACAAGGAGTCGCCACGCGCCAACGGCGAAGGCTGGCACACTGACGTGAGCTGCGACCTCGAGCCGCCGATGGGCAGCATCCTCTACATCAAGACCTGCCCGCCCAAGGGCGGCGACACGTTGTTCGCCTCGATGTACGCCGCTTACGAGGCACTGTCGGACCGCATGAAGACGTACCTCGAGGGCATGACCGCCATCCACGACGGCGAGCAGGTCTATCGCGGCCTCTACAAGAACTTCGGCGTCGCCGACAAGCCGCAGTATCCGCGCGCCGAGCATCCGGTCATCCGCACCCATCCGGTGACCGGCAAGAAGGCGCTGTACGTCAATCGCGGCTTCACCCGCGCGCTCGCCGGCGTGCCGCGCGACGAGGGCGACGGCATCCTGCGCTATCTCTACGAGCACATGGAGAATCCGCTGTTCCAGTGCCGCTTCCGCTGGCGCGAGAACTCCATCGCCTTCTGGGACAATCGCTGCGTCCAGCACCGCGCGATGTGGGACTACTGGCCGCATACGCGCAGCGGAAACCGGGTTACAGTGGCGGGCGACAAACCGTACTGAAGCCTTCCCCCTCCTGACCTCCCCCATCTGATGGGGGAGGTGCCCGAAGGGCGGAGGGGGAACGAGAAGGCCGTTTCTTGTTGGTGATCTTCGATTGCGACGGCGTGCTGGTCGACAGCGAGCCGCTCGCCTGTGCGAGTTTTTCCCGGGCGATCAAGGCTGAGGGCCTCGACTGGTCGGTCGAGGAGACGATGCGTCGCCTCATGGGCCTTTCGCTCAAGACGAGCCTCGAGATCTGCGAGGCCGAGCTCGGCCGCAAGTTGCCCGACGACTTCCTCGAGAAGATGCAGGCGGTCACCTACCGGACCTTTCGTGACGCGCCGCTGCAGGCTGTGGCCGGCGTGAAGGACGCGGTCACCGCGTTACAGGCGGCTGGCCTCGACACCTGTGTGGCAAGCTCGGGCGCGCCGGAGAAGATGCGCTTCACGCTCGGCCTCACCGGCCTGTGGGATCTGTTCGACGGCCGCATCTTCAGTGCGAGCCAGGTGCCGCGCGGAAAACCGTTCCCCGATCTCTTCCTGCACGCTGCCATCAGCATGAACGTGCAGCCCTTTGAATGCGTTGTCGTCAAGGACTCAGTGCCGGGCGTGCAGGCCGCGCGCTCCGCCGGCATGCGCGCGCTCGCCTATGCCGGCGAGCCCTACGCCAACCGCGATGTCCTGCGGCAGGCGGGTGGCCAGGTATTCGACGACATGAACCAGCTACCCGGCCTGGTACTGGCATGACCGGCTCGTGGTCCATGGGCACGGCCAAGGCCGAACGTGTGATCGTGGTCGGCGCTGGCATGGCCGGACTGGTGGCGGCGCGGCTGCTGCACGACTCGGACTTCGCCGTCACCGTGCTCGAGGCGCGCAAGCGCATCGGCGGCCGCACCTGGACCGACGATTCGCTCGGCGCGCCGCTCGATCTTGGCGGCTCGTGGATACACGGCGTCGACGGCAATCCGCTGGCGCTGTGGTGCGGCAAGCTCGGCGTCGGCCTCGTCGAATCGCAGGGCGACCGGCTGCTGATCGACGATCGCGCCACGGCGCCGACGCGAGAGGGCCAGCGCAAGCGGGCGATCGCCGGCCGCATGGCATTCAAGGCCGCCATCGAATGGGCGAGCTGGCGCAGCAAGGCGATGGCCCGCGTCTGGGGTCCGCGCTCGATCTCGGTCAAGCAGGCGGTCGATCCGCTGCTGCATGCGTCGTGGCTGCCCGAGGTCGACAAGCTGGTCATCGGCACCTTCATCGAGATGTGCGAAGGCGTGCAGGGCGCGCCCTACGATGCGGTTTCGGCCGAGGAATGGTTCCCGATCGAAGGGCTGGAGCGCAATGCCCAGCCGCGGGGCGGCTTCCGCACCCTGCTCGAGGACGCCGCCCAGAACATGGCGGTACGTTTCGACGCCGCCGTGCAGCGCATCGTCTGGAGCGACGCCGGCGTGACGGCGATCCTGGCAAGCGGCGAGAAGATCGAGGCCGACCGCGCGCTGATTGCCGTACCGCTCGGCCTTTTACGCGCCGGCCTGCCGGCGCTCGACCCGCTGCCGCCCGAGGAGCAGCAGAAGGCGATCGGCCGCCTGGGCTACGGCGCCGGCATTTTGGGCAAGATCTACCTGCGCTTTCCCAAGCGCTTCTGGCCCGAACACCCGAAGTGGTTCGGCCGCCTGCCGGATGCACCCGACAAGCGCGGCACCTTCAACACCTGGGTCAGCCACGAGCAGGAGACCGGCCGGCCGATCCTGCTCAGCTTCTGCAACGGCGCGACCGCGGCGCACCTTGACCGCGCGGCGAGCGATGCCGAAGTAAAAGAGGTGGCGATGTCCTCGCTGCGCAAGATGTTCGGCAACGCCGTCGTCGAGCCGGAGGCCATGGTCTATCCGCGCTGGCTGAGCGATCCGTGGTCGCGCGGCGGCTATTCCTACCCGGGCGTCGGCAGTGCGCCCGAGGACCGCGAGGCGCATGCGCGGCCGCTCGGCCGGCGGGTGTTCTTTGCCGGCGAGGCGACCGAGCCGGTCGAGTATGGCACGGTGCACGCGGCCCTGTGGTCGGGCGAGCAGGCGGCGGAAGCGATCTTCAGGGTCGCGACCGGAACGGATGCCAGGACGGATGCACGGCCGTGGTCGGGCGCCCGCACGGGCGCCGGGCGGCACAACGAAGGACTCTGAAGCATGACTCTCGCCAACATCCTGTTCGTCCTGGTGATCGTGTCGGGCCTGGCGACGCTCGGCATGCTGTTCGTCGGCCTGTTCAGCATGGCCCGCAACACCGAGAACACCGTCGAGGGCGGCAGGCGCAGCAACCGCTTCATGTGGTGGCGCGTGCGCCTGCAGTTCCTGACCATCATCCTGATCGTTCTCTGGTATCTTGCCAGCCGGAGCTGAACCGATGGTCACGTTAACCCGCATCTACACGCGCGGCGGCGACAGCGGCCAGACCTCGCTCGGCCGCGGCGAGCGCGTGGCCAAGCACGATCCGCGGGTGGAAGCCTACGGCACCACCGACGAGGCCAACTCGGTGATCGGCCTGGCGCGCAGCGCCATCACGCGCACGGCGCTGGGTGGCCCGCCCTATCACGAAGCCGACGCCATGCTGGCCCGCATCCAGAATGACCTGTTCGATCTCGGCGCTGACCTCTGCACGCCCGAGGGCGAGGCCAAGCGCGGCGAGCAGGCGCTGCGTATCGTCGCCTCGCAGGTCGAACGGCTCGAGCACGAGATCGACGCCATGAACGCCGAGCTCGAGCCGCTGAAGTCCTTCATCCTGCCCGGCGGCAGCGAGGCCGCGGCCTGGCTGCATCTCGCGCGCACCGTCGCCCGCCGCGCCGAACGGCGCATGACGCAACTCGCCGCCGAGCAGCCGATCAACCCCGAGGCGATCAAGTACATCAACCGCCTGTCCGATCATCTGTTCGTGCTGGCGCGACGGCTGAACGACAACGGCGCCAACGACGTGCTCTGGGTGCCCGGCGGCGGCCGTTGACCGAGGTTCGCGACGCGGAGAGGACCGATCATCCGGAATGGCACCGGATGTGGCTGGCCAACTGTGTTCACTACGGTGTTTCGATACCGGTGGCGGATGACCGCGAACTGTGGCGCCGCATCATGGACCCGGACTATCCGATAGGTGCGTTGGTGTGCGGCACCTCCATTGGCGAAGGCCCGCTGGTCGGCTTCGCAAACTATGTGCTTCGTCCGCACACATTCAGCAGTCGGATGGTCTGTTATCTCGAGGATCTCTGGGTCGACCCGTCCGGACGTGGCGCCGGGTGGGGGCGAAAGTTCATCGATGCCCTCATCGCTCGTGGCCGCGACCGGGGATGGCGCCGGATCTACTGGCACACCGAAGCCGACAACGCGCCGGCACGCCGGCTGTACGACCGCGTCTCCCGGCTCACCGACTACGTCCGCTACGACATCACCTTGCCGTGACGCCGCAGTCGCATCCTCCGGTTGCCGGGCGGAGCCCACTGGCTGCCACAAGCTGTTGAAAAATCGGTAGAAAACGTCCCGCCCTGCGATTTTGTGCAGTGCGCCATAGCCTTGACATGATCGGCTGAACACCCCTACACGAAATCCCCTTCGCTGGACGGTCGGTCCGGCGGCAACTCACCTAGTAGGCGCAACGCGATGAAAGTGCTGGTCGCGGTCAAGCGGGTCATCGACTACAACGTCAAGATCCGCGTCAAGGCCGACAACACGGGCGTCGAGACGGCGAACGTCAAGATGTCCATGAACCCCTTCGATGAGATCGCCGTGGAAGAGGCGATCCGGATGAAAGAGAAGGGCCAAGCGACCGAGATCATCGCCTTTTCCGCCGGTCCCGCGCAGTGCCAGGAGACCATCCGCACCGCCCTCGCCATGGGCGCCGACCGCGGCGTGCTGGTGCAGACCGATGCCGAGCTGCAGCCGCTCGCCGTCGCCAAGCTGATGAAGGCGGTGGTCGACAAGGAGCAGCCCGGCCTGGTGATCGTCGGCAAGCAGGCGATCGACGACGATTCCAACCAGACCGGCCAGATGCTGGCCGCCCTCCTGGGCTGGTCGCAGGGCACCTTCGCCAACAAGCTGCACGTCGCCGACGGCACCGCCGAGGTGAAGCGCGAGGTCGATGGCGGCCTGGAAAACATCAAGATCAAGCTGCCGGCGGTGATCACCACCGACCTGCGCCTCAACGAGCCGCGCTACGCCTCGCTGCCCAACATCATGAAGGCCAAGAAGAAGCCGATCGAGGTCCTGGCGCCCGATGCGCTGGGTGTCGACATCGCGCCGCGGCTCAAGGTGCTGAAGGTCGAGGAGCCGCCCAAGCGCAAGTCCGGCATCAAGGTGAAGACCGTCGCCGAGCTTGTCGACAAGCTGAAGAACGAAGCGGGAGTGATCTGACATGGCCGTCCTGGTTGTCGCTGCCCATGACGGCAAGACCGTTCGCAGCAACGTCGCGAATGCCGTGACCGCCGCTTCGCAGATGGGTTCCGAAGTGCATGTGCTGGTCGCCGGCTCCAACGCCGGCGAGGCCGCCAAGTCGGCCGCCGCCATCCAGGGCGTGGCCAAGGTGCTCGACGCCGAGGATGCGGCCTACGCCAACTGGCTCGCCGAGGACGTCGCCCCGCTGGTGGTCAAGCTCGCTCCCAACTACAGCCACGTCGTGATGGCGGCCGACTCCGTCGGCAAGAACATCGCGCCGCGCGTCGCGGCTCTGCTCGACGTGGCCCAGGTCTCCGAGGCCATCAAGGTCGAGGCGCCCGACACCTTCGTGCGGCCGATCTATGCCGGCAACGCCATGGCGACCGTGCAGACCGCCGACAAGATCAAGATCGTCACCATCCGCCCGACCAACTTCAAGGCGGCCGCCACCGGCGGCTCCGCGCCGATCGAGCAGATCGGCGGCACCGGCGCGGGCGGGCTTGCCTCCTACGTCGGCGCCGAGCTCTCCAAGAGCGAGCGGCCCGAGCTGACCAGCGCCAAGATCGTCGTCTCCGGCGGCCGCGGCCTGGCGAGCGGCGAGAACTTCAAGATGCTCGAGGCCCTGGCCGACAAGCTCGGCGCCGGTCTCGGCGCCAGCCGCGCCGCGGTCGATGCGGGCTACGTGCCCAACGACTACCAGGTCGGCCAGACCGGCAAGGTGGTGGCGCCCGACCTCTATATCGCCATCGGCATCTCCGGCGCGATCCAGCATCTCGCCGGCATGAAGGACAGCAAGACCATCGTTGCGATCAACAAGGACGAGGAAGCCCCGATCTTCCAGGTTGCCGACTACGGCATCGTGGGCGATCTCTTCCAGATCGTTCCCGAGCTGACTGCCGCGGTGGAAAAGAAGTAACGCGGAGTATCGCGTCATGATCAAGCGCATCGGCGTCATCGGTGCCGGCCAAATGGGCAGCGGCATCGCCCATGTCTGCGCCCTCAAGGGCTACGACATCCGCCTCGCGGATGTCGACCAGGCGCATCTCGACAAGGGCCTCGACGCCATCGGCCGCAACATGGACCGCCAGATCGGTCGCGGCATGATCCGGCCCGAGGACAAGGACGCCGCGTTCCGGCGCATCTCGACCGGCACCGACTACAAGCAGTTCGCCGATTGCGACCTGATCGTCGAGGCGGCGACCGAGAACGAGCAGGTCAAGCGCGAGATCTTCAAGAAGGTCTGCGTCGACCTGCCGGCCAACGTGCTGCTGGCGACCAACACCTCGTCGATCTCGGTGACGCGTCTGGCTTCGGTCACCGACCGCCCCGGCAAGTTCATGGGCATGCACTTCATGAACCCGGTGCCGATGATGGGCCTGGTCGAGCTGATCCGCGGCATCGCCACGGAGGAAGAGACCTTCCGCACCGTGCGCGACGTGGTGGTCAAGCTCGACAAGAAGCCGGTCAATGCCGAGGACTTCCCGGCCTTCATCGTCAACCGCATCCTGCTGCCGATGATCAACGAGGCGGTCTACGCGCTCTACGAGGGCGTCGGCAACGTCGAGGCGATCGACACCGGCATGAAGCTCGGCGCCAACCATCCGATGGGCCCGCTCGAGCTCGCCGACTTCATCGGCCTCGACACCTGCCTGTCGGTGATGCAGGTGCTGCACGAGGGCCTGGCCGATTCCAAGTACCGCCCGTGCCCGCTGCTGGTGAAGTACGTCGAGGCCGGCTGGGTCGGCCGCAAGGTCAAGCGCGGCTTCTACGACTACTCGGGCGAGCGTCCGGTCCCGACGCGCTAGAGCTTTACCGTCGTTTGAACTAGTATTCCGCATCGGGAGTGCAGCGTCGCGACAACGCGACCGCGCCGTGCGGAGGACTGAGGTTGAGCGAACGCTGGTCGTGCCCGCTGGTCGTCGAACTCGACGGGACTCTCAGCAAGGCGAACAGCACCGCGGAGGCCATGGTCATGGCGCTGCTCCGTCGGCCTTCGGACTTTTTCGCCATTCTTGCCGCTTTCGCCAGTGGCCGCCGCGCCGCGGCCGAGCGTCTGACGCGACTGGGATACGTCGACGCCGAATCGCTGCCCCTCCGCAGAGATTTCCTGGACTACCTCGAGCGCGAACGGGCCAGCGGGCGTGAGCTGCATCTCGCCGCCTCGGCGATGCAGCCGGTCGCCGACGCCGTGGCGGCGCGGCTCGGCATCTTCGGCTCGGCCCGCGGTTCGGGGAACGGTGTCGAGTTGCGCGGCGACGCCAAGCTGCACCACCTGCAGCAGCGTTTTCCCAACGGCTTCTCCTATGCCGGCGGCGGCGAGGACGACATCCCCGTCTGGCGGGGAGCGACATCCATCGTCACGGTCGGGGCATCGCCGGCGACGCAGCGAACCGCCGAGCGCCTGGGCCCGCCGATCGAGCGCGAATTTCCGCCGGCAAGGCGCTCCTTGAGGGATTGGATCAGGGCGCTTCGCCTGCACCAGTGGTCGAAGAACCTGCTGCTGTTCGTGCCGCTGCTGCTCGCCCACAAGTACGGCGACCTGGCCGCCTTCATGCAGGTCGCGGCCGGCTTCGTCGCCTTCGGCTGTGTTGCTTCGGGAACCTACCTGATCAACGATCTCAGCGATCTCAAGGCCGATCGTGCCCATCCCACCAAGCGCTTCCGGCTGGTCGCGCGCGGCGATCTCGGCGCCATGCCGGCGTTGCTGCTGGCGCTGGCGTTGATCACGGGCGGCCTGATCGGCGGCGCCATGCTCGGGTTGGGATTCGCCGGGTTGCTGGTGCTCTACGTGGCGATGACTCTCTCCTACTCGCTGCATCTGAAGACGGTGCCGATCTTCGACGCCTTTCTCCTGGGCAGCCTCTATACGATTCGCATCCTCATGGGCAGCGTCGTGATCCATGTCACCAATTCGCCGTGGCTGTTGTCCTTCACCATGTTCTCGTTCTTCTCGCTGTCGCTGGCGAAGCGTCATCTCGAGATCGTGCGGGCGACGGAGGCTGGAACGGGCGGCAAGCTCCCGGGCCGCGGCTACGTCGCGAGCGACGCACCCTTGACCCTGTCCTTCGGCGTCTCGGCCAGCCTGTGCGCCATCCTCATCCTGTTCTTCTACGTCACCAACGATGCCTACTCGACGAACCTCTACGCCCATCCCCATTGGCTGTGGCTGATCGGGGTCTGGGTCTTTCTCTGGTTCGCCCGCATATGGCTGCTGACCCACCGCGGTGAACTCAACGACGATCCGGTGCTGTTCGCCGTCCGCGATCCCTTGAGCTACGTGCTGGGGCTGCTCGTTGCCGGCACGTTCGTCATGGCGGTCCTGTGACGGGCTTCGTCGGGCAGGATCAGTTCCTCTCGTGGGGTCGGGTCGAGCGTGTCCGTCAGGACGTCGCCGCCCCTGCCTTTCGCGACGAGCTGAAGGGCCTGCTGGCCGAGCCGGACGATCGCTCGCTGCTTGCGGTCGGTCTCGGCCGCTCCTATGGCGACAGTTGCCTGAACGGTGGCCAGCGTCTGATCGACATGACGCGGCTCGATCGCCTGATCGCCCTCGATTCGGCACGCGGCATCGTGCTGGCGGAGGCGGGCCTCGCTCTCGGCGACCTCCTGCGCCACATCGTTCCCAAGGGATGGTTCACGACGACCACGCCGGGCACGCGCCATGCCACGCTGGGCGGCCTTTTGGCCAACGACGTGCACGGCAAGAATCACCATCGCGCCGGAAGCTTCGGCCGCGGCGTCAGGAGCCTTGGTCTGCTGCGTTCCGATCGAGGCCAGATCGATCTCGCGTCGGACGAGAGCGGTTTGTTCGCAGCCACGATCGGCGGCCTGGGGCTTACGGGCATCATCACTTCCGTCGAGCTCGAGCTGGCGCCGATCCGCAGCGCCTATCTGGATGTCGAACGCATCCCCTTCGGCCATGTCCGAGACTTCTTCAGGCTGGCCGAGGAGAGCGTTGACAGCCACGAGCACACGGTGGCCTGGATCGACTGCACTGCCACAGGGAACGAACTGGGCCGCGGGATCTTCCAGCGCGCGAACTGGCTCGACGATGGCGACCTCGTCCCGCATGCGGAGAACGCCTTGTCGGTGCCGTTCGAGGCGCCGAACGCCTTGCTCAACTCTGTCGTGATCCGCGCGTTCAACGGCCTCTACTGGCGGCTGCAGAAGTCGGGGAGGGCGCGCCAGCGGATGCACTACGCGGCGTTCTTCTATCCCCTCGACAAGGTCGGCCATTGGAATCGGCTGTATGGCCGGTCCGGCTTCTATCAGTACCAGTGCCTGGTGCCGCCATCGGCTGCCGAAGCGGCAATCGAGGAGCTGATGCGCGAAATCGCGGCGTCGGGTGCTGCGTCCGCGCTCTCCGTCCTCAAGACGCTGGGCCCGGCGCGCTCGCCCGGCATGCTGTCGTTCGCGCGCGAAGGCGCCACGCTCGCACTCGACTTCGCGAACCGGGGGGCGCCGACGCTGGCTCTGCTCGGCCGATTGGACGACATCGTCCGCCAGGCCGGCGGGCGGCTCTATCCCGCCAAGGATGGCCGCATGCCGGCCGACATGTTCCGCGCCGGATACCCGGAATGGACCAACTTCGCGGCTCATGTCGACCCGCGGTTCAGTTCCGACTTCTGGCGGAGAGTCGCGAGGTGAGGAGGGTCATCGTGCTCGGTGCGCTGTCGGCGATCGGCGAGGCGACGGCTCGTCTCTATGCCGCCGATGGCGCGCGGCTGGTCCTGGCCGGCCGCACCATCGAGCGGCTGGAGCAGGTCGGCGCCGATCTCGTCGCCCGCGGTGCGGCCGAGGCCAGGAGCTGGCCGGTCGACTTCGCGGCCTGCGCCGATCCCGCCAGCGAGCTCGAGCGTATGGCGGCCCATCTCGAGGGGCCGGTCGACGCGATCCTCCTGTTCTTCGGCGTGCTCGGCGACCAGGCGTTGGCCGAAGGCGATCCTGGCGAGGCGGCCAGGATCATCGACGTGAACTTCACCGCCGCGGTTCCGTGGTGCCTGGCCGCGGCGGCTCTGCTGGAGCGCCAGAAGGCAGGAGCGCTGGTCGTCGTGAGCTCCGTCGCCGCCGACCGCGGCCGCCAGTCCAACTATGTCTACGGTGCCGCCAAGGCCGGCCTCAGCGTGCTGGTCGAGGGCATCGCCCACCGCCTCGCCCGCAGCGGCGCGCACGCCGTCGCCATCAAGGCGGGCTTCGTCGATACGCCGATGACGGCGCATCTGAAGCGCGGCGGTCCATTGTGGGCCAAGCCCGCGACCGTCGCGCGCGCTATCAAGGCCGCCGCCGGGCGACCGGGCCGGCCGGTCGTCTACACGCCGTGGTTCTGGCGCTTCATCATGCTGGCCGTGCGCAACGTGCCGGCATTCATCTTCCATAGGACCAGGCTCTGATGGACCTGGATCGTCGGCCGATCGTCATCACCGGAGCCGCGGGGCTGGTGGGGCAGAACCTCATCCCCCGTCTAAAAGCCCGTCATGCCGGCCCCCTGATCGCGATCGACAAGCATCCGGCCAACGCTAAAACCCTGGCGCGGCTGCATCCCGATATCCGCGTGATCGAGGCCGATCTCGCCGTCGACGGGGCATGGCGGGAGGCTTTCATCGGGGCGCGGGCGCTGGTCCTCAACCATGCCCAGATCGGCGCCCTCACCGAGGCGCCGTTCATCGCCAACAACGTCACGGCCACGCGCAACGTGCTGGCCGCCGCCAAGGCCGGCGGCGTCGGATACATCGTGCATATGAGCTCGTCGGTGCTGAACTCGGCGGCGCGCGACTTCTATACGGAGACGAAGCGGGAGCAGGAGGCGCTGGTCGTCGAAAGCGCAATCCCGGCCTGCATCCTGAGGCCGACGCTGATGTACGGCTGGTTCGACCGCAAGCATCTCGGCTGGCTGGCGCGGTTCATGGCCCGCACGCCGCTGTTTCCGGTGCCCGGCCACGGCCGCTACCTGCGCCAGCCGCTGTACGTCGGCGATTTCTGCGACCTGATCGCGGCCTGCCTCGAGACGCCCCGTCCCGGACAGGCCTACAACATCTCCGGCCAGGAACGGATCGACTACATCGACTTGATCCGTGCCATCCGGGCGGCTACGGGAGCGCGCACGGCCATCGTCCGGCTTCCCTATGGTGTCTTCTGGGCCCTGCTGAAGGTCTACGCCCTGATCGACCGTGATCCGCCCTTCACGACCAGCCAACTCGCGGCGCTCGTCATCCCCGAGACCTTCGAGGTGATCGACTGGCCGGCGATCTTCGGCGTGCGCTCAACGCCGATCGCCGAGGCGCTGCGCGAGACCTTCCAGCATCCCGTCTATTCCAAAGTCGTGCTGGAGTTCTGATCATGGCCCGTGTCGCTGTCATCGGAGCGGGCGCCATGGGACTGGCGGCGGCCTACCATGCCCTGAAGGCGGGTCATTCTGTTTCGGTGTTCGAGGCCGATCGCGTCGCTGGCGGCATGGCGGCCCACTTCGACTTCGATGGCCTGTCGATTGAGCGCTTCTACCATTTCGTCTGCAAGGCCGACCGTCCGACCTTCGAGCTGATGGGTGAACTGGGCATCGCCGACAAGATGATCTGGCGCGACACCTCGATGGGCTACTACATCGACGGGCAACACTATCGCTGGGGCGATCCCCTGGCCCTGCTTGCCTTTCCCAGGCTCGGCCTGATCGACAAGCTGCGTTATGGGCTGCACATGTTCCTGTCGACCAAGCGCCGCGACTGGTCGAAGCTCGAGCGGGAGAACGCCCGGGACTGGTTCGTGAAGTGGGACGGCGCACGCGCTTATGACGTGCTATGGCGCCGCCTGTTCGATCTCAAGTTCTTCGAATATGCCGACAACATCTCGGCAGCCTGGATATGGACGCGCATCAAGCGCGTCGGAACGTCGAGATCGTCGATGTTCCAAGAGCGACTGGGCTACATCGAGGGCGGCTCGCAAGCGCTGATCGACGCCCTGGTGCAGGCGATCGTTGGCCGCGGTGGCACGTTGCGCCTCGGGGCGAAGGTGAGTCAGGTCACCAGCGAGCAGGGGCGGGTGACGGGCCTCATCGTCGACGGCGAACGGCTGTCCTTCGATGCGGTGATCTCGACGGTGCCCACGCCGTTCGTCTCCGCGCTCGTTCCCGGGCTGTCGACCGCTGCCAAGGCGCGTTACGATTCGATCCGCAACATCGGCGTGGTCTGCGTGCTCATGAAGCTCGCGAAGCCGGTGACGTCGCATTTCTGGCTGAACGTGAACGATGCGAGCATCGACATCCCGGGCATCGTCGAGTTCTCTAACCTGCGGCGGCTGCCCGACACGGTAGTCTACGTGCCGTACTACATGCCGCAGACCCATCCGAAGTTCTCGCGCTCCAGCGAGGAGTTCGTAGCCGAGGCCTACGGTTACCTGCGCAAGCTCAATCCGGCCCTGGGCAACGATGACCTGAAGGCTAGCCAGGTCGGCCGGCTGAGATACGCGCAACCTGTCTGCGAGCCGGGCTTTCTCGCCAAGCTTCCGAAGGTGCAGACGGACATCGCCGGTCTGCAGATCGCCGACACCTGCTTTTACTACCCGGAGGATCGCGGCATCTCGGAGAGCGTGCGCTACGGCAAGCTGATGGCCCTGGCCGTCGCCGATCGGGCAGTCTGGGACGCCGAGGGCCGCTGATCCGGTCGGCGGCTCAATTGCGCAGGCCGCGCGGCTCCTCGAACGGGCTTGGTGCGATCAGCAGGCCGCGTGGACCCGGGACCGGCGGACCGGCGCGGTAGTCGCGCGATAAATAGGCTCCGGGCGGTACAAAATTCTCGGGAAAGCCCAATGCCGCAAGATCCGCAGTGAGCTGGCGCGCGCCCCAGGACGCCGTCCAGTAGGCTGAAGCGACGATCAGCACGCCCAGCGCGGCCGTCGCCAGGCGCGGCCAGGCGGGGAAGGCGGCGAGATAGGTGAGGCAAACCAGGATCAGCGGCACGAACAGGACGAGCCGTCCGCTGAGCGTCGAGAATATCCAGCTGAGATTGTAGATTGCATACAGCGTCAGGGCGGCGAAGACGACGAAGGCAATGCCGAACCGCAGGCCGCCCGTGTTGGGATGGCGGGCCACCGCCAGGGCAGCCAACCACACCAGCCCCATCGCGATGAACTGCGCACCGAACTTGGCAGGGACCAGCAGGGAGCCGGGTCCGTCGAAAAGCTGGGCGGCGTAGAACAGCGGGCTGAACCGTCCCGCGCCGAAGCCGACATAGTGGCTGCCGCCCTGGTTGAGCGCGGCCTGCACTGCGAGCCAGATCGCGGTCGGCAGGACGACGATGCTGGCGCCGACGAGCAGAGCGCTGATGCTCAGCCTTCTGGCGAGGGCGATGACGGCGGCCGCGGCGGCAAGGAAGGCCAATGACGAGACGTGGGTCAACATCAAGGCGGTCGCCAACGCCAGCAGACCAAGCATGCTCGACGGTTTCGGCCGCCATGACGGCACGGAAACGATTCGCCAGACGACGACGAGAAACACCGGGAGGATCGTGTAGACGAGATTATGGGCGAAGACGCTCTGCTCGTTGACGGCGACGAACAGGCCGACATAGACGGAAAGCACGATGGCGGCGCCGCTTGAGATTGCGGTCCCGGACTCCCGCGTGATCGTCCGCGCGAAGTGCATCCACAAGACAGTCTGCAGCACGACGAGCGTGGCGTTCGATATCATCAACGTCCAGGCCGCGGGTCCGAGGACGCCGATCCAGGCCGCTAGATAGAACGCGTAAAGCGGCGGCCACGAGTGGATCGGGTTGCCGGAGAAATAGCTGTAGCCCTTGCCGTCGACGATGGACACGGCGGCTTGCCAGGCGGCCCAGCTGTCCGGATCGAGGCCGATGCCCGACCAGTGCAACAGCACGTAGGAGAGCAGGGCGACGAGGGGGGCGATCAAGTTGATTTTCACGTCGGGCGCTGGGCGAAGGTGTAAAGGCGGTGGCCGAAGTAGCTGCTGACGGCGGTTGATAGCACGCCGATCAGGTGGGCGATGTCGTCGGCATGCCAGGTGAAGCCGACCGCGGGAAACAGCAAACGGGCCAAACCGACGCTGACCAGCCAGACGATCGCCAGGGCCACGACGTTGACGATTGCGAAGCGGCGGAGCTCGGAAACGACCGAGCGGCCGGACCTCTGGAAGACGAAGAGGCGGGCGAGGACGTAGGCCGTCGTCATGCCGATCAGGTAGGCGACCACGACCGCCGCTTCGAACGACATGAACAAGTTCAGCGCGTACCGACTGGCCAGATTCACGAGAGCCGCCAGGCCGCCGGTTACCAAAAACTTCAGGAACTCGCTCGTCATCTTTCCTTCGGCGCTGCCGCCCTTGATCCGTTGGGTTCCTGCGCGCCGGGCAGTATGTTACCGGTAGAAAGCGCTAGAACGAGAATCGGCTGGTGGCTTCTATAAGAGAGTGGGCATTTGAAGCTCGCATGCAGGGCCATGAAATGACTGACGGTCACAGCGGCGGAAGCGCCGTCGTCAAAGGTATCGTCCATCGGTCCCGGCTTCCAGTACCCAGCCGCTCGCCGTGACCGGATCAGGCCGCAACTCGTTGCTTGCTGCGCTGATCATCCTGCTTGCCGGGGGGATGCTTTGCGGGGTGCTTCTGCACATCCTGGCGCCGGACCATGACAACGCCTTTCACCTCGAAATCGCGGCGAGAATGCTGGCGGGCGGGCGCTATTACGTCGATTTCATGGAACTCAATCCGCCGCTCTATTCGGTGTTGATGATCGCGGTGCACGGATTGCGAGCTTTGACCGGCCTCGATCTCTATTCGGCATTCATCATCTCGGTATCGGTCGCGGTCATCGCAAGCTCTATCGCTGTCTGGAGTCAGTTGCCGCAATCCCTGGAGGAAGGACTCGTCGGTCGTACCATCATTGCCCTCGCGGTGGAGGCCCTGCTGTTCTCGGTGCCGGGCATGGAATTCGGGCAACGGGATCACCTGGCGATCGTCCTGATTCTGCCGTCCCTGCCATGGTTGGCCGCTTGCAGGCGCGGCCAACCAATGACGGTCACTACCTTTGCGATCGTGACCGCCGCGGCGATCGGTCTGCTCATCAAGCCGTTCCTGTTGCTCGTGTTGGGGTTGCCATATGCCGTGCGCGCGCTCGAGGAACGCGACTGGCGGATTCTCATCGAACCGCCCGTTTGGCTGCTGGTGATCATCGCCTGCCTTTATGTCGGTCTTGTCCTGACTGTGTTTCCCGAGTGGTTTCTGGTCGCAAGGATCGCGCGTGTGGCTTACGCGGCTTACGATGCCGCCGCCTGGATCGGACGCCGCACCGTGCTTTCGGCGGTACTGATCGCGGTGTTGGCGATTGGCAACGAGTTTCTCGCCCGGGCGAATCCCCGAGAGAGGAGGTTGGGTCGCATGATGGCGGCGGGAGCGTTTGGCGCCCTGGCGTCGTATGTGCTCCAGCACAAGGACATCGACTACCAATTCATTCCGACGAGGATAATGCTCGGACTTCAGGCCGGGATGGTTGCTCTGGTTGCCGTGCAATGGGCTGCCACCACTGCCCGGCCGCGCGCGTGGGCCGAAATTGTGCGCCGGCATCGGGCGACTGCAGTGTGTCTCGTCGCGATGGTGCCGGTGCTCCGTTATGTGGACAGCGCCGTGACCAATGCCCGCCGGATGGATGCATCAATGAGCTCATTGGCGGAACTCCTGGACGCAAATCATGTCGGACCGCGCGTCGCCGTGTTCGGTGCCAGCGCCTACCCCGCATATCCGTTGTCGCTTTATCGCACGACTCTGCCTGCCTGGCGGTTCCCCCAACCATGGATCGTTCCCTGGATCGTTCAGCAGCATCAGGCCGGTCGTGGTGACGCGCCGCAAACCGTGCAGATCGAGAGTGAATTGCGCAGCTTGGTGCGCGACGACTTTCGCCGATTCAAGCCAGACGGCATCGTGGTCGATGAAAGCCGCAATCAGATCGCCCTGCCATCGGGCTTCGACATGATGGCCTGGTTCCGGCAAGACCCGGAGATGGCGGCGATCCTCGATCGATACGAGCGCGTGGCTCAGTACAAGGATCCCGACGATCGTCGATGGGCATTCACCCGCCTGGCACTGTATCGGCGCCGCCCCGGCTGACGCGACGGCGCCTGCATCAACTTCGTTAGTGCGATCATCGGCCGAAATCTGAGCAAGGCGGCGTTGCCGCACCGGTGCCGATGCAGAGAAGTCCCAAATCATCGAGCACCCTTGGGCAGCCGTGAACACGAGCAAGGCGCCGCTACATCCGGACGACCTCGTCGGTTACAATGGACGCATCAAATTCGTCGATGGCGGGGCAACATGAAGTCGAAGGCAATGCGTCTGTCCGTCCTCTTGGCTGTGCTGGTCGGTCTCACGGCAACGGTCTTGCCGCTTGCTCCCGCCGAGGCGCAGTGGGTGTTCGTCGCCCGCAAGGCCATCGGCCGTATCCAGCACATGGCGGAAGCCCAGCAGCAGGGCGGTCGGCCGGGTTACGACTTCGCGACCGTCCTGCTCGACGCGCCCGCCGACAAGGTGTTCGCGACGGCGCTCGAGCTCGCGCGCAAGAACCCTTCGGTCCGAGTCGTCATGCAGGATCCCGGTCAGCGCCGGTTCCAGATCGCCGAGGGCGACCGCACCGCGACCTTGAACGTCGTGGCTTTCAGCGACGACGTCTCGCAGCTCCTCATCGCCGGCCACGCCGCCAACCCCGCCGAGGGCTCGACCGCCTCGCGCGTCGTTCAGGCCGTGCTGCGCGTGTGCAAGGAGATGGGCAAGCACTGCGAAGTCGGCGGCTGAGGCCGCAAGAGAGTCCGCCGTGACTCTTTGGCCATTTGTTTCCTTCCAAGGCCCTGCGAGACTTCATCCAGTCCGCATTGGCGCAAGGAAGAACCCATGGCCCGCCGGCCGATCCGCATTGCCGTCCTGTATTTCGTCCATGAGACGGTGACGTTCCTCCGCAACGACACCACGTTCGACGACTTCGTCTACGAAGGCTCGCCGGCCAAGGGCGAGGCGCTGCTGGCGCACGAGCCGAAATCCTACATGGGCGGCTTCGTGAAGGTGGCGCGCGAGTTCGACGGCGTGGAGCTGGTCGGCATCGAATCGCCGCTGTTCCCCAAGACCGGCACGGGCTCGGGCTGGATAACGCGCGAGGCCTACGAGACCTTCGTCGGACGGATGATCGACCAGATCACGGCGACCGGCCCCTATGACGGCGTCTATCTCAGCCTGCACGGCGCCATGGGCGTGCGCGGCGTGCCGCGGCCCGAGGCGGACATCGCGCGCCGGGTGCGTGCGGTGGTCGGCAGCAAGGCCTTCATCGTCGGCACCTTCGATCCGCACGGCAACGAGGACGAGGAGTTCCTGCGCCAGGCCGACATGGCCTTCACCGTGAAATACTTCCCGCACTACGACAGCCATCTGCAGGGCGAGCGCGCGGCGCGCATGCTGGTGCGGGCGATCCGTGGCGACTACAAGCCCGCCACCGTCACCCAGCGCGTGCCCATCATCTCGCCGACCGTGCTGCAATGGACCGGCGCCTCGCCGTGGATGGACCTGGTGCAACGCGCGCTGACCTGGGAGGCGCGCGAGCCCGACGTCTATGTGAACTTCTTCTTCGGCTTTCCCTTCGCCGACGTGCCGGATGTCGGCATGACCTTCCAGGTCATGACCAACGGCGATCCCGGCCTGGCCCGCCGCGTCGCCGACGACATGGCGGGAGCGGCCTGGCGGCAGCGCAAGGCACTGATCGGCTCGACCAAGGTGCACACCATTCCCGAGGGCGTGGCGCTCGCCAAGCAGGCCATGGCGAATGGCGCGACGCCGGTGGTGCTGGCTGACCACAGCGACCGCTCGGGCTCGGCCACCTGGATCCTGAAAGAGGTCATCGAGCAGGACCTGTCGGACGTGCTGATTGCGACCATCGCCGACGCCAAGGCGATCGACGTGCTCAAGGCCAGGGGCGTGAAGGCGGGCGATGCGTTCGACATGGAGGTCGGCGGCCTGGTCGACGAGTCCGCCGGCGCGCCGGTGCGCGTCCAGGGCACTGTGCTGGCTGCGGGCGAAGGCAAGGGCCAGCTCTGGGTCGTCGTGAAATTCGGCAGCGGCAACGTGCTGGTGCTGAGCCGCTACCTCGTGCAGGTGATGGAGCCCGGCTCGTTGAGCGGGCTCGGCCTCGACGTGTCGGCCTTCAAGGCGTTCGCCATCAAGTCGCGCGTGCACTTCCGCCGCGGTTTCGACGACAGCGGCTTCGCCAAGACGATCCTGCTGGTCGAGCCGGTCGAGCCGTTCCTCGGCACCGTCAGGCTCGAAGGCCTGCCGTATCAGAATGTCGACCTGAAGAAGTTCTATCCCTACGGCGATCCGAAGTTTCCGTAGTCTTGCCGGACCGCGGACCTCCAGGTCCGCTGTCCGGCAAGATCAGAAGCCCGAACGTGTCGGCGCCACAACGATGTCCCGGATGCAGATCGAGGCCGGCAGCTTCCAGCAATAGAGCACGACCTCGGCCAGCTCCTCGGCCGACAGGAAATCGGGATTGCCGAGGAGGCGGCAATATTCCTCGAAGCTGACGCCCATGCCCTGGTGGATGTTGGTCTTGATGTAGGCCGGCGCCACGTTGATCACGCGCACGCCCTGCATGCCGACAGCTTCGCGCAGCGATTCCGAAGTGGCGCGCACGGCGTACTTGGAGGCGGTGTAGCCCACCGCCACGGGGCTGGTCTTGCGGTCGCTGACCGAGCTGATGTTGATGATGGTGCCCGACTTGGCGGCGGTCATGTCGCCGAGCACGACCCTGGTGGCGTTGAGCGTGCCCTTCAGGTTGACGTCGATCTCGTGGCTGAAGGCTGCGGGCTCGACGTCGGTGAAGGCGCGCGCATCGGCCATGCCGGCATTGTTGATCAGGCAGGCTGTCTTGCCGAACTTCGCCTCGGCGTCGCGGATGGCACGCTCCAGCGCAGCGTAATCGGCGACATCAGCCTGCGCGTAGACGGTGCGATCCGCCGGCAGCCCGTCGATCGGCTTCATGTGACGGGCGATCAGCAGCAGAGCATTGCCTTCCTTGGCGAAGGCGCGGGCGATCGCGAGGCCGATGCCGGAGCTCGCTCCTGTAACGACGACAAGTGGACCGGTCATGATGGGGCCTGGACCTCAGCTCATCGCCGCGCGCATCAACGCGAGCCCTTCCGGCGTGTCCCAGTCGGCGTCGCCTTCCAGGCGCCCCAGCTCGCGGCCGGCCGGGTCGACCAGGATCGAGGTCGGCAGCAGCGTCACGCCCAGGACCGACATCGCCTTGCGGCCTTTGTCGTAGTAGATGCGGAGACTGAGCAGGTTCTGCTCTTTGTAGAAGGGCACGACCTTGGGCCTGGAGGGGCCGTCGAGCGAGATCGGGATCACCAGAAACCTGTCCCGCGGCATCTCGGCCTGCAGCCGGTCGAGGCTCGGCATTTCCTTGACGCACGGCGCACACCAGGTCGCCCACAGGTTGATCAATCGCGCCTGGCCGTTGAGTTCGGACAAGCGGATCGGCTGGTCGTTGACGTCGAGGAATTCGAGATCCGGCACGGGCTTGGGCGGCGTGGTGAGCTTGAAGCGCTTCATCGAGCCCGTGATCAGGCCTGAGGAAATCTCGGCCCGGGCCGTTGCTGCGCTAATGAATGTGGCCGCCGCGCCGGCCATGACAAGGCGACGACCAGGGAGGAAATCTCGAACAGGATATGCCATAAGCCGCGTTCCTAAGGGACTACTGGCTCATATTCATGGCACGGAAGAACACGACTGCGCGAGCGCCGAAGCGGCAATCCAACACGATGTGGGGCGGCCGCTACAAGCTCGGCCCGGCGGAAATCATGGAGAAGATCAACGCCTCCATCGGTTTCGACCGCCGTCTCTACGCGCAGGACATCGCGGGCTCGCTCGCCCACTGCGACATGTTGGTCGCCCAGGGCATCCTCTCGGCCAAGGACGGCCGCGCCATCAAGCGCGGGCTGGTGAAGGTGCGTGAGGAGATCGAGGCGGGGCGCTTCAAGTTCTCGACCAAGCTCGAGGACATCCATTTCAACGTCGAGGGCCGGCTGACCGACCTTATAGGCCCGGCCGGCGGCCGCCTGCACACGGCGCGCTCGCGCAACGACCAGATCGCGCTCGATGTCCGGCTGTGGGTGCGTGATACGATCGACCGCCTGGAGCCGATGCTGGCCGACCTGCAGGCCGCGCTGATCGATCGCGCCGGCCAATACGCCGCGACCATCATGCCGGGCTTCACCCATCTGCAGACCGCACAGCCCATCACCTTCGGCCATCATCTGATGGCCTACGTGGAGATGTTCGGCCGCGACCGCAGCCGCATGACCGACTGCCGCGCGCGCCTGAACGAGTCGCCGCTGGGCGCCGCCGCGCTCGCGGGCTCGCCGCATCCCATCGATCCGCGCAAGACGGCCAAGGCGCTGGGCTTCGACCGGCCGATGGCCAACTCGCTCGACGCGGTATCAGACCGCGACTATGTCGTGGAATTCATCGCCGCGGCCTCGCTCACGGCCGTGCACCTGTCGCGCCTGTCGGAGGAGATCGTGATCTGGTGCTCCGCGCCGTTCCGCTTCATCGCCTTGTCGGACGCCTTCACCACCGGCAGCTCGATCATGCCGCAGAAGCGCAACCCCGACGCCGCCGAGCTGACGCGCGCCAAGGTCGGCCGCATCGTCGGCGCCTTCACCGCACTCTGCATCATCCTCAAGGGCCTGCCGCTCACCTACGGCAAGGACATGCAGGAGGACAAGGAGCCGCTGTTCGACGCCGCCGATTCGCTTGAGCTCGGCATCGCCGCGATGGCGGGCATGGTGCGCGACCTCAAGGCCAATCCCGAGCGCATGCGCGCTGTCGCCTCGGCCGACTACTCGGTGGCGACCGATCTCGCCGACTGGCTGGTGCGCAAGGTCGGCCTGCCGTTCCGCCAGGCCCACCACGTCACTGGCCGGCTGGTCGGCATCGCCGCCGACAAGGGCGTCGATCTCGACAAGCTCACGTTGGCCGAGATGCAGGCGGTCGAGCCCAAGATCGATCGCGGCGTCTATCGCGTGCTGACCGTCGAGGCGTCGGTCAATGCGCGCAAGAGCCTGGGCGGCACCGCGCCTTCCAACGTCGTGCGCGCCGTGGCCGAAGCCCGCAAGCGCTTCCTCCCCACGAAGTGGGGAGGTGGCCCGAAGGGCCGGAGGGGTCATCGTCATGGCTTCTGACCCCTCCGTCCGCTCCGCGGACACCTCCCCGCGCTCCGCGCAGGGAGGAAAGAGCGACTTCTTTTCCTACAAGAACGGCGACATGCACGCCGAAGGCGTGGCGCTCGCCACCATCGCGGCCCAGGTCGGCACGCCCTTCTACTGCTACTCGGCCGGCGCGCTCCGCGCGGCGTGGAAGGAGTTCGCCGACAACCTCAAGGGCATGAACGCCGAGGTCTGCTACGCCATGAAGGCCAACAGCAGCCTGGCGGTGGTCCGCCTGTTCAGCGAACTGGGGGCGGGGTCCGACATCGTCTCGGTGGGGGAGATGCGCCGCGCCCTGGCAGCCGGTGTGCCGCCCAAGCGCATCATCTATTCCGGCGTCGGCAAGAAGGCTTCCGAGCTGATGGCGGCGCTCGAGGCGGGCGTCGGCCAGATCAATGTCGAGAGCTCGTCCGAGCTCGAGACGCTGAACGCCGTGGCCGGCCAGCTCGGGGTGAAGGCGGACATCACCATCCGCGTGAATCCCGACGTCGACGCCAAGACGCACGCCAAGATCACGACCGGCCGCAAGGAGAACAAGTTCGGCATCGACATCGACCTTGCCCGCGAGGCCTATGCCCTGGCCGGCCGCCTGCCCAACCTCAACGTGGTGGGCGTGGCCATGCATATCGGCTCGCAACTCACCTCGCTCGACCCCTACCGCGACGCCATCGTGCGGGTGCGCGAGCTGATCGGCCAACTGCGCGCCGACGGCCATCGCATCGACCGCTTCGACATCGGCGGCGGCCTGGGGATCGTTTATGCCCAGGAGAAGCCGCCGGCGATCGCCGACTTCCTGGCCCTGGTGGCGCGCGAAACCGCAGGGCTGGGTTGTGCGTTGACCTTCGAGCCCGGGCGTCGGCTGGTCGGCGAGGCGGGTGTGCTCGTGAGCGAGGTGATCCTCGTGAAGCCCGGCGCTGCAAAGACTTTCGTCATCGCCGACGCGGCCATGAACGACCTGATCCGGCCCACACTTTATGAGGCGTGGCACGATATCCTGCCGGTGCGTGAACGCCCCCAAGCCGCCACGATCCGCTGTGACATTGTCGGGCCGATCTGCGAATCGGGGGACTACCTGGCACAAGACCGTGATATGGCGCCGCTGGCTGCCGGAGACTTGATCATGATACGCTCGGCGGGCGCTTATGGGGCCGTCATGGCCTCGACCTACAATACCCGGCCCCTGGCGCCGGAGGTCATGGTCGATGGCACGCGATTTGCGGTCACCCGGCCAAGGCCCTCGATCGACGAATTGCTCGCTGCCGAGCGGTTTCCGCCCTGGCAGGAGCCGGTAAAGGCTCAAGCGTAAGCGAAAGGACGGCGATGGACGCCAGCCAGACCACCACCTTCCAAGCCCCCGGCCTCAGCCGGAAGATCAGCTTGGCGTGGCTGGCGCTGGCCTGGGAAGGGCTGTGGCCGCGGCTGGTACCGGTCCTGTCGTTCGTGGCGCTGTTCATTGCCGCCGCCCATCTCGACCTGTTCTCCGGCCTCGACCCCTGGGTCCATACCGGCATCCTGGCTGCCTTGGCGCTGGCCCTGATCGGCCTTGGCTGGTGGCGGCTGCGGGATTTCGCGCTGCCCACGCAGGAAGTGGCCATCCGTCGCCTGGAGCGTGACAGCGGCGTGCCGCACCGGCCCCTGGTCGCCGTGCAGGACACTCTGGCGGCCGGGTCCTCCGATCCGATGTCGTCGGCCCTGTGGGAGGCACACCGCCGCCGCGAGGCCGAGCGGCTGGCCGGTCTCAGCAACAAACCCGCCCATCCCGGATTGGCCGTGCTCGACACCTGGGCGCTGCGCTTCGTGCCGCTGCTCGCCCTGATCGTGGCCATCGCCGTCGCCGGCGGTTGGCGCAGCGATCGCATGGGCGCCGCCTTCACGCCGGCCTTCCCGCCGCCGCCGCCGGTCGTGGCCAACCTCTGGATCGCCCCGCCGGCCTATACCGGCAAGCCGCCGATCTATCTGGACATGGCCGACAAGGACAAGCTCTTGCGCGTGCCCGTCGGCAGCAAGCTTGCGGGCTTCGTCGACGACGTGCGCGGCCGCAAGCCGCCGCAGCTCAAGATCGACGGCAACGGCACCGAGTTCTCGACCGTCGGCAAGGGCAAGTACCAGGTCGAGCAGGTCATCACCGAGGGCAAGCAGATCACCCTGCAGGCGCGCGGCGATGAGCAGGCGCGCTGGAAGCTGCACGTCATTCCCGACCTGGCGCCGACCATCGAGTTCGCCCGGCCGATCGGCGTCGACAAGTGGTCGACCAAGATCGAGTACATCGCCGGCGACGATTTCGGCGTGACCGGCGTCCAATTGCAGATCCGACTGCACGGCTCGGTGCTCGGCGCCGACATGCTGAGCGAGGACGAGGAGCCGGAAGTCATCCGCCTCGACCTGCCGGTCGCCGGCAACACCAAGAAGGTCGCCGACACCTTCGTGCGCGACCTCACCAGCCATCCGTGGGCCGGCCTCAAGGTCACGGTGATGCTGTTCGCCACCGATGCGCTCGGCCAGAAGGGCCGCAGCGCCGTGGAAACCTTCCTGCTGCCCGAGCGTGTGTTCAACGATCCGACGGCGCGCGCGCTGATCGTGCTGCGCAAGGCGCTGACGCGCGATCCGAAGGCCTTCCGCCTCGACGTCGCCGACGGCATGCGGCTGATCCAGGTCAAGCCCGAGAGCTATCGCAACGACGCCGTGGTCCAGCTCGGCCTGCGCATCGGCGCGGCGCGGCTCGCCCAGAACGGCGACAAGGCCAACATCACCGAGACCCAGAAGCTCCTGTGGGATCTCGCGATGCGCCTGGAGAACGGCTCGCAGACCGACGCCGAGCGCGCGCTCGAGCAGGCGCGCCAGGAGCTGCGCGACGCCATGCAGCGCAACGCCGGCGACGAGGAGATCGAGCGCCTGATCCAGCAGCTCTACGACGCCATGGCGAAGTGGCAGAAGGAGCTTGCCGAGCGCATGCAGGATCCCGAGGAACGCCGCCGCATGCAGGAGCAGGCGGAGAAGATGGATCCCAACAACACCATCACCGGCGACGACCTGCAGAAGATGCTGGATAAGATCCGCGAGATGGCCAAGAACGGCCAGCGCGAGGAAGCCAAGCGCCTGCTCGAAGAACTGCGCAAGATGATGGAGAACGCCACGCCGATGATGGCGCAGCCCGGTCAGCAGCGTCAGCAGGGCCAGCGCGGCCAGCAGGGGCAGGGCAACCAGCAGGGCCGCGAGATGATGAACCAGCTCGACCGCCTGTCGCGCCGCCAGAACCAGCTTCTGGGCGAGAGCGAGCGCGAGAGCCGGCAGCAGCAGGGACGTCAGGGCCAGCAGGGTCAGCGCCAGGGTCAACAGGGCCAGCAAGGGCAGCAGGGTCAGCAAGGCCAGCAGGGGCAGCAGGGCCAGCGCGGCCAGGGCGGCCAGCAGCCCGGCGACGGCCAGTGGGGCGAGCAGCAGCGCGGCCAGCAGGAAGGCCTGCGCCGGCAGCTCGGCGACTTCATGAACAAGCTCGACGAGAACGGCATGGGCATGCCGGAATCGCTGGGCCGGGCCGAGCGCCAGATGCGCGAGGCCGAGGATGCGCTGCGCCGCGGCGATCCGCGCGAGGCCTCGCGCTCGCAGCGCCGGGCGCTCGACAACCTGCAGCAGGGCATGACCGACATGGCCGAGCAGATGCGCCAGCGCGGGCCCGGCAACAACCAGGACATCGCCGAGATCGAGGAGCGCGAGCGCCGCAGCGAGGATCGCGATCCGCTCGGCCGCTCCGACGGCAACTACGGCGACGCGGTCGACACCGGCGTCGACAAGGTGCCGCTCGAGCTCGAGCGCCAGCGCAGCCGCGAGATCCTCGACGAGCTGCGCCGCCGCGCCGGCGAGCAGCGGCCCAAGGACGAGCTCGACTACATCGACCGTCTGCTCAAGACCTACTGACGCCGTCGTGCGCCGCGCCTTCGCCTGTGCCGCCGCGATCCTGGCGCTCGCGGCCGGCGCGGCCTCCGCGCAAACCCAGCTGGAGATGAACGAACGCGCCGGCAGCGGGCTGAGCCAGGCCGAGGCGCGGATGGACGCCCTCTACGCCAAGGTGCTGGCCAGGATCTCCGACGCCGGCAAGGAGAACCTCCAGTCCGCTCAGGAGACGTGGCGGCACTTCCGCGACCAGGAGTGCGAGTTCGAGACCATGGGCACCAAGGGCGGCTCGATCCATCCGATGGTCGTCGCCGAGTGCCGCCGGCGGCTGACCGATCAGCGCATCAAGGATCTCGAGGCCCAGGCGAACTGCCAGGAAGGCAACGTCTCCTGCGGCGGGCAATAGGTCGTCACACTTGCCGGAATGTACCATAGGGTGGTACATAGGTATATGACGAAGCTGTTCGCTTGATCGTAAGCTTTCGAGATGACTGGCTGCGAGCCTTCTTCGTCGAGGACGTACGGTCGCGAAACATTCCGTCCGATCTCGAGGGGCGGCTCTTCCGGAAGCTCCAAATGATCGACGATGCGACCACAGATCAGGACTTGCGCGTTCCGCCAAGCAACCACTTCGAAAAGCTACGCGGCAACCTGGCAGGTTTTCATTCGATCCGAGTCAACAGGCAGTGGCGGCTAATCTTTCGATGGGACAGCCGCCAAGGCGAGGCGTCGGAAATCTATCTCGACGACCACAGCTATAGGTGAGCGAGGCGACTATGCTGATGACAAAGCGCAAGCCGGCAACGGTCGGTGAAATCCTGGTCGAGGAGTTCATGCAGCCGCTGAGCCTGACGCAGGCTGCGCTGGCCGAGGCGATGGGTGTCCAGCGCAAGCACGTGAACGAACTTTGCAACAACCGCCGAAATGTGACAGCGGCGACGGCCCTCATTCTTGCGCGGGTGTTCGGAAACAGCCCCGAATTCTGGTTGAACGTGCAGAGGCGCAGCGACCTGTGGCAGGCCATGCACAGCCCTCGGGAACAAGAGCGTATCAAGCGCGCCAAGCCGCTGCGTATCGCGGCCTAAGAGGCGATTTTACGTCGTCTTCTCGACCACACCGATGTACGGCAGCCCGCGGAAGCGGTGGGCCCAGTCGAGCCCGTAGCCGACTAAAAACTCATCGCCGCACTGGAAGCCGACGAAATCGGCTTCGAGCTGGGTGAGCCGCTTGCCCGGCTTGTCGAGCAGGGTGCAGATCGAAACGTGCTTGGCGCCGCGCTCGAGCAGGAGCTTCTTGGCGAAGCTGAGCGTCAGGCCCGACTCCAAAATATCGTCGACCAGCAGCACCTCGCGCTGGCGCACGTCATCGACGATGTCGCGCACCACCTTCACGCGGCCGCTGGTCTCGGTCTTGGTGCCGTAGCTGGAGAGGGTGAGGAAATCCATCGACCAGTCGGCGCCGGCGCGGCTCAGGGCCCGGATCAGGTCGGCGGCGAACACGAAGCTGCCTTTCAGCACCGAGACCACCAGCGTATCGGCCGGCAGCTTGGTGGCGAGGTCGCCCGCCATGACATCGACGCGCGCGGCGATCTCGGAGGCGGAGAATCGGACAGTGACGGTGGGACGGCCGGGCATGGAGCGCTCGCTGATCGCGGTTAGGACGACGCCATTATTGCCTGAAAAGGGCGCGCAAGGCGTCGATATGAAGAAAGTCGTGCCACTCGGGCGGCAGGGCGGCCAGGATCTCGCCGCGGAAGATGTAGGCTGCGATGACGAGGACGACCACGGCGAGGCCGGCGATTGACAGCCATTGGCCCCAGCGCGCCTTGGGCGGCGGCGTGGCCAGCGCCGGCAGCCCGGAATTGTAGGTCGGCGGCCTGATCACGAAGTCCGGGATGGGACGCGGCGGAGGCGGCACCACCGCTGCGGGTGCGATCGGCCGCTCCCGCCAGCGATGGCTGCAGCGGGCGCACTGGACGGTGCGTCCGGTCGGGCCAATCGCCAGCGGATCGACAGCATAGCGCGCGCCGCAATTGGGACAGGTGACCTGCATGGCTTGGCGAGGAATTCCGCACTAGGGGTGCTTGCGGCCGGACATTAGGCCACTAAAAGTGGGCTTACAATGCTCGGCCTCCGGCTGCGTTCGCTCTTCTTCAACGTCGGCTGGTACGCCGGGTCGACGATCATTGCCATCATGGGCATGCCCATCCTGCTGCTGTCGCGGGCGGCCAACATTGCCTGGGCCAATGTCTGGATCGATTTCTGCCTGTGGTGGGTCAAGGTCACCTGCCGCATTACCCATCGCGTGACTGGCCTGGAGAACAGGCCGTCAGGGCCGGTCATTCTCGCCTGCAAGCATCAATCGTCGTGGGAGACGCTCGCCTTCCATCGGCTGTTCCCCAATGCCGCGACGGTGCTGAAGCGCGAGCTGCTGTTCATCCCCGTCGTCGGCTGGGCGATGGCACGCGCCGGCAACATCGCGGTCGAGCGCGGCGATGGGCCAAAGGCGCTGCGCAGCCTGCTGCGCCAGGCCAAGGCGGCGGTGGCGGAAGGCCGTTCGATCCTGATCTATCCGGAAGGCACGCGCACGCCGGTCGGCTCGTCGCTGCCCTATCACGCCGGCACCGCGGCGCTCTATCGCCAGCTCGGCGTGCCGGTCGTGCCGGTGGCGCTGAATTCCGGCGTGTTCTGGGGGCGCCGCAAGTTCATCAAGTGGCCCGGCACCATCGAGGTCGAGGTCCTGCCGCCGATCCCGCCGGGCCTGGACCGCGAGACCTTCATGGCGACCCTGCGTGAGCGCATCGAAGGTGCGACCCAGCGGCTCGTCGCTGGCGCGAAGCGACAGCAGCCATAGTTTGTATCGCGCTGTTGTGTTCACTGTATGTTCTGATATACTACTCTGTTCAGAAAGGCAGAGCCGACCCATGTCCTACTGCCCGGAAGCGAGTGGTCGGAGGGGGTAGCGGAAAATGCGGAAATCCGCCGCCACAGAGTAAGCGAAGGTTCGGACGATGGATTGGGCTCCGGTCTCCCAGCGTATCTGGGACATGAAATACCGCTTCCGCGATGCCTCAGGGGCCGCGGACGCCGATCTGGACGCGACCTGGTGGCGGGTCGCGCGCGCCCTCGCGGCGCCGGAACGCGATCCCGAGCTGTGGGCCGGCCGCTTCCACGAGGCGCTGCAGGGCTTCAAGTTCCTGCCGGCCGGCCGCGTGATCGCCGGCGCCGGCACCGGCCGCACCGTCACGTTGTTCAACTGCTTCGTCATGGGCGCCATTCCCGACGACATGTCGGGCATCTTCGAGAACCTGCGCGAAGCGGCGCTCACCATGCAGCAGGGCGGCGGCATCGGGCACGATTTCTCGACCTTGCGTCCGCGCGGCGCGCCGGTGAAGGGCGTCGGCGCCGACGCCTCGGGTCCGCTCTCGTTCATGGATGTCTGGGATTCGATGTGCCGCACCATCATGAGCGCGGGCAGCCGACGCGGCGCAATGATGGCGACGCTGCGCTGCGACCATCCCGACATCGAAGACTTCGTCGACGCCAAGCGCGACCCCAAGCGGCTGCGCATGTTCAACGTCTCGGTGCTGGTCACCGACGCCTTCATGAAGGCGGTGAAGGAAGACGCTGACTGGGACCTCGTGTTCGGCGGCAAGGTCTTCCGCACGCTGAAGGCGCGCGCCCTGTGGGAGCGCATCATGCGCGCCACTTACGCGGTCGCCGAGCCCGGCGTGATCTTCATCGATCGCGTCAACCGGCGGAACAACCTGCACTACTGCGAGAGCATCCAGGCGACCAATCCGTGCGTCACCGCGGATAGTTGGATCCATACCTCGGCTGGACCGCGGCAGGTCAGCGATTTGATCGGTCGGCAGTTCGTCGCCAGGGTCGACGGCAAGGACTTCGACAGCGACGCGTCCGGATTTTTTGCCACTGGCGTCAAGCCGGTCCGCCAGCTTCGCACCAAGGCGGGCCATGGGCTGCGCCTGACGGACGATCATCTGGTGCTGAAGGTCAATCGCCTCACGCGCTGGTCGCGAGACACCGAATGGGTTGCCGCCTCGTCACTCGAGCCGGGTGATCAGGTCGTTCTGCACGACCATCGCACGGCGCCGCATTGGCCGGGCGACCACAGCGAAGCGGAAGGCTATCTGCTCGGCCTGCTGGTGGGTGACGGGACCTTGAAGCAGGACAAGGCCGTCATCAGCGTCTGGCGGCCGGCCCAGGTAGCCAATGGTGCTGAGATGCGCGCCGGCGTAGACGGCGTCATGGAGGCCGCTCTCGCTGCAGCACGGACGTTGCCGCATCGCGCCGATTTTGGCGGCTGGGTCGAGGTCAAGGGGCGCAACGAGTGGCGACTTTCATTGGGCGCGGTCAAGGCGCTGGCTGGGTCGTTTGGAATGGCGCCGGGCAACAAGACGCTCACCGCAGCGATGGAAAGGACCTCGTCCGATTTCCATCGCGGCCTGTTGCGCGGCCTGTTCGACAGTGACGGATCGGTGCAGGGCACCCAGGCGAAAGGCGTCAGTGTACGGCTGAGCCAGAGCAACCCCGCGACTCTGGAAACCGTCCAGCGCATGTTGCTGCGGCTGGGCATTACCTCCTCGATCTATCGAGAGCGGCGTCCGTCGGGCCAGCGGCTGATGCCCGACGGAAAGGGCGGCCAGCGTCTCTACGATTGTGCCGCGCAGCATGAATTGGTGATTGCGGGCGACAGCGTCGGCGTGTTCGCCGAGCACGTCGGCTTCGCCGATGGCGACAAGTCGCTACGGTTGAACGGTCTGCTGACAGCCTACCGGCGGACGCCCAATCGCGAGCGGTTCGTGGTCGAGATCGACAGTGTCGAACCTGATGGGATGGCGGAAGTTTTCGACGCGCAGACTCCCGGCATCAACGCCTTCGACGCCAACGGCCTGTACGTGCACAATTGCGGCGAACAGCCGTTGCCGCCCTATGGCGCCTGCCTGCTGGGCTCGATCAATCTCGGCGCGCTGGTCAAGGAGCCGTTCACGCCGCGTGCGCGGCTCGACGACGAGGCGCTGGAGCGCTTGGTGCTGCTCGCCGTGCGCATGCTCGACAACGTTATCGACGTCTCGCGTTTCCCGCTGCCGCAGCAGGAGCGTGAGGCCAAGGCCAAGCGCCGCATCGGGCTCGGTGTGACGGGGCTCGCCGATGCGCTGATCTTCTGCGGCGTGCGCTACGGCTCGCCCGAGGCGGTGAAGCTGACGCGCGAGTGGCTGGGCGCCGTGCAGCGCCTGTCCTATCTCGCCTCGGCCGACATCGCCGCGGAGAAGGGAAGCTTCCCGCTGTACGACCGCGCGCGCTATCTCGCCGGCGGGACGGTGAAGGCCCTGCCGGACGACGTGCGCGCAGCGATCGGTCGCTACGGCATTCGCAATTCGCTGCTGAACTCGATCGCACCCACCGGGACGATCTCGCTTTTGGCCGACAACGTCTCCTCCGGCATCGAGCCGGTCTTCGCCTTCTCCTTCGTGCGCCACGTGCTGCAGCCCGACGGCAGCAAGCGCGAGGAGAGCGTCGAGGATCATGCGATGCATGTGTGGCGCTCGCTCAAGGGCAGCGAGCCGCCGCCGGCCGACATCTTCGTCGATGCCCAGACGCTCACGCCGGCCGATCACCTGGCGATGCAGGCCGCCGCGCAGGACTATGTCGACAGCTCGATCTCCAAGACCATCAACCTGCCGCGCGACATCTCCTTCGAAGCCTTCAAGGGCATCTACGAGGAAGCCTATGCGACGGGCTGCAAGGGCTGCACGACCTACCGGCCCAACGACGTGACCGGTGCAGTGCTCGAGGTGAAGCCGGCCGAGTCGAAGGCCGTGTCACTGGTTCCGGCGGCGCGTGAAAGCGGCGTCGTCTACATCGCCCAGCCGCTCGACCGTCCCGAGGAGCTGCCGGGCCGCACCTACAAGATCAAATGGCCGGGCAGCGACCATGCGATCTACATCACCATCAACGATGTCATGCAGGACGGCCGCCGCCGGCCGTTCGAGATCTTCATCAACTCCAAGAACATGGAGCACTACGCCTGGACGGTGGCGCTGACCCGCATGATCTCGGCGGTGTTCCGCCGCGGCGGCGACGTGTCGTTCGTGGTCGAGGAGCTGAAGGCGGTGTTCGACCCGCGCGGCGGGCAGTGGATGGAAGGCCGCTACGTGCCCTCGCTGCTGGCCGCGATCGGCGGCGTGATCGAGCGCCATCTGGTCGAGATCGGCTTTTTGGCGCCGGCCGACCAGCCGCGCATCACCGAGGCTGCCGAGCAGCGCCTGCGCCTCGCCGCCGGCGCGCGCGAGCCCGGCGGCGACGGACCGGCCGCAGCCGCGCTCGGCCAATGCCCGAACTGCGGCGCCGCTGCCCTCACGCACCAGGAAGGCTGCGACGTTTGCCTGAACTGCGGCTATTCCCGCTGCGGTTAGCTGGGGGCGCGCCACTCCAGTGGCGCGTCATGCTCTTCCGGACCGCGAGCCTCCGGCTCGCTCATGATTCATGAGCGCGCAGGGTGCGCGCGGTCCGGAAGAGCATGAGAAGACGCGCCACTGGAGTGGCGCGCCCCCAGCAATCAGCCGAGCTCGAGCTGGATTCCCGCCGATTTGCTGACTCCCGCCCACAGGGTCGCGAAGTCGCCGATGAAATTGGTGTACTCGGCCGGCGTCATCGGCTTGTCGCCGGGCAGCAGCACGACTTCCTTGAAGCGCTCGACGACCTCGGGCGCCTTGTAGGCCTTCTGCAGCTCTTCGTAGAGCCGCGCGGTGACCTCGGGCGCCATGCCCTTGGGGCCCGAGACGCCGACCCAGGTCGAGGTCGTGAGCTTGGGGAAACCCTGCTCGGCGAAGGTCGGCGCATTGGGATACATGTCGATGCGCTTCTCCGAGCTCACGGCCAGCAGCTTCACCTTGCCCGAGTTGATGTGCGGCACGTTGGTGGTGATGGGATCGAACATCGAGGGAATGGCGCCGGCCAGCATGTCCTGCAGCGACGGCGCCGAGCCGCGATAGGGCACGTGCTTCAGCTTGATCCCGGCCTCGCTCGACAGCAGCTCGCCCATCAGATGGGTGTTGGAGCCGATGCCCGAGCTGCCGAAGGCGATCTGGTCGGGCTTGGCCTTGGCGTCGGCGATGTAGTCGGCCAGCGTCTTGTAGGGCGACTCGGCCGGCACGATCAGGACGTTGGGCGTATGGCCGATCAGCGTGACATGGGTGAAGTCGGTGACCACGTTGTACGGCAGCTTGGGGTAGATGCCGGGCGCAATGCCGAGCGGCGAGGCATGCGAGATCACCAGGGTGTAGCCATCGGGAGTGGCCTTGGCGGCGAGGTCCGAGCCGATGGTGCCGCCGGCGCCGGGCTTGTTCTCGACCACCACCTGGGTGCCAAGGCCGGCGCTGAGCTTGGGCGCCAGGATGCGCGAGATCGTGTCGGCCGTACCGCCGGGCGGGAAGGTGGCGATAAGCTTGATCGGCTGCTTGGTCGGCCAGCCCGGGCTCGCCTTGACGGCGGGGGCAGCAAGCGTTGCCATCGAGGCGGCAAGGGCGGTACGGCGGGTGAGTTTCATTGGGCACTCCTGTTTGTGCGCCAAAACGCTGCAATGAGTGTGCCAGCACAGGTGATTCGGCCCTTGATTTGACATAAGAGTGACCGCAAATCCCGGCCGAACACTGGAGGTCGAATGAATCGGCGGACGATCCTGACAGCGATGGTGTTGACGGCGGTTGCCCTGGCGGCCGGCCAGGCTGCCACTCAAGCAGCCAAGGCGCAGCCTTTGCCGACCGACCGCAGCGATCTCGCCTATTCCTATGCCCCGCTGGTCAAGCGCGTGTCGCCGGCCGTGGTCAACATCTACACGACCACGACGGCCCGCGTGCAGCGCCGCCTGCCGTTCCCGTTCCCCGGCATGCCGCTGCCGCCGCAGGCCGGCGAGCGTGTGCAGAATTCGCTGGGCTCGGGCGTGATCGTGCGGCCCGACGGGCTGATCGTGACCAATGCCCATGTCGTGAAGGGCGCCGAGGAGATCCGCGTCGTGCTGGCGGATCGTCGCGAGCTCGAGGCCAAGCTCCTGACCCAGGACGAGCGCTACGACCTCGCCCTGCTGCGCATCGACGCCAACGGCGAGAAGTTCCCGTTCCTGGAGATGCGCGATTCCGATTCGGTCGAGGTCGGCGACATCGTGCTGGCGATCGGCAACCCGTTTGGCCTGAACCAGACCGTGACCAGCGGCATCATTTCGGCAGTGGCCCGCTCGGCGGGCGGCGTCAACGATTCCAACTTCTTCATCCAGACCGACGCCGCCATCAACCCGGGCAACTCGGGCGGCGCGCTGGTCAGTCTCGACGGCCGTCTGATCGGCATCAACACCGCGATCTACTCGCAGACCGGCGGCTCGGTCGGCATCGGCTTCGCCACGCCGTCCAACATCGTGGCCCGCATGGTCTCGCTCGGCGAGGCGGGCGGCAAGATCGTGCGGCCCTGGCTCGGCATCAACATGCAGCGCGTCACGCCCGACCTCGCCGCCGGCTTCGGCTTGGCGCGGCCGGCCGGCCTCGTCGTCAAGGAGGTCCATCCGGGCGGCCCGGGCTACAAGGCCGGACTGAAGCGCAACGATGTCATCGTGGCGATCCGCGATCTGCCGATCGACGACGAAGCGAGCCTGCGCTTCCGTCTCGCGACGCTCACCGTCGACACGATCGTGCCGGTGAAGGTCATCCGCGGCGGCAAGGAAGTGGTGGTCGACCTCACGCTCGCGGCGCCGCCCGAGGATCCGCCGCGTGACCGCTCGCTGCTCGAAGGCCGTCAGCCGTTGAGCGGCGCCGGCGTCGTCAACATGTCGCCCGCCGTCGCCGACGAGCTTGGCCTGGTCGAGTACCGCAACGGCGTCATCGTCGTCGAGGTCAAGCCGGGCGCCTATGCCGGCCGCTTCGTGCGGCAGGGCGACATGATCGTCGCGGTCAACGGCCAGGACGTGAAGAACGTCGCCGATCTCAAGAAGAAGATCGCCAACGGCGTCTCGAGCGTCACCATCAGCCGCGAGGGCATGGTGAACACCGTCCAGTTCCGCTGACCGTGCCGGCCGAGCTCTTCGCCGCGCTTGCCCCGACACCGCTTGCCGAACGCCTGCGGCCCAAGACGCTGGGCGACATTTTAGGCCAGGAGCATCTTCTAGGACCCGAGGGGCCGCTCGGCCGCATGCTGGCGGCGCGCAAGCTCGGCTCGGCTATCCTGTGGGGGCCGCCGGGCTGCGGCAAGACGACGATCGCGCGCCTGCTGGCCGAGCAGACCGACCTGCATTTCGAACCCTTGTCTGCGGTGTTCTCCGGCGTCGCCGACCTGCGCCGCATCTTCGAGGCCGCCCGCCAGCGCCGCCGCGACGGCAAGGGCACCTTGCTGTTCGTCGACGAGATCCATCGCTTCAACCGCGCCCAGCAGGACGGCTTCCTGCCTTACGTCGAGGACGGCACGGTGACCCTGGTCGGCGCCACGACCGAGAACCCGTCGTTCGAGCTCAACGCCGCGCTGCTGTCGCGCTGTCAGGTGCTGGTGCTGAAGCGGCTCGACGATGCCGCGCTCGGCCAGTTGCTGGAGCGCGCTGAGGCCGCGCTGGGCAGGAAGCTGCCGATCGACGAGCAGGGCCGGCAGGCGATCTTCGCCATGGCCGACGGCGATGGCCGCTACCTGATCACGCTCGCCGAGCAGCTTGCCGGGCTCAAGGAGAAGGGGCCGGTGCCGCCGGCGCGCCTGGCGACGCTGTTGCAGAAGCGCGCGCCGCTCTACGACAAGGCGCAGGAAGCCCACTACAACCTGATCAGCGCCCTGCACAAGTCCCTGCGCGGCTCCGACGTCGATGCCGCACTCTACTGGTTCGCCCGCATGCTCGACGGCGGCGAGGACCCGAAATACATCGCCCGCCGCCTGGTGCGCTTTGCCGTTGAAGACATCGGCATGGCCGATCCCAACGCGCTCACCCAGACCTTGGCGGCGTGGGACACCTACGACCGGCTGGGCTCGCCGGAAGGCGAGCTCGCCATCGCCCAGGCGGTGATCTATCTCGGCACGGCGCCCAAATCGAACTCGGGCTACACCGCCTTCAGCGCCGCCAAGCGGGCGGCGAAAGAGCATGGTTCGCTGACGCCGCCGATGCACATCCTGAACGCGCCGACCCGGCTGATGAAGGATCTCGGCTATGCCAAGGGCTACGAATACGACCACAACGCCGAGGACGGCTTCTCCGGCCAGAATTACTTCCCTGATGGCATGGCGCGCGAGGAGTTTTATCAGCCGGTCGAACGCGGCTTCGAGCGCGAGATCCTGAAGCGCCTGGAATACTGGAAGAAGCTCAGAGCCAAGAAGCGCTAAGGGAGCGCGGGCCTCTGGCCCGCCTCATGACTCATGAGCGGGCCAGAGGCCCGCGCTCCCATCAGGGCTTCGCCATCGCCCGCACGACGCGGCGGTCGCGGCCGTAGACGTCGTCGCGGAAGGTCGGGACGCCTGCCGCATCGGCCGTCACCGTGCGATAGGTCACGTAGAGCGTGATCGGCTCCGGAAACGTGTAGTGCGCCTGCTGGCCGGCATCGATCACCTGGCGCACGCGCTCCTTGCTGAAGCCGTTCTTCCCGCCGAACGCCTTCTCGGCGAAGTCGAGCGGGTTCTGCAGGCGGATGCAGCCATGGCTGAAGTTGCGGCTGCCCTCGGTGAACAGCCAGCGATTGGCCGTGTCATGCATGTAGATCCCGTACTTGTTGGGGAACGGGAAGAAGATGTAGCCCAGCGCATTGCCGGCGCCCGGGTTCTGCCGGATGCGATAGGGGAAGGCTTTCGGATGGATCGAGCTCCAGTCGATCGCGCTCGGATCGACCTCGGTGTCGTCGCTCCAGTTCTCGAAGATCTTGAAGCCGGCGGCCTGCAGCGCATTGGGATCGCGGCGCAGCATGGGCAGGTATTCCTCGCCCGAGATCGACTGCGGCACGGTCCAGTAGGGATTGGTCTGGAAGCCGCGCATGGTCGACTGGATCTCGGGTGTCGGGTCCTTGGGCGTGCCGACGATCACCAGGCTCTGGAAGGCGACCTTGCCGTCGTCGACGAACATCATCGAATAGTCGCCGGCATTGACCAAGACATAGCGGTTGCCGAGATCGGCCGGCAGCCAGCGCCGCCGCTCGAGGTTGGCGACGATCTGCTCGATGCGATCGTCGATCGTGGTGTTGAGCGACTGCGTGGTCTTGGCGCCGATGATGCCGTCGACCGTGAGGCCCTTGGTCTCCTGGTAGGATTTGACGACGACGGCCAGCGGCTCGTCGTAGAGCTCGGGCGACGCGCCCGCCGCCGGCTCAGGCACGGTGAGGTCGAGCTCGCTGAGCCGCTTACGCAGGATCGGCACGCGCGGATCGGTCATGCCGGGTTTTAGAAGATTGCCGTCGGGCAGCTGGGTGAAGGCCGCCTTGCCACGCTTGTCGCGCCACGCGGCGAGCACTTTCTGCAGGACCGGATAGTCGCCCTTGGGGGCGAGGTCGGCGAGCCAGGCGGCGAAGTCGCCCGCTTCGGACGCTGCCTTCAGCAGATCCGCGCGCTCGACCTTGCGCTGGATGATGTCGATGTCCTTGTCGATGCGGTTGGCGCGCACGCGCCCGGTCGACAGGTCGCTCGCATAGGCGACGAAGGCTGCCGTGAGCAGGGTCTCGGTGGCGGGATCGGCGCCGGCCTCCACCGCCTTCTCGACCTCGGCGAGCCCGTACCACTTGGGATCGAGCCCATGGTCTGCCGCGCTGCGAATCGCCTTGAGGAGCGCATCGGCGCGCGCGCGGCTGGCGCTCGAACCGGTCCAAAGGGTCTCATTGGCGTGGGAGGGAAGGGATCCCGAAAGGGGGATCAAGAACGCCAGCAACGCGGCGGTAAAGCGAAGTCGATTCACGCTGCGTGTATAGCAGGAAACGCCCGCTTCGTCCATGGAGAGGCGAAGCCATGGGCCCGCAAAAAGGCCAGCAAATCCGCCGTCGCACGCTGTTTCAGCTCGGCCGTGCCGCCGCCCGCGCGGGCGCCCTTGGTGACGCAATGCCGGCGCGCCCAGGCCTGGTATTCCGGCTCGCTCATCGCCCGGCCGGCGGCCACCACGAAGTGGCGCCCGTCATCCTCTATGAAGTTTCTGCAGCACGACCAGTTCTCGGCGTCCTTGATGTCGAACACCGGCCCGACCGATTCCCAGCCGTGATGGGCGTTGCCGTAGACCTTGACCTTGATGCGCCCGTTGCCGGCCGCCCGCATGCGCTCGGCGTATTCGACGGCGAGCGGCGCCGGCGTGTAGTCGTCACGCGCCGCCAACATGAAGAACATCGGCTTGCCGTGGGTCGCCGGATCACGGTGCTGCGTGGTGGCGCCGGGGCAGATCGCAACGTGCAGGTCGAACAGGTGCGGAAAGCCCTCGCGCCAGCGCTGGCGCACGGCGATGGCGGCGTTGAGGACGGCACCACCGCCCTTGGAGACGCCCATAATGCCGATCCGGTCCGGATCGATGCGGCGGTCGGCGCGCAGCAGGGCGAGGGCGGCGAAGGCGTCGCCCTCCATCTGGGCGGCGGACACCAAAGTCTGGTCCGCGACGGTGCGGCGCACCCCGCGGCCGGTGAAGCTGTCGACGATCAGGGCGGCGACGCCGGCCTCGTTCAGCGCCTGGGCATAGAAGTGCTCGCGGTGGCGCTGGACGCCCGCACTCGAGGTCAGGATCACCATGCAGGGCGCCGGCCCGCTGGCCTCGGGCAGGTGCAGGCTCGCCGTCAGCCGGGCCGGCCGGCAGGCGGCGGGGTGATCGAAGGTCAGCGTGTCGAACGCCAGCGATTCCATGGACCCTGTGTACCTTGTCCCGTAGGTTGCGCGCCAACATCCCTGCCTCCCCCGTTATACGGGGG
>JAKFVH010000297.1 GCA_021732285.1 Reyranella sp. | reverse complement strand
CTGTTCAGCCGCTGACCCCTCTTTCACCTCCCCCGTCATACGGGGGAGGCAGGGAGGGGGAAGGCAGCAAAGACGATGCTTGAAGATTTCAGATCTGAAATTTGAAAGACTTCGACCGAGGCCTTCACCCTCCGGCCCTACGGGCCACCTCCCCCCGTATGACGGGGGAGGCAAAGAAGGTTCAGCTCACCCGATACAGAAAATACCGATCCTTCGGCACGCCCGGGGGATCGGGCAGTCGGCCCCAGCGCGCCACGTCGAGCGGCTGGTTGGCCAGCACATAGCTGCCCGGCCCTGCCAACGTATCGAGTGCAGGTCCGAGCCATTTGCCCATCGCCATGTTGGCTTCGTGATCGCCGGTGCCGAGGTCGGTGTGGATCAGCGCTGCCGTCGCGCCGAGCCTCTGCGCCGCCTTGGCAATCGACTCCCGCGCCTCGCCTAAAAACAGCCGGTCGTCCGGCGGGATGCAGTCGGGATGGGCCGCCACCTTGCGCTCGAAGACGTAGATGTCGCGGCCGGGGAAGAGATCGCGCAGATGGTCGTAGGTACGGCCGTTACCCAGGCCGACTTCGAGGATGGGACCGCGCAGGGCGTCGATCTTTGGCTTCAGGAAATTCAGGCAGTCGCGCTGCGCCTGCATGCGCGCGATGAAACTGTCGAGGCGGCTCATTGCGTCGATCAGGCCGCCTTGTTGTTCGCCGTCGCCTCGCGCAGCTTCTTGTTGGTGTCCTCCACGCGATGCGCCAGCTCGCGCATGATCTCGATGGCCATCTGCGGGAACTCGCCGACCATGCGGTAGAACGTGTCCTTGGAGATTTTTAGCGTGTTCAGCGGCTGGCGCGCCTTGATGGTGGCGGTGCGCGGCACGTCGCACAGGATGGCGATCTCGCCGAAGAAGTCGTTCTTGTTCATCTCGGAGACCTGGATCTGCCCGGTCGGCGTGTCGATCAACACGTCGGCCACGCCGCCCAGGATGACGTACATGGCATCGCCCGGGTCGCCCTGATGGCAGACCTCTTGGCCTTCGGTGTAGTTCACGCGTTCGCTGGTGAAGGCCAGCAGCTTCAGCTTGGCCGGCTCGATCTTGGCGAGGATCGGTACACCTTTCAGCAGTTCGACTTCTTCGTTGAGGTTCATCGTGTCCTCCTGAATTCCCTCAAGCTGACGCCATCAGCTCGGCGTAAAGTCCACCTTTTGCCGCCAGGTCGGACGGCTTGCCCTGGGCGGCGATCCTGCCACCCTGCATAACGACGATCTGCTCGAATGGCTCCGCCTGCGCGGGCCGGTTGGCGATCCAGACCACGCCACGGTCGTCCTTCCTGGCCGTCGCCAGAATATTGTCTCGGATTCTGTCCTGCGTGCGGCCGTCGAACGAGGCCACCGCCTCGTTGACGATCATGAGCTGCGGCCGCTTGATCAGCGCGCGCGCAATGCCGAGCTTCTGGCGCTGCGTCGCCGTGAGGCGCTTGCCGCCGACACCGACATTGTACTCCAGCCCGACCTCGATCACCGAGTTGTGCAGGCCAAGCTCGTTCAGCACGTCGGAGATCAACGTGCCGATGCGCTGCTCGCCCTGCGCCTGGCCGTAGACCAGGCGGCCGAACAGGATGTTGTCCTGCAAGGTGGCGGCGCTGTTGTAGCGCTGGAAGTCGTAGAACTCGACGGCGCCGCGCAATGGCGCAGGCAGGCCCTCGGCGAAGGCGTGCCGCGCCGCCAGCAGGCGCTCTTCGAGCTCCGCATCGATCAGGCCCAGGCGATGGCGCGCCTCGATGTAGCGGAAGGGCAAGGTCATCAGGCGCGGCCGGTCGGCCTCGGGCACGGCGTCGATGCCCTTGCCGCCGAGGCGCTGCAGCAGCAGGCGAACGTTGGGCAGTTCGTCGGCCGAGATGAAGCTGTACTGCTCGAACAACGGGTTGTCGGGCGACAGGCCGGAGAACAGCTCGACCATGGTCTCGGCGATGGTGAGGCCCATGCGCTGCAGGTCGAGGTCGATGCCGGTCGACCGCAGCACCGACTGCATGTAGGGGTCGACGGCGATGTTGTCGCCGGAGAAGTCCTTGCCGAGCGGCGTGCCGAACAGGATATTCTCGGCGACCGACAGGTTGCGGTTGTAGCGGTCGCCATTGAAGGTCTCGACCAGGCCGGCGTAGCTCGCATCCTGCAGGCGGCCGTGCAGCTCGTGGCGGGCCTTCAGGATGCGCTCGGCGAGGTCGGGCCGCAGGGTGGGATCGACCGTGCCGCGCAGGCCGAGGGCATAGATGTCCTCGTCGAGCTCGACCTGCTTCAGCACCTCGACGATGCGCGGCAGCAGGTCGGCCGGGCCGGTGGCGCCGGCCAGCTCATAGTCGATCCAGTCGGCGTTGGGATCGAGCGCCGGGTTGCCGGCGCGCTCGGCCTCCTTCCAGAACAGTTCGCGCTCCGCCCTGGTCGCATCGTCGTACTTGGCGGGCGCGACGGGCCGGATCTTCAGGCCGAACAGCAGGTTGTCGCGCACCGACAGCGGGAAGAGATAGGTCTCCTGCCCGACATACGAGGTGCGCGCGCCCAGCACGTACTCGGGCAGCTGGAAGAAATCGTTGCCGTCGAGCTTGATCGAGCCGCCGCTCGGCAAGGTGAGCCGCGCCAGCACCTGGCCCAGAACGTCCTTGCCCGAGCTCGAGCCGCCGATCACCGCGAGCTTGCTGCAGGTCGGCAGGACCAGCGACACGCTGTCGAGCTGTTTTACGCGGCCGTCCTCGGAGACGGTGACGCCGGCCAGCGCCAGCTCGCGGCCGAGCGGCGGCGGCGGGCCGTCGGGGATCATTTGCAGCGCCTCGGGCATCATGCCCTCGGGCTGGAACTGGTCGATCACCTGCTCGTACTTGATCTGCACGTCCTGGCGCTGCTGGTCCCAGTCGATCAGCTCCTTGATCGGCGAGGGCAGGTCCTTGTAGGCCAGCAGCACGCCGACCACGGCGCCGACATCCATCTGGCCGGTGATGGCGAAGTAGCCGCCCACCAGGTAGATGGCGAACGGCGTGGCCTGCGACAGGATGTTGTTCCAGAACTTGGCGACGAACTTCTTCTGGTAGAGGTCGAATCGGATCTTGAAGATCTTGCCCAGGCGATCGGAGATGTCGGCGCGCTCGTAGTTGGCGGCGCCATGGATATGGATCTCGTGCACGCCGTCGGCGGTCTCGGCGATGCGGCCGGCGAGCTGGCGGGCCGAGATCTGGCGCTGGCGGCCCAGCACCAGCACCGGCCGGCGTAGCCGCGGGATGATCGCCATCTGCACCGCCAGCAGGATGATGACGATGATCCCGAGCAGCCAGTTCTGCATCATGATGAAGATGATGGCCGTCAGCGCCTGGCCGCCCAAAAACATCGGCTGGACGAAGGCGTCGCCGATGAAGCCGCCCAGCGGCTCGACCTCGTCCTTGATCATGGTGGCGAGCTCGGCCTGCTTGACCTTGCGGAAGTGGGCCGGCGGGAAGCGCAGGATGCGGTCGTAGAGCTCGTAGCGCAGGCGGCGCAGCATGCGCTCGCCCATGCGGCCCTTCTGGGTGTTGATGGTCTTCTTGAACAGGCCGTTCACGATCACGGCGCCCAGGAAGACGAAGCTCATGGTCACCAGGTAGCCGAGCTGGTCGACCTGGAAGCCGTCAAAGATGCGGACGACCTTGCCGGGCAGGAAGGCCGAGAGATCGAGCTCCCAGACCAGGAAGGGGATGGTCTTGGTGTTCTTGAAGGCGTTGCCCTGGATGCCGTTGTTGATGACGTCCTTCGGGACCGTCAACGACATGAAATAAAACACCTGGGCCAGCACCACGAGGCCCAGGATGACGATCTGTTCGGGCCTGCTGTGTCGCCAGATGTAGGTGAACAGATTGCGTTGCATCAATATCCGCGGTGGAAGCCCCAGGTGCTGCGGCGCCCCTCTCTCCTATATTAGATCAGTGCCTTGATTACATTCGATATTTTGCATTGCGAGAGGGGTTCGCGTGTCCCGCCCATTATGGCATAGTCCGGCCGAATACACCGGTCGGGGCAGGACGCGCTTCGGCAAGGAGATACGCCCGCATGCCTAACAGCCGGTCCAAGCGTGTGCTGCTCTACAGCCACGACTCCTTCGGCCTCGGCCATGTGAGCCGCTGCCGGACCATCGCCAACGCCCTGGTGGCGGCCGACTCCAACGTCTCGGTCCTGATCGTGTCGGGCTCGCCAGTGATCGGCTCCTACGAGTTCCGCTCGGGCATCGACTTCGTGCGCATCCCCGGAGTCGTGAAGCAAATCGAGACCGGCGAGTACGACTCCGCCAACCTCAGGGTCGGCGTCGAGCATACGCTGGAGATGCGGACCCGGATCATCCGCGACACCGCCGACATCTACCGGCCCGACCTGTTCATCGTCGACAAGGAGCCGACCGGCCTGCGCGGCGAGGTCGTGCCGGCGTTGAAGCTCCTGAAGGAGCGCGGCACGCCGCTGGTGCTGGGCCTGCGCGACGTCATGGACGATCCGGCGGCGCTCGCCGCCGAATGGGAGCGCAAGCACGTCGTGCCGGCGCTGCGCGATCTATACGACGAGATCTGGATCTACGGCCTGCCGCAGATCAACAAGCCGTTGACCGGCATCGAGGTGCCGCCGTCGGTGCGCCACAAGATGGTCTATACCGGCTACCTGCGCCGCGACCTGCCCTTGCACAGCGACGTGCCGCACGAGATGGAGGAGATCGACGGGCCCTTCATCCTGGTCACCGCGGGCGGCGGCGGCGACGGCGCCGACCTGATCGACTGGGTGCTGGCGGCCTACGAAAGCGACCCGCACATCCCCTACGGCGCGGTGATCGTGTTCGGTCCCTTCATGTCGGCCGCCGAGCGCGAGGCCTTCAAGGAGCGGTCGGCCAAGTTCAGGAACATCCGCACGCTCACCTTCACCAACAATCTCGGTGCGCTGATGCAGCGCGCGGCGGGCGTGGTGGCGATGGGCGGCTACAACACCTTCTGCGAGATCCTGTCGTTCGACAAGAAGGCGATTATCGTGCCGCGCACCAGGCCGCGCCTGGAGCAGTTCATCCGCGCCCGCGCCGCACGCAATGTCGGCCTGATCGAGATGCTCGATGCTGACCGCGGCCGCGCTCCGCAGGCCATGGCAACGGCGCTGCGCCAGCTGCCGCAGCAGGGCCTGCCGAGCGACGTCGTGGTGCCCGGCCTGCTCGACGGCCTGCCCAATGTCTGGCGCCTGGTCGCCAAGCAGCTCGCCCATCCTCATCGCGGCCCCGCGCCGCTCGAAGAGATCTGGAGCGAGCCCGGCTCCGCTCAGCCGCCGGCCGTGCCACCGGCGCGCGCCAGGACCTGATCGCCGGGATCTTCATGCCTTCGCCATCCGACGCGCGTGTCGCGGTCGTTCTCAAGGGCTGGCCGCGCCTGTCCGAGACTTTCATCGCCCAGGAGATCGCCGGCCTCGAAGCGCGCGGCGTCGCCCTGGAAATCTGGTCGCTGCGCCGGCCGACCGACAAGCATCGCCATCCGGTGCATGATCGCGTGCAGGGCCGCGTCGTCTATCTGCCGGAATACCTGAAGGACGATCCACGCCGCGTCTTCGCCGGCTGGCTGAAGGCGCGCCGCTTGCCGGGCTATGGCACGGCGCGTGCCCGCTTCCTCGCTGACCTGCGGCGCGATCCCTCGGCCAACCGCCTGCGCCGCTGGGGCCAGGCAATGGTGTTGGCGGCGGAATTGCCGGCCGGCATCGAGCGGCTCTACGCGCATTTCCTGCATACGCCGACGTCGGTGACACGCTACGCCGCCCTGATGCGCGGCCTGCCGTGGAGCGTGTCGGCGCACGCCAAGGACATCTGGACCAGCGAACCCTGGGAGGCGGCGGAAAAGCTCGCCGACTGCAGCTGGGCCGTGACCTGCACCAGCATGGGCGCCGAGCGGCTGCGCGCCCTGGCGCCCCCCTCCGACAAGACAGGGCCGGACAAGGTGAAGCTCGTCTATCACGGCCTCGACTTCGCGCACCTGCCCGCGCCGACCCATATGCGGGCGCGGCGCGACGGCAGCGACGCGGCCGATCCCGTCGTGATCCTGTCGATCGGCCGCAAGGTCGAGAAGAAGGGATTCGGCGACCTTTTGGACGCGCTGGCCCTGCTGCCCAAGACGCTGCACTGGCGCTTCGAGCATATCGGCGCGGGCGAGCTCGGCGATCTCCTGAAGGCGCAAGCCGATCGCTTGGGCATCGCCGAGCGCTGCACTTGGCTGGGAGCGCAGCCGCAGAAGCAGGTGTTCGCGGCCCTCGCACGCGCCGACCTGTTCGTGCTGGCCAGCAAGAAGGCGGCCGACGGCGACCAGGACGGCCTGCCCAACGTGCTGATGGAGGCGGCCCACCAGGGCCTCGCCATCGTCTCGACCCGCGCCGCCGCGATCGGCGAGTTCATCGAGGACGGCGACAACGGGTTGCTGGTGCCGCCCGGCGCGCCCGAGGCTCTGGCCGCCGCGTTGGCGCGCCTGATCGCCCATCCCGACCTGCGCCAGCAGTTCGCGCACCGCGCCGCCGAGACCGTGCGCACGCGCTTCTCCTTCGACGCCGGCGTCGACTGGATCGCCTCGGCGCTCGGCCAGGACATCCTGTCGGAGGCAAAGGCGGCGGAGTAACCATGCGCGTGCTGTTGCACACGCCGCTCAAGTCGCCGGACAGTCCCATCCCTTCGGGCGATCGCGAGATGGCGCGCGGGCTGAGGCGCCTGCTGCGCCGGCTCGGCCACACCGTGGTGATGCCTGCGTTGAGCCGTGTCGCCCCGGGCGTGCCCCAACCGCAGGACCATCTCGCCCTCGAGCGACGCGCGCGCACAAAGGCGCAACGGCTGATCGCGCGCTGGCGCGCCCTGCCAGCGCGTCATCCCGAACGGTTCGATCTCTGGCTCACCTACCACTGCTACTACCGCAAGCCCGACTGGCTGGGCCCGATCGTCACCCGGGCGCTGGGCGTACCCTATGTGCTGGTCGAGGCCTCGCACGCGCCGCGCCGCGCGCAGGGCTCGACGCGGCTCGGCCATCGCGCTGTCGAGCGCGCCCTTGCCGCCGCCGACCTGGTGCTGACGGTCAATCCGCGCGACGTCGCCGGCGTGAAGGCGCGGCTGCGGCCGGGCGCGCATCAGGTCTGGTTGCCGCCCTTCATCGACACGCGACCGTTCGACCTGGCGCCGCGCGCGGCCAGCGATCCGCCGCTGCTGCTGAGCGTCGGCATGATGCGAACGCGCGACAAACTCGAATCCTATCGCGTGCTTGCCGATGCGCTCGGCCAGCTGAAGGCCAGGCCCTGGCGCGCCCTGCTGGTCGGCGACGGGCCGGCGCGCGCCGAAGTCGAGGCGATGATGGAACCGTTTGGCGAGCGCGTCGGCTTTGCCGGCATCGTGCCTCATGCCGAATTGCCCGCGACCTATGCCTCGGCCGACCTTTACCTGTGGCCCGCGATCAACGAAGCCTATGGCATGGCCTTCCTCGAAGCCCAGGCGGCGGGCCTGCCCGTCGTCGCCGGCCGCACCGGTGGCGTGCCCGCGGTGGTGGCCGACGGCGTCACGGGCGTGCTGACGCCGATCGGCGATGCCGCGGCCTTCGCCGCGGCGACGGCCCGCCTGCTCGACGACCCCAAGGCACGCGCACAACTCGGCAAGGCAGCGCGCGCGCGCGTAAATACCCGACACGACGAGCGTGCGGCCGCTCATGCCCTGGCCGCGGCCTTGACGAGGCTGCGATGAGCGTGCCCTTCGCCGTGCTGCGCCACGCCAGCACCGACTGGAACGTCGAGCACCGCCTGCAGGGCCTGACCGACACCCCGCTCAACGCCGCTGGCGAGGCCGATGCCCGCGCCTGGCGCCTGCCGTCGCCAGCTGACAGCTGGAAGCGGCTCAGCAGCCCCTTGCAGCGCGCCCGCCGCACCGCCGAGCTGCTGCAGCCGTCGGCGCCGGTCATCGTCGAGTCGGCGCTGCGCGAGATGAGCTTCGGCACCTGGGAAGGCCATACCATCGCCGAGCTGCGCGAAAGCGTGGGCGCGGCTTTCATCGCCGCCGAGAACAACGGGCTCGACTTCCAGCCGCCCGGCGGAGAGTCGCCGCGCGCCGCCATGGCCCGCATCGGCCGGTGGACGGCGTCGATCGCCGCCGGCGGCCAGCCCGTCGTGGCCGTGTCGCACAAGGCCGCGATCCGCGCCCTGCTGGCGCTCGCGACCGGCTGGGACATGATCGGCCGGCCGCCGCACAAGCTCGACTGGCGCTGCCTGCATTTCTTCTCGGCCAACGCCGACGGCCGCGTCTCGGTCGATCGCCTCAACGTGCCGCTATGAGCCGCGTCTTCTTCTATGTGCAGCATCTGCTGGGCATCGGCCATCTGCGTCGTGCCGCCGTGCTGGCGCGCGCGTTGGTGGCCGGCGGCTTCGACGTGCTGCTGGTCTCGGGCGGCGCGCCGGTCGCAGGCCTGGTGCTGGACGGCGTGCGCTTCCACCAGCTCCCGCCGCTGCGTGCGGCCGACGAAAGCCTGCGCGATCTCGCCCGGCTCGACGGCTCGCCCGTCGACGACGCCTTCCAGCGCCAGCGCACCGAGGCCCTGCTCGGCCTGCTGCGCGCCGAGGCGCCGGATGTCGTGCTCACCGAGCAGTTCCCGTTTGGCCGCACGAGGCTGCGCTTCGAATTGCTGCCACTCCTGGAGGCCGCGCGCGGGTCCTTGATCGCATGCTCGGTGCGCGACGTGGTGCGCCGCGCCGGGCCGGAAAGGGTCGCCGAGGCCGTCGAGCTCCTGGATCGCTTCGATGCCGTGCTGATCCACGGTGACCCCCGGCTCGTACCTTTCGAGAGAAGCTTCGCCGGATGGGCGCGCATCAAGGAGCGTGCCTTCTACACCGGCTATGTCTCGGAGCGGGATTTGGCGCAGGGGATGCAGGGCGCCGCGGGCAAGGACGAGGTCGTCGTGTCGGTGGGTGGCGGCGCCGTCGGCGCGCCTTTGCTCAAGGCTGCCATCGCGGCGCGGCCGAAGACGGTGCTGGCCGATCGCCCCTGGCGATTGCTGGTAGGCGAGAACCTGCCGGCACAGGACCGCGCGATACTCGGCCGCGAGCCGGGCATCATCGTCGAAACGGCCCGGCCCGACTTCACGACGCTTCTGCGCAACGCCACGCTCTCCATCTCGCAGGCCGGCTACAACACGACCATCGAGACCCTGTGCTGCGCCGATCGTGCCGTGCTCGTGCCCTTCGCCACCGCGCGCGAGACTGAGCAGGCTGATCGCGCCCAGGCGCTCGCCGAGCGCGGCATGGTGGCCGTGGTACCTCCGGACACACTCTCCGCGCAGAGCCTGGCTGATGCCGTCGGTCGGGCGCTTGCCGGCTCGTCGCTTAGAAGCTTCGCGCCGTGCGACGTCGATGGCGGCCCGAAGACCGCGGCGCTATTGCATCGGCTGTTGGTCAGATGAGCACTTGGGCAGATCTTTTGGACGAAGCGGCGCGCTGGTCGCAGGCCGGCCGCATGGCCGATCTGTGGTGGCGCGACGACGATGCCGCCGATATCGGGCCCGCGCTCGAGCGGCTGCTGGCGATCCATCGCGACACCGGCGCGCCCGTGGCGCTTGCCGTCGTGCCGGCCAAGGCGACACAGGCGCTGGCCGACCGGCTGGCGGGTGAGCCGGGGGTCGACGTGCTTCAGCACGGATACGCGCACGTCAATCATGCTGCGGCCGGCGACAACAAGAAGATCGAGCTCGGCACCGAGCGGCCGGCCATGCTGGTGCTGGGCGAGTTGGGCACCGGCCGCATGGCGCTCGAACGGCTGTTCGGCGCACGCCCCCTGCCGGTGCTGGTGCCGCCCTGGAACCGCATCGCGCCGGTCCTGGTGCCGACCTTGCCGGAAATCGGCTTTGCCGGCCTCTCGACCTTCGGTGCGCGACGACGCACGCATCCGGTGAGGGGGCTTTTGGAGGTCAACACTCACGTCGACTTGATCGACTGGAAGGGTGGCCGCGGTTTCGTCGGCGAAGCGGCTGCCTTGGACGCGCTTGTTTCCGCTTTGGCCCAGGCGCGCCTATCTGGCGAGCCCGTGGGCGTTCTCAGTCACCATCTTGCGATGGACGGCGGGGCGTGGGATTTCCTAAGGTCGATGTGGCAAAAAGCACTGAAAATGCCCGGGCTTCGCATTCGCCCGGCCCATGAATTGTTTGCAACGGGAGGGGGTCGCGGTTGAGTTCAGCCGATCTGCGCTATCCGCGTCAGACCCTGCTGGCCGACTATGGGCGCGCCGCGGTAGGCGTGCTGCTGTGCGGCGCGCCGCTGCTGCTGCTCGACGTCAACCGCTGGCTGGCGCTGATCCTGCTGTTGGGCTTCCTGCTGTTCGCCGTGTTCCTGGCGCGCACCGCCCTGCGTCACCATACGCGCTACGTGCTCGGGCCCGACACGCTCTGCGCCGACGGCCCGGCCGGCACCATTGTCGAATGGAATCGCCTCGACCGGCTAAAACTCAGCTATTTCTCGACCAAGCGCGATCGCAGCGACGGCTGGATGCAGCTCAGCGTCGGCTCGGCCGGCGGCCGCACCGTCAAGCTCGATTCCTCGCTCGACGGCTTCCATGATGTGGTCGAGCGCGCGGCGCGCGCGGCCGAGCAGACCGGCCTGCCGTTGAGCGAGACGACGCGGGCGAACCTCAAGGCGATGGGCATCTCGGTAGCGGGTCAGGAAGAGAAAGTATGAAAGATCTGCTGCGCGTCGAGAACCTGACCGTCGACTTCGGAGTCCACGAAGGCACGCTGCGCGCCGTCGACCATGTCTCGTTCAGCCTGCCGCCCGGCGGCACCTTGGCGCTGGTGGGCGAATCGGGCTCGGGCAAGTCGGTGTGCAGCCAGGCCATCATGGGCCTGCTGCCGCGCACCGCGACCATCTCCTCGGGCTCCATCCTGTTCGACGATGCGCGCAACAACGCCGCTCCGATCGATATCGCCAAGCTCGACCGCGCCGGGCCGCAGATGCGGACCATCCGCGGCGGAGCCATCTCCATCATCTTCCAGGAGCCGATGACCTCGCTGTCGGCGTTGCACACGGTGGGCGACCAGATTGGCGAGGCGGTCGAACTGCATGGCGGCGGCGGCTTCAGCAACATCCATTCGCTCGGCGACCAGATCAACGAAGCCGCGCAATTGTCCGGCCGCAAGCTCGGCCGCCCCGAGATCGAGGCGCTGACCGTCGACATGCTGCGCATGGTGGGCTTCCCCGATCCGAAGCGGGCGCTGCGTACCTATCCGTTCGAACTGTCGGGCGGACTGCGCCAGCGCGCCATGATCGCCATGGCGCTGGTCTGCCGGCCGGCGCTCTTGATCGCCGACGAGCCGACGACGGCGCTCGACGTCACCATCCAGGCGCAGATCCTGCGCCTCATCAAGGACCTGCAGGCCGAGCTCGGCATGGCGCTCCTGATGATCACCCACGATCTCGGCGTGGTCGCCAACGTCGCCGACGACGTCGTGGTGATGTATCGCGGCAAGGTCGTCGAATCGGGCGACCTGCGCGACATCTTCCGCGATCCGCAGCACCCCTATCTCAAGGCGCTGCTGCACGCCGTTCCGCGCTTCGACATGGCGCCCGGCGAGCGGCTGCAGCCGATCCGCGAGATCACCGCGGCGACGGGCCACCTGTTGAAGGAAAAGGCGGTCTCCAAGCCGACCGAGACCTTCAACGCCAAAGCGCCGGTCCTGAAGGTCCGCCACCTCTCCAAGACCTTCAAGATCCGCAAGGCCGACACCCTGTTCGAGCAGCTCACCGGCGGCGGCACCACCCGCACCGTGCGCGCCGTCAACGACGTGAGCTTCGACGTCGAGCGCAACGAGTGCCTGGGCCTGGTCGGCGAATCGGGCTGCGGCAAGACCACGCTGAGCAAGATTCTCATGCGCGGCATCTCCGCCGATCCCAACGGAGGCGACGCCCAGTATGGAGCGGGCCGCGTCGTGTTCGACGATTGGGGCCGCAAGATCGACGTGCTGTCGCTGGAAGGCGCCGGCCTCGACCGCTTCCGCACCAAGCTGCAATTCATCTTCCAGGACCCGTTCGGCTCGCTCAATCCGCGCATGACCGTCTACGACATCCTGGTCGAGCCGCTGGTCATCCATAAGATCGGCGACGATGCCTATCGCCGCGAGATGGTGAGCGAGCTGATGGAGATGGTCGGGCTCGATCGCCGGCACTTGAGCCGCTATCCGCACTCCTTCTCCGGCGGCCAGCGCCAGAGGATCGGCATCGCCCGTGCACTGGCGCTGCGCCCCGACATGGTGATCTGCGACGAGCCGGTGTCGGCGCTCGACGTGTCGATCCAGGCGCAGGTCCTCAATCTGCTGAAGGACCTGCAGAAGCAGCTCGGTCTCACCTACATGTTCATCTCGCACAATCTCGCGGTGGTCGATTACATCGCCGACCGCATCGCCGTGATGTGCGCCGGTCGCCTGGTCGAACTGGCGCCGGCGGGCGAGCTGTTCAGGAACCCGCTGCATCCCTATACCAAGGCATTGCTGTCGGCGGTGCCCGTGCCCGATCCCAACGCCCGCCTCGATCTCGGCGCGCTGATGGAAGGCAAGGCGTCCGATCCGACGGCCTGGCCCGAGCCGTTCCGCGACGATCCGACCAACCAGGTGTTCTGGACCGAGACCACGCCCGGGCACTATGTGCGCGTTGCGCGGGGAGGGCTCTGAGCCATGCTGCGCTTCATCGTCCGACGCATCCTGCTGATGATCCCGACGCTGTTCGTCATCAGCGCGCTGGTCTACTTCATCATCGACCTGCCGCCCGGCGACTGCGTCACCGCCCAGGTCGACGAGCTGCTGTCGCGCGGCGATCCTGACGCGCTACGCCGCGCCGAGGAGCTGCGCCATCTCTACGGTCTCAACGATCCGCTGTGGCAGCGTTACCTCGAATGGGTAGCCGGCATCTTCCGCTGGGATTTCGGGCTTTCCTGCCAGGACACGGTGCCGGTGGCCGACCTGATCGGCGAGCGGATGGCACTCACCCTCGTGATGGAGAGCTGCACCATCGCCTTCATCTGGATCGTGTCGTTCGTGATCGGCGTCTATGCCGCGACCCACCAGTACAAGCTCGGCGACTACGTCGCCTCGTTCATCGGCTTCATCGGCCTTTCGATCCCGAACTTCCTGCTCGCCCTGGTGCTGCTCTATGTCGGCAAGGTCTATTTCGGCCTGTCGATCGGCGGTCTGATGGATCCCGAGTACATCGACCAGCCGATGTCATGGGGCAAGGTCTGGTCGGTGATCCAGCATCTCGTCATCCCGGTGATCGTCATCGGCATGTCGGGCACCGCCGGCATGATCCGCCGGCTGCGCGCCAACCTGCTCGACGAATTGCAAAAGCAGTACGTCGTCACCGGCCGCGCCAAGGGCCTGCCGCCGCTGCGCCTGCTCATCAAGTATCCGCTGCGCCACGCCATCAACCCGTTCGTGGCCGATATCGGCGGATTGCTGCCGGACGTCATCTCGGGCTCGGTCATCGTCTCGGTCGTGCTGTCGCTGCCGACCACCGGCCCCATGCTGCTGGGCGCGCTGAAAACCCAGGACGTCAACCTCGCCGCCACCTTCCTGCTGTTCGTGGCGACGCTGACCGTGATCGGCATGCTGATCTCCGATCTGGCGCTGGCCGCGCTCGATCCGCGCATCCGCTTCGGCGCCACGTCGGAGAAATAGCGCCATGACCGACCAGACCACTCCGTCGACCCCCTCAGGCGCTCCAAGGCCGCGCTCCGACCACTTCGTCAACAAGGAGCCGTGGGATCCCTACGTCTCCGAGCGCCTGACGGCCGATCAGGAAAAGTACTACATGGCCGGCCAATGGAAGCTGATGTGGTGGCGCTTCCGCCGCCATCGGCCGGCCGTGGTTTCGGCGGTCTTTCTAGCGCTGATGTATTTCTCCACCACCATCAGCGAGTTCATCGCGCCCTACGACCTGCACACGCGGCATTCAGCCTACATCTTCGCGCCGCCGCAGCAGGTCCATGTCATGCACGAGGGCCAGTTCCTCGGGCCGTTCGTCTATGCGCTCAAGACGACGCGCGACATGGAGACCCTGCAGCGCGTCTACACGCCGGACACGACCAGGCCGCAGCAGCTGCGCTTCTTCTGCCTGGGCGATTCCTATGAGTTCTGGGGCCTGATCGAGGGCAGCTTCCACTTCGTCTGTCCGCCCGAGGGCGGCAACTTCTTCTGGCTGGGCACCGATCGGCTGGGCCGCGACATGTTCAGCCGCATCGTCTATGCCGCGCGCATCTCGCTCACCATCGGCATCATCGGCATTGCGCTCTCCTTCGTGCTTGCGCTCGTCCTGGGAGGACTGGCCGGCTACTACGGCGGCTGGGTCGACAACGTCGTCCAGCGCATCACCGAGATCATCAAGAGCTTCCCGCACTTGCCTTTGTGGTTGGCCCTGTCGGCGGCGCTGCCCGTCACCTGGTCGCCGTTGTTGGTCTATTTCGGCATCACCATCATCCTGGCACTGCTCGATTGGCCGGGGCTGGGGCGCGCTGTGCGCTCCAAGCTTTTGTCGTTGCGCGAGGAGGACTACGCCGCCGCCGCCCAGATGATGGGCGCCAAGCCTGCGCGCATCATCGGTCGCCATCTGCTGCCGGGCTTCATGAGCCATCTCATCGCCTCGGCCACGCTTTCCATTCCCTCGATGATCCTGGCCGAGACGGCCTTGAGCTTCCTGGGCCTGGGCCTGCGTCCGCCCATCACGTCGTGGGGCGTGCTGCTGAACGAGGCGACCGACATCAATGTCGTGGCGGTGAACTGGTGGCTGATGCTGCCCGTGATCCCGGTGATCCTGGTGATCCTGGCCTATCAGTTCATGGGCGACGGCATGCGCGACGCTGCCGATCCCTACGGGTGACACGCGCCCGATGGGCGTCGGGCAACATGTTGATTCGACGCCTACTTTTCCTAATTAGCACCATCATTGTGTGTGATTGAAAAATCACACTTTGGCCCCATTTGGGTCTAGCGACCGCCATCGGGGGTTTCCATCTTCGTTTTGTATCTCCCCCGAACGTGGTCCCCCCAAAGCCACGTTCTAGCCTCTTCGGAGGCGCTTAGGCCGTCTTCTCACTCTCCCCCGAGAAGACGGCCTTTTTCTTTTCAGCATGCTACGACGGCGCCGCATGGCGCCCACTCTCCCCGACGTGCCCCTCTTGAACGTTGCGGATCTTGCTTGCCGCCGCGGCGGCAGGCCGGTCTTCGATCGCCTGTCCTTTGCCTTGGGCGCCGGCGAGCTTCTGGCGCTGACCGGCCGCAACGGCAGCGGCAAGACCACGCTGTTGCGTGCGCTCGCCCTTCTGGTGCGGCCTGAAGCCGGCACCATCGTTTGGCAGGGCGCCAACGTGCAGGACGATCCCGAGACTTGGCGCGGCCAACTGGCGTGGCTCGGCCATCTCGATGGCCTCAAAGGCGACCTGACGGTGCGCGAGAATCTCTTGGGCGCCGAGCGACTGCGCGGTCGGCCTGCTGCCGACGACCGTCTGGATCTCGCGCTGGTCGCTTTCGATCTCAACGCTCTGGTGCATCGTCCGGTGCGCATACTGTCGGCCGGCCAGCGCCGGCGCACCGCGCTCGCCCGCGTGATGCTGACCCAGGCGCCGCTGTGGCTGCTCGACGAGCCGTTGAACGCGCTCGACGTCGTGGCGCAGCAGGCCTTTCGCACCGTCCTGCAGCAGCATCTCGCCCATGGCGGGCTGGCCATCGCCGCGACCCATGCCGATCTCGGCGTGCCGGGTGCGCGCACCTTCGAGCTCGCGGCGTGACCGGCTTCCTCGCCCTCCTGTCGCGCGATCTGCGGCTGGCCTGGCGGCGGCCCGGCGACGTCGCTGTCGTGCTCGCCTTCTTCGTCGTGGCGACGGTGTTGTTCCCGCTGGGCATCGGCCCGCAGGCCAACATCCTGGCGCGCATCGCCGCGGGCGTGCTGTGGTGTACGGCGCTGTTCGCCTCGATGCTGTCGCTCGACCGCCTGTTCGCCGCCGACTACGAGGACGGCTCGCTCGACCTGCTGCTGCTGGCGCCCTGGCCATTGGAGCTCGCCGCCCTCGCCAAATGCGCCGCTCACTGGATTGTGACCGGCCTGCCGCTGGCCGTCCTGGCGCCCCTGCTGGGCGTCACCTTCGGGCTGCCGCCTGAAGCGCTGCTCGCCCTCGCCGCGACCCTTTTGGTCGGAACGCCCACTCTCTCCCTGATCGGTGGCCTGGCCGCCTCCTTGACGCTGGGCGCCCGCCGGGGCGGCGCTTTGCTGGCCCTGCTCGCCCTGCCGCTCTGCGTGCCGACCCTGATCTTCGGCGCCGCCGCCATAGAAACCCTGATGACCGGCGAGGACCTTTTGGCCCATATCGCCATTCTAGCAGCCCTGGCGCTGGTGGCGCTGGCCACTACGCCGTGGGCCATGGCCGCCGCCTTGCGGCAGGCTGGCGAATAGACAAAAACGAGCCAGGGACCGACACAGGGCAGAGATGGCCGACCTGCATTTCCTCGCCAACCCGGCGCGCTTCCGTCGTTTCAGCCAGCGCGTGCTGCCGGGCCTTGTCTTCGCCACCGTGCTGAGCTTCGCCGTCGGCCTCTACCTCGCGCTGATGCACTCGCCGCCCGACTACCAGCAGGGCGAGACCGTGCGCATCATGTTCGTGCACGTGCCGTCGGCCTGGCTCTCGATGGCAGGCTATGCCCTGCTCGCGGCCCTGGGCGCCTCGCTGCTGGTGTGGCGCCATCCGCTCGCCGCCCTGATGGCGCGCGCCACCGCCCCGGTCGGCGCCTGCTTCGCCCTGGTGTGCCTGCTCACCGGCTCGCTGTGGGGCCGGCCGATGTGGGGCACCTACTGGGTGTGGGACGCGAGACTGACGTCGATGCTGCTGCTGTTCTTCCTCTATCTCGGCCACATCGCCTTGAGCCGCGCCTACGACGATCCCGACCGCGGCGATCGCGCCGCCGCCATCCTGGCGCTGGTCGGCATCATCAACCTGCCGATCATCAAATTCTCGGTCGATTGGTGGAACACGTTGCACCAGCCTGCCTCGATCATGCGGCTCGATGCGCCGGCCATTCATCCGGCGATCCTGATGCCGCTGCTGTGGATGGCGGGCTCGTTCCTGCTGCTGTTCATCACCCTGGTGCTGGTGCGCACCGAGACCGAGATCGATCGCCGCCGGCTCGAGATGGCCGATCAGCTGTCGTAGTTCACTGTGGCCAGCGTCCTGGCGGCCAATCGCGAGACGTATGAACGACGCGCAGGATCAGGATGTCGTCGGCTCCACCGTCGTCGCGCGGTAGCAGGGCATAGGCGATGATATAGGGCTGACCGACGACACTCTTTTCATAAGTACCGGCGATGCGGCCGGGCCGGCCGATGGGACGCTGCGCCAGCACCTCCGTCGCCCGTTCGATGTCGCTTCTGACACGCCGCGCGGCGCTCTCACCCAGCGTATCGAGCCAGTCGAGAACCTCGCGCTCATACAATGCCAGTCCCGGCGGGGACCAAAGAACCCGCCTCACGTAGTCCTACTTGCGAGCCGCCTTCCGGCGGCCGATGCGCTTGACGGCACGATCGAAGGCGATGTCAATCTGGCGCATGGCCTTATCGTGCGGGATGCCTTTGCCCGCGCGTCCTTCTTCCAGCGCGATCTGCAGACCCTCGATGAGCTCGATCTCTCGATCGATCCAGGCTTCCAATGCTTCGTTGGCGATGAACGAGCGAGTCCGCCTAGTCGCTGCAGCGACGGCGTCGAGCTTGCGCAGGGTTTCGGGAGCAAGGCGGACATTGAGGATGGGCTTAGCCGGCATGCCCCGTAAGCTAGTGTATGACAACCGCCTACACAAGGTGGTGAGGGAGCGCATTTGCCGCCTTCTCCCCGCCATTGCCATAGGCTAAGCCACCGTCATGAGCCATGCGGTCTTCATCTGGTCGGCCTACGCCGTGGCGCTGGTCTGCCTGGGCGGACTGGTGATCGCAAGCGTCGCTGCACGCCGGCGGGCGCGCCGCGAGCTGGCCGCGCGCGGCCTCGACAGGAAGCGATGACTCCCAAGCGCAAGCGCCTGTGGCTGCTGGTCGGCTCGCTCGCCGTGCTGGGCGTCGCGGCGGCGCTCGTGCTGACCGCCCTCAATGACAACCTCGTCTTTTTCTATTCGCCGAGCCAGGTCGCGGAGAAGAGCATCTCGCCCGAACGGCGCTTCCGGCTGGGTGGACTGGTCGAAGCCGGCACCGTGAAAAAGGCCGGCCAGGAAGTGCGCTTCTCCGTCACCGACACGCACAAGACGATCAGTGTCGTCTATCGCGGTCTGCTGCCCGATCTGTTTCGCGAAGGGCAGGGCGTTATCGCAGAAGGTTCACTCGGTCCTGACGGCATTTTCGTCGCCCGCGAAGTCCTGGCCAAGCACGACGAGAACTACATGCCGCCCGAGGTCGCCAAGGCGATCAAAGAGGCGGGCCAATGGAGAGAGAAGAAGTGATTGCCGAGCTGGGTCACTTCGCGCTCATTCTCGCCCTGGCCGTCGCGCTGGTGCAGGGCACGGTGCCGCTGGTCGGCGCCGCGCGCAGCGATGGGCGGCTGATGGCGCTCGGCAGCACGGCCGCGCTCACCCAGGCTCTGCTGGTCGTCGTTGCCTTCGCCGCCCTCACCCAGGCCTACGTCACGTCGGACTTCTCCGTCGCCAACGTCGTCGCCAACTCGCATTCGGCCAAGCCGCTGGTCTACAAGATCTCCGGCGTGTGGGGGAACCACGAGGGCAGCATGCTGTTGTGGGCGCTGATCCTCGCCGTGTTCGGCGCCGCCGTGGCCGTGTTTGGCGCCAACCTGCCCGACACGCTGCGCGCGCGGGTGCTCGCCATCCAGGCGCTGATCGGCGTGGGCTTTTTGGCCTTCCTGCTGTTCACGTCGAATCCCTTCGAGCGCCTGTCGCCGGCCCCGGCCGACGGCAACGGCCTGAACCCGCTGCTGCAAGACCCGGGCTTGGCCTTCCATCCGCCGCTGCTCTACCTGGGCTATGTCGGCTTCTCGGTGACCTACGCCTTCGCCATCGCCGCCCTGCTCGAAGGCCGCGTCGATCCGGCGTGGGCGCGCTGGGTGCGGCCGTGGACGCTGGCCGCCTGGTGTTTCCTGACGCTCGGCATCGCGCTCGGCTCGTGGTGGGCCTACTACATCCTCGGCTGGGGCGGCTTCTGGTTCTGGGATCCCGTCGAGAACGCCTCCCTGATGCCCTGGCTCGCCGGCACCGCGCTCTTGCACTCCGCCATCGTCGTCGAGAAGCGCGACGCCCTGAAGAGCTGGACCGTCCTTTTGGCCATCCTCGCCTTCTCGCTGTCGCTGCTCGGCACCTTCCTGGTGCGTTCGGGCGTGCTCACCTCGGTGCACGCCTTCGCCCAGGATCCCGCGCGCGGCCTCTACATCCTGGCCTTTCTGCTCACCGTCACTGGCGGCGGCCTGGCGCTCTACGCCTGGCGGGCGCCGAAGCTGACCTCGAGCGGCCTCTTTCAGCCGATCAGTCGCGAAGGCGCGCTGATCCTGAACAACCTGCTGCTCTGCACCCTCGCCGCCACGGTACTTTTAGGCACGCTCTACCCGCTGTTCCTCGATCTTTTGACCGGCAACAAGGTCTCGGTCGGCCCGCCCTTCTTCAACGCCACCTTCGTGCCGATCTGCGCACCATTGTTTGCCGCGCTCTGCGTCGGCCCGTTCCTGGGCTGGAAGCGCGCCGAGCTGTGGCCCGCCCTGCAGCAGCTGCGCGTCGCCTTCTTCGTGGCGGTGGTCGCCGCCATCGTCGCCGCCGTCGCCATCGACAGCCGTTCGGCCCTGGCGGCCGTCGCCTTCGGCTTCGGCGTCTGGCTGATCATGGGCAGCCTGGTCGAGTTTGCGGGCCGCCTGAAACTTGGCCGCGCACCGTGGGCCGAGAGCCTGCGCCGCCTCAGGGCCACGCCGCGCGCCGCCATTGGCATGACGATCTCGCATGCCGCGCTGGGCGTCGTCGTGCTGGGCGCGGTTGCGACCGGCGCCTGGCATCTCGAAGTGATCCAGACCCTGAAACCCGGCGAGAAGACCCGCATCGCGGGCTATGACGTCACCCTGGTGCGCGTCGACAACGTGCAGGGCCCCAACTACATCGCCGAGCGCGCCACCCTTGCCGTGACCGTCGGCGGCCGGCCCTTCACCGTCCTGCAGCCCGAGCGCCGCCTGTTCACTGTGCAGCGCCGCCAGGTCGCCGAGACCTCCATCCATAGCGACGGCCTGCGCGACCTGTACGCCGCCATGGGCGAGGGCGATCCCAACACCGGCTGGGTGGTCCGGCTCTATCTCAATCCTCTGGCGCCGTGGATCTGGCTGGGCGCCGCGCTCTGCGCCTTCGGCGGCTTCGTCTCGCTCTCCGACCGCCGCCTGCGCGTCGGCGCGCCGTCGCGCCGGCCGGCGGTGCAGGCAGCGGAATGATCATGTTCTTCCGGACCGCGCGCTGGGTCGCGTCTGACGCGACTTCCCCGCGCGCTCATGAGCTTGAGCGCGCAGGATGCGCGCGGTCCGGAAGACATGAGGACTCCCGGCAATGAGCCGTCGTCTCCTCTTCCTCCTGCCGCTCGCCACCCTGGCGTTGATGGCGGGCTTCTTCGCCTGGTCGCTGATGGCGGGCCGCGATCCCGCGTCGATCGGCTCGGTGATGGTCGGCCGCCCCGCGCCGCGCCTCGACGTGCGCGCGCTGCGCGACGGCGACAAGCCGATCACCGACGCGATGCTGCGCACCGGCAAGCCGACGATCGTCAATTTCTTCGCCAGCTGGTGCACCCCCTGCCTTGCCGAGCATCCGCTGTTCACGCGGCTCGCCCAGCGCGACGGTGCGGTCATCATCGGCATCGCCTGGAAGAACAAACCCGAGGAGGCGCGCGCCTGGCTCGCCAAGCTCGGCGATCCCTTCCTCTACGCCGGTCAGGATTTCGATGGCCGCACCGGCATCGACTGGGGCCTGAGCGGCGTGCCCGAGACCTACCTGATCGACGGCAACGGCATCGTGCGCTTCCACTTCCGCGGCCCGATCACCGAGAAGGACGTTCGCGATACCATCCTGCCCTTCCTCAAGGGCGGCAAGCCGTGAGGCTCGTTCTCGCCCTGCTGACGATGATGTTGCTCGCGCTGCCGGCCTTCGCCGTCGATCCGTCGGAGATGCTGAAGGATCCGGCCCTGGAGGCGCGTGCAAGAGAGATCGGCCAGACTTTGCGCTGCGTCGTCTGCCAGAACCAGTCGATCGACGATTCGGCCGCCGAGGTGGCGCGCGACATGCGCCGTGCCGTGCGCGAGCGGCTGAGCGCCGGCGACAGCGACGGCCAGGTCTACGATTTCATGGTCGCGCGCTACGGCGACTACGTGCTGCTGAAGCCGCCCTTCAAGCTCGGCACGCTGGTGCTGTGGCTGGGCGCGCCGCTGCTGCTGCTGGTTGCGGCAAGCGCCATCATGCTGACCGCCTTGCGCCGCCGCGCCACGGCGCCCTTGCCGCCGCTCAGCGACGAGGAGCGCGAGCGGCTCAGGTCGTTGTTGGGGCGCGACGGCAGCGCCGTCGCCCCGAGCGAAGCGCGGCGCAGTCGAGGGGCCTCGCCTGGATCCGACAAGGTCTCTCCGCTCGGGCCTTCGGCCCTCGGTCGAGACGACGCGTAGCGTCGATGCTGGAATTCCTGCTCGCCCTTCTCACCACGGCAACGGTCGGCGCGCTGCTGATCCCGTTGCTGCGCGCGCGCGTGACGACGACCAGCCGCTTCGACGGCGAGCTCGCGATCTACCGCGACCAGCTCGCCGAGATCGAGCGCGAGCGCGCCAGCGGCGCCTTGAGCGAGAACGAGGCCGCGGCGGCACGATTGGAAATCGAACGGCGCGTCCTTGCCGCCGCCGCCGCCGCAAAGACGACGGCCGCGCCGCCCGATGCCTTGCATCGCCTGCTGCCGCCCGCGCTTGCCCTGGCGATCCCGTTGCTGGCGCTCGGCCTCTACCTGAAGGTCGGCCATCCCGGCGTGCCCGCTCAGCCCTTCGTTGCTGGCGCAAAGCCGCCGGCCGAACAGTCGCTGGACGTTGCGCAACTGGTCGCCCAAGCGCGTGCGCGCGTCGCCGCCGAGCCGAACAATGCCGACACCCAGTCTGCGCTCGGTGAGGCGTTGACGCTCGAAGCCGACGGCACGGTCACTCCCGCCGCCGTCGAGGCCTTCAACAAGGCACTTGCCCTGCAGCCAGGCGATGCGCGCTCGCTCTACTATCTCGGCCTGCACGATTCGCAGTCGGGCGACAGCACCGCCGCGCTCAAGCGCTGGCAGGAGCTCGAAGCCAAAAGCCCGCCCAACGCGCCTTACCTGCCCGTGTTGCGCGCCGAGATGGCGCGCGTCGCCCAGGCCGCGGGCCTGCCCGCCAACACGACGATGCCCCAGCCTTCGCGCGAGCAGCAGGAGGCGATGGCGGCGCTGACTCCCGAGCAGCGCCAGCAGGCGATCCGCGGCATGGTCGAGGGCCTGGCCGCGCGCCTGAAGGAGAACCCGCAGGATCGCGGCGGCTGGCTGCGTCTGGCAAACGCCTGGAAAGTGCTGGGCGAGAATGTCGGCGCCATCGACGCCTACGCCCAGGCCGATGCGCTCGGTCTCGTCGATGCCCGCGTGCTGGCCGACTGGGCCGAGGCGCATGTGCGCGGCCTGAAGCCCGGCGAGCCGCCGTCGCCGGCCGCCGTCGCGGTCCTCGAGCGTCTGGAGAAGGCCGAGCCGCGCAACGGCCTCGCGCTGTTTTATCTCGGTGCGGCGTCGTTCGCCGCCGGTGACAAGCCCGCCGCCGCCCGCCGCTGGAAGACTCTGCTCGCGCTCCTGCCGGCCGATGCGCCGATCCGCGCCATGCTGGAAGAACGCATCAAGGCCGCAGACTCTCCATAGTGCCGCTGCACACACTTTGGTTCCTGTGGGAGCTGGGCGGGATTCTTCGCATTGACCCCCTCTGGATGTGCGCAATGCCACTTTCGCCGGGTATGCGCATTGTCACTTTCTGACCCTACCTCGCTTGCTATGGTTCAAAAGGAAGGGCCGTATGGCGCGGCGCGCACGCGGTTCGGGGGTCCCGAATGGCAGAGCTCGATCTGTCCGAGTTTCGGTCAGAACACCATGTCGCGTGGGCCAAGCGTGCGGGCATGAAGGTTGTCGCGGGTCTTTTCCCTGCTGTCGCTCGCCAGAAAGGGTCTGCAGAACAGACAGCATCCGCGCTTTGCCGAGCTCGGCGTGTTGCTTGCTGTCAGCAACCTGGTGATTGCCACGACGACGAGCCTGCCGGCATTCTTCCTGGGGCTGCTCGCCCTCGAGATCGCCTTCAATCTGCTTTCGGCACGATTGCAGGCCAGGGTGTCGGATATGGCGCCGACTTTTGCCGGCCAATGGCTCGTGGCGACGATGCTGTTGGGCGCGGCGGTCGGACCGGCGGTGCATGGTGCCGCGCTCGCAATGGATGCCGACGCCGCCTTCATGCTCTTTGCGATGGTGTCGGCTCTTCTCCCGATTGGCCTGCTCGCCGCGCGCAAAGCGCAAGCGTGAGCGCCGGGCTATTCCGGCGGGCCCCTTGATCAGATGATCGCCGAACTGGCGGCGCATCGCGGCAACCTTGGGGGTGTCCGTCGGTGAAGCGTCGTGAGCTGAACTTGGGATCGGCTCGCAAGGGGTCTTGTGCCACCAGCCCGGCCGCCTCGCAGGGTCGACCCTGAGCGGAAGGCAGCTAGCGCCGCCAGTGCTTCGCGGCCGGCAGGTCGCCGGTGATGTCGGCGTGTGCCGCGCTGTCCGAGGCGTTGTGGCGCTTGCCGGAGAAGCGCACGCCGAGCACACGGCCGTCGTCGGTGGTGAGGGTGAGGTTGATGCGACCGAAGGCGCGGTCGAGCTCCTCGGGAGTCATGCGGACCTCGCCCGAGCCCACGATCTCGCCGGTCCGCGTGCGGAAGCCGTCGATCTCGAAGGTGGCGCGTCCCATCGCCTCACCGTCGCAGGCGAGCGTGCCGGCACCGCTCAGCCGGCCGAGAAACTGGATCGAGCCGCGGGTGGCCTGCATGTCAGATACGGTGCGGAAAGGCGTTGATCACGATGGCTCCTCGCGCTGTGGCGGGAGCACACGCCTCTCTCAGCCATCGCAAGCCGACGCTTGAGGCGATGGTGCCCTGTTCCTACACCCTGCGGCCCGGCGTGGAAAGCCGCGAGGGGGCCTTGCCAATCGGCCGGCAAGCGCCCATATGCAGGGTGTCGATAGACGGACGACGATTTGGCGACGCGCGTAGAAATGTCCGCAACGCCAGGACCTTGCTCCCGAAAACAAGTGCGAATTCGACGGCCTGCCCGCCTCCCCGCAAGGGTTGCGCGTGGGCAGCATGCTACGTGAAGTGAAAGGGTCTCCCATGACGACGGGAACCGTGAAGTGGTTCAACGCCCAAAAGGGCTTCGGTTTCATCCAGCCGGACAATGGCGGCAAGGATGCGTTCGTTCATATCAGCGCCGTCGAGCGCGCCGGCATGAGCTCGCTCAGCGAAGGCCAGAAGGTCGAGTTCGAGCTCGTGACCGATCGCCGGAGCGGCAAGATGTCGGCCGATAACCTGAAGGCGGTCGGCTGATCGTCTGAAACAACGTCTGCCGGATCGACCACGGATGTACTGGCGGTCCCGGTAAGGCGAGAAAGGCCCCGCACTTCGAAGAGAAGTGGCGGGGCTTTTTGCTGTTGGCGCGCGAGTGGTCAGCCCTTGGCCTTGCGCGCCATCAGGCGGCCGAGCGTCGCCATCAGCTCGTTCTGCGCGTTGAAGTCCGCCACGGCGGGCTTGGCCAGCCGGTCGAAGCGCGCCTTGCCGGCGGCGGTGAGGATCGGCGCCTGCGGCGCGCCGTCGATCAGCTCCAGCGAGCGCAGCCGCACCAGATCCGCGGCGCGCAGATGGGCGACATCCGATTGGCCATGGGCCACGCGACGCAGCGTGATTTCCTCGTTCTGGCTGAGCGGCACCTGCTCGCTGCGGCTCATCGCGCTTCCTTTCGCTTGGGCGGCGGCGCCGTCGGCCCGGTGCGGATCAGCACCGGCAGGCGCGCAGAGGCAACCCGACGATCGCTCGCCAGCCGGCGCAACGCCGCAAGCTCAATGCGGATGAGCCGGGGCCGTGCGTGCAGCGGATCCTGACGCAGGGGTCACCTTGTGGTCGGAGCAAAAAGCACGCGCCGAATCTCTCGCCGCGTCGTGTCTTGGAAATGGGCTTTGGCAGGCCGCTTCACAAGCCCTTTTTGGCGGCCTGTCAGGCTCGGCCGCGGCGCGACGAAGCGGCCGGCCGCGCCGGCTTTGCCCGAATGCGCAAGAAGCGGCCGCCGGACTGGTCGACGTCGAAGGCGCCGCTGTTGCGCACGAGGTCTGAGAGCTTGCGATAGCCGTAGGTGCGCGGATCGAAGTCCGACGCGATGGCCGCCAGCCGCTGGCCGACGGCGCCCAGGCCGACCCAGCCATCCTCGGTTTCCATCTGCTCGATGGCGCGTATCAGCAAGGGCACCGCGGCGCTGGGCGGCTGCAGCGCGCGGCGGCCGCCATCCTGCTCGGGCGTGCTGGCGGATTCGGGCACCAGGTTCTCGGTGTAGACGAAGCGGCGGCAGGCCTGGCGGAAGCTCTCGGGCGTCTTCTGCGCACCGAAGCCGTAGACGTCGGCGCCCTCCTCGCGCAAACGAGAAGCCAGTCGCGTAAAATCGCTGTCGGACGAGACCAGGCAGAAGCCGTCGAAGCGGCCGCTGTGCAGCAGGTCCATGGCGTCGATCACCAGCGCGATGTCGGAGGCGTTCTTGCCCGAGGTGTAGGCGAACTGCTGGTAGGGATCGATGGCGTGCTTCTGCAGCACCTCGGTCCAGGACTTCAGCCGCGGGCTGGAGAAGTCGCCGTAGATGCGCCGCACGCTCGCCTCGCCGAAGCGCGCGATCTCCTCGAACAGGCCATCGACGATACGCGACGAGGTGTTGTCGGCGTCGATCAGCACGGCGAAGCGGTCCGGACGGGTGTCTTCTGCCATGGGGCCTCCTTGGGGACATCGTATCGTCTGGGAGCGCGGGCGTCCCGCCCGCTCATGAGCGGGCCGGAGGCCCGCGCTCCCATTTGAAAACGGCTTTGCCGGCCCCATGTCTTAGACCGATGACCATCGACCGACGCGAGCTTTTGGCTGACGTCGCCGTGCACGCGCTTGGGCTCGCCCTGGCAGCGGCCGGCGTGGTCGCCATGCTCGTGGTGGCGGCCCAATCGTCGGTCGACGGCCAGCTCCTGCCCGTCACCGTCTACCTCGCCGGTCTTTTGGCCATGCTGGGCTGCTCGGCTGTCTACCATGTCTGGCGCACGTGCCGCTGGCGCGATTGGTTGCGCCGGCTCGATCATGCGGCGATCTTCGTCATGATCGCCGGCACCTACACGCCGCTGGCGCTGCGCCTGCCCACGGGCTGGGCGGTAGGCCTCATGACCGGCGTCTGGACGGCCGCCCTCGCCGGCGTCGCCGCCAAGCTCTTCCAGCCGCGCCGCGTCGAAGCCCTCTCGGTCGCGCTCTATCTGGTGCTGGGCTGGGTCGGCGTCATCGCCGCCGAACCGCTGCTCGCCTCGCTCGACCAGGCGACCCTGATCCTGCTGCTGGTGGGCGGCGTAGTCTACTCCGCCGGCGTGGTCTTCCATCTCGCCGCCCAATGGCCCTACGCGCAGGCGCTGTGGCACGGCTCGGTGGTGATCGCGGCCGCCATCCACTACGCTGCCATCATGACCCTGTTACAGGCGTGAGACGCCTCACACCCATACGTTGTCGACGTATACCTTGGTTGAAATTGCGCGAGATCTGCCCGAAGCTGTATGCCTGTGGTCCATCGCATGACGGCGACGGGAGAGAGAGCCATGCCTTTCATCAAGACCAAGGACGGCGTCGAGATCTTCTACAAGGACTGGGGCAAGGGGCAGCCCATCGTCTTCAGCCATGGCTGGCCACTGTCGGCCGACGACTGGGACGCCCAGATGATGTTCTTCCTCAATCACGGCTTCCGCGTCGTCGCCCAAGACCGGCGCGGCCATGGCCGCTCGACCCAAGTGGCCGATGGCCATGACATGGATCACTACGCCGACGATCTTGCCGCGGTTGTCGCCCATCTCGACCTCAAGGACGCCGTGCATGTCGGACATTCGACCGGCGGCGGCGAAGTCGTGCACTACTTGGCGCGGCATGGCGAGAGCCGGGCGGCCAAGGCCGCGCTCCTATCCGCCGTGCCGCCGCTGATGGTCAAGACGCCAGCCAACCCGGGCGGCCTGCCGAAGGAAGTGTTCGACGGGTTCCAGAGCCAGCTTGCAGCCAACCGCGCGCAGTTCTATCGCGACGTCCCGGCCGGCCCGTTCTACGGCTTCAACCGGCCGGGTGTGACGGCGCAGGAGGGCCTGATCCAGAACTGGTGGCGACAGGGCATGATGGGCGGCGCCAAGGCGCATTACGACGGCATCGTCGCCTTCTCGCAGACCGACTTCACCGAGGACCTGAAGAAGATCACCATCCCGGTGCTGGTGATGCACAGCGAGGACGACCAGATCGTGCCCTACGCCGATTCAGGCCCCCTGTCGGCCAAGCTCCTCAAGAACGGCACGCTGAAAACCTACAAGGGCTTCCCGCACGGCATGCCGACGACGCACGCCGACACGATCAACGCCGACCTGCTGGCCTTCATCAAGGGCTGACATCCTCCGCCGCGAGGCGCTCGAAGTCGGCCAGCACGGCGGCGACCAGCGTGTGGCGCTGGGTGTCGCCGGCACCGAGGCTCGCGGCGTAAAGCCCGATGACATAGCGCGCCTTCTCCGCCGCTTCCGCCCAGTTGGCGGCGGGGGCGGCGATCAGATGGGCTTCGAGCTCCTCGCGCCGCTGCCGCAGCGCGCGTTCGTTGGCTTCGACCTGGGCCATCAGGCGGCGCGAGCCGGTCGCCTTCTGGGCGGCCATGCCGCGATGCTGGTCGAGTTCGATCGGTTCGTCGGTCATGGGTCAACCCTGTCCAGAAGCTCGTTGAGCCGGCGCGCCATCGCGTCGTCCCAGGCATGGCTCTGCCAGCCGTGGCGGGCGCCGAGCTCGGGATGCTGCTCGCCGCCGTCGAGCAGGCCGGCCTCGATGTTGGAATCCTCGTCGGACCAATGCGCGGCTCCGGCGCGGCCATCGACGTGGGCACGCCGTCCGTCCTTCAGCCGGGCGACGAAACCGCCCGACCAGGCCTCGCCCGGCGCGCCGATCCACGCGCCTTCGACAGCCAGCAGGTCGAGCGCGCCAAAGCCGTGCCGGCCGGCATCGAGGCGGCACAGCACCTGCACGAAATGATCGAGATCGCTGCCGTCCCAGTCGGTGCGGCGCAGCGCCCGGCGTGCGGCCAGGATCTTGCCGGCCACGGTCTCGTCGGAAGCAGCCTTGCTCACGCGAGTACCTCTCAGTTCGCGCCTTGCGTCCTGAGCACGAAGCCCAGCGCGCGGAATTCGCTGTCGTCGCGGATGGCGCTTGCAACGGCGGCATCGCCGCGCCTCGAGGCGGTGATCAGCCGGTCGGTCTCAGCCGCGCAGGCGAGTGCCAGCGCCTGGGCGCGCGCCTGGACCGGGGCGCCGGCCAGCGCCCGTTCGGTGGCATTGCGCGCCAGGCAGGCGTCGCGCTCGGCATAGGCTGTGTCGATGCCGCGCGCCGTTGCGGCCGGTGCGCCGCCGGCACTGACATAGCCGGCGTGGGAGCCGTCGCAGGCCGTCACCAGCAGCAGGGCAGCGGCCAGACACGGGATGGAAACGACCTTGGGCATGGTGACCTCCTCCGCTGCCGGGGGAAGGCGTTCGGCCCGGGGCAATGCCTGCCGGCCCAGGTCATTGCCCGGTCGCGGTTGCTCAGGTCTTGGGCGTTGTCGGCGCCATCAGGAGCTCGACGCAGGCGCGGGCGATGTCGGAATCGTTGGACTTGGTGCCCGGCATGACGGCAAAGCCGCTCTTCTCGACGACGGTGGTGCGCTCCCAGGTGCTGGCCTTGGCGAGCTCGGCCATCTTGGCCGGGGCGTCGCCCTGGGCACGGAAGCGCTCGGCGCAGAACGGCGCCAGCGCCACCACGGTGGCGTTGTGTGCGGCGACGCCGGCGTCCTTGCGGGCCGTCGAGCCGGTCACCCAGCCGCCCCAGGTGAAGCCCAGGATGGCGCAGGCGGCGGCGCCGATCACGGCGCCCCAGATCATCGGTTTGGTGTCTTTGGGGATGTTCATGGCGAATCCTCTCGGCCGCGCAGGGCGGCGGTCACGTCGGCGTGCGCAAGATCGCGTAGCCGGCTATCAACAGAACCAGGAAAATCGGGAACAGGACGGGCGGTACGAGCCAGTCTCTCATGTGTGTCTCCGCTGGGGCGGGAGCACACGCATCTCTCAGCCATCGCAAGCCGAGGCTTTGTGGGCGATGGTGAGGACAGTCGTACACGCTTCGTGCAGGTGCGTCCAAGCAATACGGTGCGGCTGGGCACCTGTTCAATTCAGGACAGGTGCCGTCAGTCGCGGCCGCTGCGGTTGCTGTAGTACATCAACGCCATGAGGCCGACGCCCAGCGCCAGGGTGGCCACGACGCCCAGCGTCATCGCGACATAACCCGCGCCCGTCATGGCGCCGCTTTGCTCGGGATCCCAGCTGACATAGAGCACGGCGATCGCCAGGCACAGCAGGCCGACCAACACGCCGAGGACCAGCCAGCTACCCCAGCCCGGCTTCGATTTGGAGTCCATGAGCAGAACTCCTCAGGCCACATGTATCGCGCGCCGCATTGCCGGTGATGTCGAGCCTATTCATCGCCCGCGCCGAAGATAAAGAGTCCGCTGCCGCACTTATATTCGGCGACATCGTCCCCATCTGTTGAAGGCGCCGCTCGACCGATCCTCGCTCGAGGGTGCGCCAACCGACAACAGGAGACTACAATGTCCAACGCCCCCGCGACGAACAATGATGCACGCCCGCAGGACAGCAAGCGCACCGAGGTGCTCGATGCCATCGGCACCAAGTGGAGCAAGTTCTCCAAGCAGGAGCTGTCCGACCTCAAGACCAACGACGAGCTGGTCACCCAGGTCGTCGCCAAGTACGGCGTCGAGAAGGTCGCCGCTCAGCGCGACGTCGATGCACTGATGAACGGCCGCAACCTCACGGCGTGACCTCGACATCGACCGACATGCCCAGATAGGCATCCGTCATGCCCAGGAAGGTGCCGGTCATCGGCATCACCTGGGCGATGACGCGGCCGACCGCGAGCGGGATGAGATTGTAGCCGCCGACGGCCCGGTTGGTCGGATCGAAGGTGATCCAGCCCGCACCTGGCAGGAAGATCTCGGTCCACGCATGAGTCGAGCCCGCTCCCAACGCCGAGCCTTCCGGCCCCGATGCTTCCGGGACCGGCGCGCGATCCGGATTGTAGAGATAGCCCGATATGATGCGCGCGCCGAAGCCCAGGCAGCGCGCCGCCTCGGCGAACAGCACGGCGAAGTCGCGGCACGAGCCCCAGCCGCGATCGATGGTCTGCAAGGGCGTCTGCGTGCCCTCCGCCTCGCGGCTCTGGTAGCCGATCCCCGCCGCCACTCCCGCGACCATGTCCTTGAGCAGCGCCAGCGTATCGGTGTGGGTGCCGCGCACGAACCCGCGCGCCCAGTCGGCGAGCCGGCCCGATGCATCGAAGGTCTGCGGCACCGCCAGCGCCCCGAGATCGGCCCGCTCCTCGCTCGAATAGAAGAACGGGTAGTGGATGGCCGAGGCGGCGATATCGAACACCGGCCAGGGCGAGGCGCCGAGCTCGACCGCGGCCCGGCTTTCGATCGTGAGCCCGTCGGCCAGCCCCGCGAAGCCCGCGGTGGCAACGGCATTGCCGAACACGTCGTTGGTCCACGAGACCGACGCCGTCGGCGTCATGTCGAGGGTGCTCGAGAGCAGGCGCACATCGCGACTTTCGCGCGGCCGCAGCATCAGGCGGTGCGGTCCCAGCCGCACGGCCTCGCGATAACGATAGGTCGTGCGATGGCGGATATTGAGCACGGTCATCAGATAACTCCCGGGTCGCCCCTGGGCTGGAGGCAGTCATGTCGACACGGACCACGGTGACCACGGTCACGTTCCAGCGTTCCTTCACGCTATCGGCCCTCGAGGGCGCGCAGCCGGCCGGCACTTATAGGGTGATCACGGAGGAAGAACAGATTCCCGGCCTGTCATTCACGGCCTTCCGCCGCACCGAGACCTTGCTCTACCTGCCGGCCGATCCCGTGCCCGGCGGCACGCGCCAGGCCGTGAACGTCTCGCCCGACGAACTGGCCGAGGCCCTGGCGGCGGATGCTACGTGAGCGCTTATTGGCAGGGGCCGCCCTTCACCGGGTCATTCAGCGTCCAGCACAAGGTCTCACCATCCAATTGCCGCCCGGTATTGCAGAAGAAGGTGTCCGGCTTCTTCTGCAGCCACAGGCCGCCCGGCCATCCTGCCTTGATCTCGTAACCGTCGCGAATGAGCTTGATCGCGGTCACGCCCGGGGCATCGGCATACTGGTTGACGCAGGTCGATTTGGGCGAGAGCTGCTGGGCCTGAGCGACAGAAGCCAATCCTGTTGCAGCCAAAGCCAATACGGCCGTTCGCAGAGTCTGGCGCATCACAGCCTCCTTTTCCGATTTTGCATGGGCAGACGGCGCGTGCCGTCAAAGGCAGGCGCGTGCCAGTCTGTAGGTGGGCTTCAAAGGCCCCAATTATCAGGGGGCTATCGAAATATTCGCCCGCTGCATGCTGCGCGTGGTCCGGAAAAGCTTGATCAGCCGAGCAGCGCGCGGCAGTCGAGATCGTCGATGGCTGCCGTGATGCGCTCGAGATGGCTCCACCACACCCAGGGCGGGATGCCGCCCGTCATCTGCAGCATCGGCAGGAGGAGATGCATCAGCACCGAGCGGCGATAGTCCTCGGCCAGCGCGGCGCGGTCATAGCCCTGTACACCGTGGCCGAGCAGGGCCGCGTGGTAGTGGTCGAGCAACGTCCCTTCCAGGCGCCGCCGGCGTTCGGGATACCAGTGGACCGCCATCATGTAGGCGAGGTCAGCCGAGGCGATGCCGATGCGCCAGGTGTCCCAGTCGAAGTAGCGCAGGTCGTCCGAGCCGTCCTTCGGGACGAAGCAGTTCCAGACATGGGCGTCGCCGTGCACCAGGGTGACGTTACGATAGGTCAGCAGGCGTGCTTGCAGGCTCGGTGCCGACGCGAAGAAGCGCTCGTAGAGCTGGCGCCGCTCGCGCGACAGGCGATCGCCCAGGTGGTCGGCGAAGCGCTCGAACGAAGTGGCATGGCGCTGCATCGCCTGGCGCGCCGCCTCGGCATCGAACCGCGCGCCGACTTCGACGCCGAGCCGCGGATCGTCCCACCACGCAGCATGGAAGCGCGCCAGTGTCTGCACCATGCGCCCGCACATCTTCTCGTCGGGCGGCAGCGGCCACGGCGTCGCCATCTCGTGCGTGTCGCTGAGATCTTCCAGCAGCAGGTGCCATTGCCGGGTCTCGGCCTGCCAGGCCGAATCGAAGCAGCGCGGCACCAGGCCTGCGGGCATCGCCGGCGCGACCTTGGCGTAGAAGGCGACCTCGTTGACGCCGTGCACGAACGGGCCATCATTGGCGTCGCCGGGCAGCCCGATCTTCAGGATCAGCGACCGCGGCGCCTTCACGGCAGCTCCTTCGTAAGCGAGCCGCAATCGCACGATGCGCGACAGGAGCTGGTCGCGCGGCGCCTCGGCCTCGACCGAGACGACACGGCCATCGCCCAGCACGCCGAAACGCTGCAGCGCCTCAGTGAGATAGCTCGCCTCGGCTACCTTGTGCAGCGGAGGTGGCTGGTCAGCGATAGTATTTGCGCTCGTGTTCCTCGGCCTGCAGCCGGTCGATTTGGGCCTGCGCCTCGTCGGCGATCCTCACCAGCCCTTCGTAACGGGCGCGCAAGGCCGCGAGCTCGCCCTGGCGGGGGGCGTTGGTCGGCGAACCGGCCAGCTCGGAGTTGGACGTCGTGAGCAGCTTGGCGGCAAGCTGCATGGCCTCCAGCCGCGCCTTGCGCGCTGCGCCCTGCAACTCGTCGATGCGCCTGGTGAGCTTGTGCACGCTCTCGCTCATGATCGACATGCTGCCCCGGAAGGTCGCGCGCGGCAACCTGCAGAAACGCACACTAATTGCGCGGGAATGGCCGCTGTCGCGCCCAGCGCAGCTGCAGCGTGAAGCCGCCCGCGACGCCGCGCTAAACAAGCGCTGCATCGTCGAGAGCGGCCGCTCTTCGCGCCGCCGCGCCCTAAGGAAGGAAAGGTCCGATCAGTCGATCGTGATCTTGCCGCACTCGGCGGCGTCGCAGCGCAGCGTCTGTTCGAAGACGCCGAGGGCGCCGAAGTTCGGGTCGGGCCGCTCGTCGATCAGGACAAGCTTGCCCTTGCCGCAGAAGGCACAGGTCGGACGGTTGTCTTGCAGCGACAGCTTGGCCGCCACCGCCTGCAGGTCACCTAGAATACTCATCACCACACCCTGACTACTCTGCCTCCCCCTAACGATCATCGCCAGAGATCGCGTCAACGATGTGGCGGACGTTTGTTGCGCAGGGTCCCTGCAGTCTGCAGTCTGGTGTCGGCGAAGCGGCTCTGCCTATGATGTCGACGCTTGGTTGACCGCGTTTCGCCTCATTTCCCCATCCGGATGGCGCCATGACACGGCCCCGCATCGGCTTGGCTCTGGGCAGCGGCTCGGCCCGCGGCTGGGCACATATCGGCGTCATCGATTCGCTGACCGAGGCCGGCATCCAGCCCGACATCGTCTGCGGCGCGTCGATGGGCGCCCTGGTCGGCGCGGCCCACGTCGCGGGCCGCCTTGTCGAGCTCAGGCAATGGGCGGGCACGGCGACCTGGCGCACGATCGCGCGGCTCACCGACCTGCGCCTGACCGGTGGTGGCCTCATGAGCGGTCGCCAGGTGATGTCGTTCCTGCAGGGCATGGGCATCGGCCAGCCGATCGAGAGCTACGCCACGCACTACGCTGCCGTCGCCACCGACATGGCCACCGGCCGCGAGATCTGGCTGCAGTCGGGGCCGATCCACGAGGCGGTGCGCGCGTCGATCGCCATCCCCGGCATCTTCAGCCCGGCCCGGCTCGACGACAGATGGCTGCTCGATGGCGGCCTCTCCAACCCGATCCCCGTCTCGGTCTGCCGCGCGCTCGGCGCCGACGTCATCATCGCCGTCAACCTCAACGGCGAGCTCGTCGGGCGCCGCTTCACCGAGCCGGAGCCGCCGGTCGAGACCCGGCCGTCGCGCCTGTCGGGCGAGGTCGTCCGTCGCATGCTGGGCCAGTGGCCCCTGCCGGCCGCGCTGCGGCGCCCGCCGGCCGAGGCCGACTCAAGCCCGCCGCCGCGCGAGGCGGCGCCAGGCTATTTCGACGTGCTCGCCACCGCCATCAACATCATGCAGGACCACATCACGCGCGCGCGACTCGCCGGCGAGCCGCCGCACGTGCTGCTGGTGCCGCGGCTGCGCAGCATCGGCCTGATGGAGTTCAACCGCGCCGAGGAGGCGATCGCCGAAGGTCGCGCCTGCGTCGAGCAAGCGTTGCCGACGCTGCGACGCTACTTGTAGAGACTTGCCAGCGGTGGTTGTCGAATGTGAGAAAAACCACGGACACGATTGCCAAAGCGGTGCATCACGGTACCGGGGGCAGCTTGATCGACAAGCAGGCGGCCAGCGTCCAAAATGGAACGAACATGATTCGATCAGCCCGGAATTTCCTGGCCGGGGGCTTCCTGCTGCTCACGCTGCCGGCCGCCCATGCCGAGGCGGCCCTGGAGCGCGTGCAGTTCGACGCGGTCCTGATGACGGCGCGTGACTATGCCGACGACCGTTCGCTCATCTTCTATTGCCTGCGCGGCTCGACAGAGACGGTGCCCTTCCTCTATGCCGGCCTGCAGGCCGACCTCGAGCAGGCAGTGCAGAAGATGAAGTCGGCCGGCGCCAGCGCGCGCCAGAGCGCCGAGATGGTGCAGATGGTGCTGGGCACCGTGCGCACCTATGGGCGCGACGCCAAGGACGATTCGCTCGACCGGCGCTGCATCTCCAAGGACGTCGAACGCAGCCGGGCCGAGGTGAAAGGGGTGAGCGTGCCGCTCTTCCTGCGGCCGCCCTTCGACAAGATGGGCAAGTAGGCTGGGGGCGCGCCACTAGCAAATCAGCTTTGCATGAGATGCGCGAGAAGCCCGCCGGGGTGCGTGCTACGAAATCGGCGAGACACAAAAGGCCTTGCGGCCCGACCGCGTGTTCGCGCGGCCGGGCCTTTTTTGTCCAAGACCTTCGGGGGTCTTACTGCTGCGGATTGGCGGCCGGACGGGCCGGAGCCGCCGGCGGAATAGCAGGGGTCGCCGGCGTGGCCGGCTGGGTCATCGTGCGTTCCTGCGCGGGCAGCTGCGCCTGGTCGGTACGCTCGCTGGGCGAGCCCGCAAAGAACATCAGGCCGGCCGCCAGGGCGATCGCCACCAGGATGCCAACCACCAGAGTCACGCCCTTGCCGCTATTGTCTTCGTAGTAGCGGTCGTAGTTGCGAGGGTCGCGCTCGGGATTGGGCGGATTGGGGATGTAGTCGCTCATAAGTCACTCCTTTCTCTCCGGAAGCGCATGCGGGATGAACGCCTCCCGGCCGGAGGTTGTTCCAAGCCAATTTCGCGGTTTCTTCCGGCGACTTAAGTCTTGAGGGTCCTGAGGCACGAGACCCCTACAGGTCGTGCCATGCCCTTGAGCTGGCGCTCGCCCAGCTCCTCGATTTCGGCCACCGCCTCGGCCGCGGCCGCCAGGCGGCCGCTCACCAGCACCTGGCCGTCCGCAGCCTCGGCGCACAAGCGCGCCGCCAGATTGATGACGGCGCCGATCGCCGTGTAGTCGAAGCGGTCCTCGAAGCCGATGCGGCCCAGGGTGGCGTAGCCCTGCGCCATGCCGATGCCGAAGCCCAGCCGATGGCCGCGCTTGCGCCAGGTCTCGCCGAGCTTCGCCACCGCATCGCGCATCTCGAGGGCAAGTTTGCTCGCGCGTTCGGGTGCGTCGGGGCAGGGCAGCGGATCGTTGAAGAACACCATCATGCCGTCGCCGGTGAAACGGTCGAGCGTGCCTTCGTAGGTGCGGATCAGCGGACCCAGCGCGCCGTGATATTCGGCCAGCAGCTGCATGATGTCCTCGGGCTCCGAGGTCTCGGAGAAGGCGGTGAAGCCGCGCAGGTCGCAGAACAGCGCGACGATCTCGCGGCGATGGTTGCCTAAAACGCCCTCGTCGCCTGACGAGACGATGGCCTGGGCAAGCTGCGGCGCGAGGAAGCGGCGCAGCCGGCCGACGCGCTCCAGCTCGCCGACCTGCGCGGCGACCTTGGCCTCGAGGTCCTTGTTCAGCGCCTGCACCTCGTCGTGCAATGCCTTGATGCGCAGCATGGCGCGCACGCGGGCGACCAGCGCGCCGTGCTCGATCGGCTTGGTGAGGTAGTCGTCGCCGCCGGCATCGAGGCCGGCCACGACGTCCTTGGGGCTGGCCTTGGCCGTGACCAGGATCACCGGGATGAAGGGCAGGCTCGTATCGGCCTTGAGGCGGCGCACGACTTCCAGCCCATCGATCTTGGGCATCATGATGTCGAGCAGCACCAGGTCGGGCAGGTCGTCGCGCACGCGGGCCAGCGCCTGCTCGCCGTCCTCGGCCACGACCACCTCGTAGCCCAGCGAGGAAAGCCGCATGCGCAGGATCTCGACATTGTCGGCAACATCGTCGACGACCAGGATGCGCGCGGGGTTACGCATCAGGGGGCCGAGAAACAAAGCTCAACCTCACCCTGAGGAGCGGCCCGCAGGGCCGCGTCTCGAAGGGTGGGCAACCGACGGGTCTGTGGCCCACCCTTCGAGACGCGCACTTCGTGCGCTCCTCAGGGTGAGGTGGTGGTGGTAGTGACGATGCTCCCTTCATCGCGTTCACCCAATAACCTCGCGCACCTTGGCCAGCATCTGGCGGGGGCTGTACGGCTTGGCGATATACCCGTCGCATCCCGCGGCGCGCGCCTTTTGCTCGTCGCCGGAGAGCGCATAGGACGTCACGGCGATGATCGGAATGCTGGTCAGCGCCGGATCGGCCTTGATGCGCCGCGTCGCCTCGTAGCCGTCCATCACCGGCATCTGGATGTCCATCAGGATCAGGTCGGGCTTGTGCTCGGTCGCCTTGGCGACGCCTTCGGCGCCGTCGTGCGCCTCGACCATCTCGTAGCCCGCCATGCCCAAAAGATCGCGCAGGATCTGGCGATTGTCCTCGGTATCCTCGACGACCAGGATCTTCTTGCTCATTGCGCGGCTTCCTTGATGGCGGACGCGTTGATGGGAACCGTGACCTTGAAGGTCGAGCCCTTGCCGACGTCGGACTCGACGGTGATGCGGCCACCATGCAGCTCGACGATGCGGCGCGAGATCGAAAGGCCGAGGCCGGTGCCGCCCTTCTTGCGCGTGCTGGTGTTGTCGACCTGCTGGAACTCCTCGAAGATCTTGGCCTGGTCCTCGGGCGCGATGCCGAAGCCGGTATCGACGACGCTGAGCTCGAAGCGCCCGTCGACCTCAGCCGCCCGCACCTCGACCGAGCCCCGGTCGGTGAACTTGATGGCATTGCCCACGAGGTTCAGCAGCACCTGGGTCAGCCGCCGCGCATCGCCGGTGCCGGTCGGCAGCCCGGCCGGCACGTCGGAGCCCAGCGTCAGTCCCTTGGTGCGGGCGAGCGACTCGGTGGCCGACAGCACTGTCGCCACCATGTCGGCGACGCTGTACTCCTCCATCGCCAGCACGAGTTGCCCCGCCTCGATCTTGGAGAGGTCGAGCACGTCGTTGATCAGGCCGAGCAGATGACGCCCGTTGGCCTGCACCCGCTCCAGCACGGCCGTGGCCTTCTCCGGCACGTCGCCATAGAGCCCGTCGGCCATCATCTCGGTGTAGCCGATGATGGCGTTGAGGGGAGTGCGCAGCTCGTGGCTCATGTTGGCCAGGAACTGCGACTTGTGCTGGCTGGCGACCTCGAGCTGATGGCTCTTCTCCTGGATCTCGGTGAACAGCCGCACGTTCTCGATGGCGATCACCGCCTGGGCGGCGAAGGTTTCGAGGAGGCCGATCTGGCGTGATGTAAAGGCGCCGGCCTCCGGTTTACGCAGCAGAACACATCCAATAGCCCCGCCCTCGCGCAACATGGGCGCCGCCAGCAGCGCGCGGACCTTGGTCTTTTCGGCGAGCTCGATGGTCTGTGCGTGCTCCGACGGATCGAGCAAAGCGACATCAGGCACGTGAATGGTTTGGCGATCGAGCGCGGCGCGGCCGGTCGTCGAACTGCGGTCGAGCGGAATACGGGTACCGACCAGCGCGGGCATGGAGCCCTCGTGGGTAGCCATCAGCTGATCATCGTTGTCGCACAGGACGATCATCGCGTCGTCGGCGCCGCAGAACCGGCGGGCCGCCCCGACCACGGCCCGAAGGACCGGCTGCACATCCGTCGGCGACTGGGAGATGACGCGCAACACCTCGGCGGTCGCCGTCTGCTGTTCCAACGATTCGCGCAATTCAGTGAACAGCCGCACATTCTGGATGGCGATGACGGCCTGATCGGCGAACACCTTGAGAATCTCGATATGCTGGTCGGAGAAGCGCTCGACGTAGCGCCGCGTCAGCACCATGACGCCGATCGTGTCGCCCTCACGCTGCAGAGGAATGCCGATCAGCGTATGCGCGCCGCCCAGCTGCGCGAGGTCGCGGCGGCCGTATTCGGGATCGTTCGGCGCATCCTCGATCTGCACGACCGTGCCTTGCAGCGCCGTGCGGCCAACCAGGCTGTCGTTGCCGGGCGTGAAGGCCTCGCCCTTCACGACGTCGACGTAGGTGCTGGCGATATGGGCCGACGCGGCCCAGCGGTAGGCGCCGTCCTTGAACAGGAAGACGGCGGCCTCGTCGGCGCGGCACAGGCCGGCCGCGGCGTCGGCGACGGACTGCAGCACCGGTTCCACGTCAGTCGGCGATTGCGAGATGACGCGCAGGATGCCGGCCGTCGCCGTCTGCTGCTCGAGCGATTCCTGGAGCTCGCGCGTGCGGTCCTCGACCCGCTGCTCCAGGGTCGCATAGGATTCCTCGAGCGCGGCCGCCGAGCGGTTGAACTGGTTGGCGAGCGCTTCCAGCTCGTCGCCGGTCTTGATGGTGAGCCGGTGGCTGAGCTCGCCGCTGCCGATGCGCTCGGCGCCGGCCTGCATGGCGCGGATCGGTACCACCATGCGCCGCGCCAGCAGCGCGCCGGCGCCCGCCGCGATCAGCAGGCCCAGCACCAGCAGGGCAAGGGCGCGCAGGCCGGTGTTGATCACCGGCTGCTGTGCCTCGCGTGTCGGCACCTCGACGAACACCAGCCACTTCAGCGCCGGGATGTCGGCATGGGCCGACAGCACCGAGACGCCGGCGAGGTTGATGGAATCGCCGACGGGGACGTCCTTGTCGGGCGCGGCCAAGGCGGCGGCGACCTGGGGCAGGCGCTTCATGTCGGTGCCGCGCAGCACCAGCGAGATGTCGGGATGGGCCACCAGACGGCCCTGGGGGCCCACGACATAGGCGTAGCCGTCCTTGCCGACCTTGATCTGCGAGACGACGTCCCAGATGAACTTGAGATTGACGTCGGCCACGGTGACGCCGCCGCGGCGGCCATGGGCCACCGCCATGGTCATGTAGGGCTCGGATTCCTTGCGGAAGTAGACCGGGCCGAACCACACGCCGTCGGCTATCGCGCCGACGAAGGGCGGTTCCTTGGAGAGATCGGTGCCGCTGCCGACCACGTCCATGTTGAGCCGCGACACCTTGAGCTGCTCGCGGCCCTGGCGGTCGAGCTGGATCAGCTCGGTGATGGCCGGCACCTGGCGTTGCAGGCGGACATAGTCGAAGCGGCGCTGGTCGACCGGCAGGTCGGCCCATTGCGCCTGCGCCACCCAGCCGATCTGGCGCTCGATCTCGCGCACGAAGGATTCGATGCGCTGTGCGGCGGCCTCGGCCTTCTCCTGCTGGACCTCGATCGAGGCGCGGCGGTTCTCCTGGTAGACGAAGTACAGGTCGAGCGCGACATTGATCACCAGCACGGCAGTGACCAGCCCGACGAACAGGACGACGTATTTGAGGAACAGGCCGCGCTTCAATCGAGCACCTCGTCGGCGCGCGCCAGCAGGGCCTGGGGGAAGGCATGACCCAGCGCCTGCGCCGTCTTGAGGTTGATCACCAGCTCGAGCTTGATGGGTTGCTCCACCGGAAGGTCGCCGGGCTTGGCGCCGCGGAAGATCTTGTCGATCAGGCCGGCTGCCCGGAAATACAGGTCAGGGTAGCTCGGTCCGTAGCTCAAAAGCCCGCCGATATCCACGAACTCGCGCGAGGGATAGGCGGCCGGCAGCCGGTACTTGGCGGCCAACCGCACGATCAGCTCGGCATTGGCCTGGATCAGCGCATCGATGCCGACCGACAGCGCGTCGATGGACTGGTCCTGGATCAGGGCGAAGGCGTCGTTGATCGCCGGCACGTTGCGGATGTCGAACAGGGTCGCGGAGACGCCCATCGTCTTGGCCGCCGCCTGGGTCGTTTCCCATTGCGGCGGCGAGACCGGGTTGCCCATGTTCTGCATGAAGCCGATGCGCAGGGTCGACGGGAAGGTCTGCTTCAGGAGCTCGACGCGCTTGCCGGCGAGCTCCGTGACATAGGCGCTGAGCCCCGTCACGTTGCCGCCGGGACGCGCCAGGCTCGCCACCACGCCGACGCCGAGCGGCTCGCCGATGGCGGCCATGACGATGGGCACGGTGGTGGTCGCGGCCTTGGCCGCCCGCGCCGCCGGCGTGCCGCGCGTGACGATCAGGTCGACGCCCGCGCGCAGCAGCTCGTCGGCCAGCGTGGGGAAGCGGTCGGCTTGCCCCGCCGCCGAGCGATAGTCGATCTGGAGGTTCTGTCCTTCGACGTAGCCGCGCTCGCGCAGGCCGCGCCGCAGGGCGTCGAGGTTGGCGGCGTTCTGGTCGGCCGGCACGGTTTCCAGGATGCCGATGCGATACGTCCGGCGGTCCTGGGCATGGGTTGCCGACGGCACCAGCGACGTGCCGCCCAGCAACACCAGGAGACCGCGCCGTCTCATTCGACGATCTCGTTGGCGCGGGCCAGGAACATCGGCGACAGGGCGAGGCCCAGCGCCTTGGCCGTCCGTTGATTGACCACCAGCTCGAACTTGGTCGCCTGCTGCACCGGCAGGTCGGCCGTCCGGGCGCCTTTCAGCACCCGGTCGACATAGCCTGCGACGGTGCGGCAGATGTCGGCCTGGTCGGCGCCCAGCGAGATCAGCCCGCCGGCCAGCGCAAACTCGCGGCGGAAGGAAACGGCGGCTACCCGGTTCTTCACGGCCAGCGTTGCCGCAATCTCCTGCGGCAGGCTTGGCTGCACCAGCACGCCATCGAGCCGTCGCCGCACTATCTCTTCATAGGCGGCGGGCAGCTCGTCGCGGCCCTTGAGCATGATCGGTACGATCTCGATCTGCTGGGCCTTGCCGGCGGTTTCGACCTCGCGCTGCAGCGGCACGCGGAACGGGTCGGGCTCGTTCAGCAGCAGGCCGAGCGCCTTGGTGGCGGGCTTGATCTCGTGGAAGAGCTGCACGCTCTTGCCGGCCAGGATGGAGGTGGCGCCCGACACGCCCGTGAAGTTGCCATCCGGCCGGGCAATGCTGGACACCGTGCCTGTCTCGACCGCGCCGCCGTTGAAGACGATGGGGATCTTCGTCGTCGCCGCCCTGGCCGCGTTGATGGCCGGCGTCAGCACCGCGACGATGACGTCGACGTTCAGTGCAACCAGCTCGGCGGCCATCGCGGGCAACTCATCTCGGCCGGCAAAGGCGACGCGATACTCGTACTTGATGGTACGGTCCTCGACGTAGCCGAGGTCGGCCATGGCCTTGCGGAACAGCGTCCACGTCGGCTCGGGATCGCCTCCCATCAGGACGCCGACGCGTGGCAGGGGCCGCTGGGCGTTGGCCGCGAGCATGGGGCTGGCGGCCGATGCGCCCGCCAACGCCAGCAGATGGCGCCGCCTCATTCGATCACCTCGTCGGCGCGGGCGAGCAGGACCGTGGGCAGCGACACGCCGAGAAGCCGTGCCGTGCGCTGGTTGACGATCAGGTCCGAGCGCACAGCCTGCTCGAACGGCAGGTTGGCCAAGGGCACGCCGGTCAGCACCTTGTCGACATAGCGCGCGAGCAGACGGTAATTGTCCTCGGGCAGCGAGCCGAAGGCGAGCAGGCCGCCGGCTTCGGCGAACGGTCGCTGCCAGCCGATCGCCGGCAACCGCACACGCAGGGCCAGTTCGGCGATCGCCTTGCTTTGCGGATAGAAGATCTGCTGCAGCACCAGGCCTTGCGCCCCGTCGCGCGCGGCTGCGGTGATGGCGCGCTCGAGATCCTGCAGGCCCGTTACCTCGGCCAGCCGCATCTCGACGCCGGCCTTGTTGGCCGTCGCCTTGGACGTGTCGAAGAAGCGCTGCATGTTGGCTTCGCCGCGCAGGCCCAGGAAAGCGAGCGTGCGCACGCCTGGCAGCGTCTCGATCAGGAGGTCGACGCGCTTGGCGGAGATCTCGAAGGCCTGCGAGGAGATGCCGGTGAAATTGGCTTCGGGCCGCGCCAGGCTCTTGACCAGCCCCGAGCGCTGCGGGTCGGCGACCGATCCGACGATCGGGATGGTCGAGGTCGCGCGCATCGCCGCCGTCACCGTGTCGGTCGACCAGACGACGATCACCTCGACCTGCTCGCGCACCAGCTCGGCGGCGTACTGCTGCAGCAGGGCGTCGTTTGCCTTGCCGTCGCGCCGCACGATCTCGATGTTCTGGCCGTCGATGTAGCCGGCGTCGTGCAGCGCCTTCCGGAAGCCCTGCTCGAAGGCGTCGTTCGCCGAGTAGAGCAGGATGCCGATCCGGCGCTTGCGGACAGGCTGCGCCCATGCTGCTGATAGGGGAGACAGCGCGCCTGTCGCGGCGGCGAGGAAGCCACGCCGTTTCATTCGATCACTTCGTCGGCTTGCGCCAGCAGGCTGACCGGCAAGGTGAGGCCGAGCGTATTGGCGGTCTTCTTGTTGATCACCAGCTCGAAGACCGTCGGCTGCTCGATCGGCAGGCTGGCGGGCTGGGCGCCGCCCAGCACGCGCATGACGAACCAGCCGACGCGCTTATACGTCTCGTTGAGGTTGGGGCCGTAGGTGAGCAGTGCACCGGCGCGGGCCACGCTGGCCCAGCCCGACACGACCGGCACCTTGCGGGCGAGGCACTGGCTTACGATCGCGGAGGCCTGCTGCACCATGGGCGAGCTCGGCAGCACGACCAGCGCCTGGGCGCCGGCATCGAGCGCCTGGCCGACTACCGACGGCGTCTCGGCCGGGTTCTGGCTGCGCCACACCGCAAGCTCGATGCCGGCGCGTTCAACGGCGCGCTGGGTGGCGGTGATCTCGTTCTCTTCGCCGGCATGGCGGGCGTTCGACAGCAGCGCGACCTTGCGGCACTCCGGCAGGGCGATGCGCACGAGATCGATGCGCTTGGGATTGAGCTCGAGCGACATGAAGCTCATGCCGGTGGCGTCACCGCCGGGGCGGGCGAACGACTGGGCGATGCCGGCAACGACGGGATCGCCACTGTAGGCGAACACGACCGGCACCGCGGGCTTGGCGCGCACCACCGGCAGGGTGGCCGCGCCCTGGGCGACGATCAGCTTGACCCCTTCCTTCTGCAGCTCGGCGACCGCTTGCGACATGGCCTCGGGCCCGCCGGTGACGTGACGCTCGATCACCCGCACGGTGTCGCCGGCCGGCGTGTTGGCCTGCAGGCCGGCCTGGAAGGCCTTGAAGAACGGCCCGATGGTCTCGCGCGGTTCGGGCGAGATCCAGCCGACGACGCGCTCGGCCGCATGGGCGCGTGCGGAAACCAGTGCCGCGCCGCCAATTGCGATCAATTCGCGCCTTTTCATCCACGACCCCGCCTGCCCCAACGCGACTCTAGCCAGATCGGCGCTGTCTTGGCGAGCCGGGACAGGCCCGATTCATGCTAGCTTTTCGGTGATTGGAGGTCCCCATGCCCGACGCCCTCGCTCCGCGCTCGCCTGCCCTGCTCGACGCCGCAGGCGCAGCAGCGCTGGTCGCATCCTATGCCGCCCCTTCCAAGCCCGCGGCCTTGAAGGATATCGGCCGCATCGATGGGCACATGGGCCGCTTCATCGGTCTTTCGCCGCTCTGCCTGGTCGCCACCGCCGATGCGTCGGGCAAGCAGGACGTGACGCCGCGCGGCGATCCGCCGGGCTCGTTCAAGGTGCTGGACGAGCGCACGATCGCGCTGGCCGACCGGCCGGGCAACCGCCGGCTCGATACGCTCAAGAACCTGCTGGAGAATCCCGAGATCGCGCTGATCTTCCTGGTCCCGGGCATCACCGAGACGGTGCGCGTCGCGGGCACGGCGCGGCTGTCGGTCGATTCCGAGCTGCTGGCCTCGATGGCGGTGCAGGGCAAGGAACCCAAGTGCGCCATCGTGATCTCGGTGCGCCAGGCCTACCTGCACTGCGCCAAGGCGCTGCTGCGCTCCAAGCTGTGGCAGCCCGACTACGTCCAGTCCCGAAGCGCCTTGCCCTCGATCATCGACATGCTCGGTGACCAGATCGGGTTCAGCCAAGAGGAGAAGAAGGTGGCGGAGGAGCGCACCGAGCTCTCCTACAAGGACGGGCTATGGGCGCCTATACCGTAACCGGCCAACGCGCCCGCCAGATGCGGGTCGTCACGGCGGAGGTGCTGAAGCGCCTCTATGCCCGGTCCGACCGGCACGGGCTGGTGCAGACGGCGGCGCATCTCGCGCTGCTGGTCGCCGGCGGCTGGCTGGTGCTGCTCACCAAAGACACGTGGTGGGTGGTGCCGGCGCTCCTGGTGCAGGGTCTCTTCGTCAATTCGCTGTTCGGCGCCATGCATGAGTCGGTGCATTACGGCTCGTTCAAGACGCGCTGGATGGCGGACGTGCTCGCGTTCTTCTCCGGGGCGGCGATCCTGAACAATGCCGGCTTCTATCGGCACTATCACATGGCGCATCACCGCTACACCCAGGACCCCGCGCGCGATCCCGAGCTGGTCACGTCAGGCACGCCCAGGACGTGGGGCCAGTACCTGTTCCGCGTGAGCTCGCTCCCGTTCCTGGTGCTGCGGCTGCGCGACATCTTCCTGTTCCCGTTCGGCTATCGCGGCGACGTCGACTACATCCATCCCTCGGCATGGCCCGAGGTGCGGCGCTGGGGCCGCTGGCTGATCGCGCTCTATGCCGTGCTGATCGCGGGCTCGGTCGCGCTGCAGACGACGGTCGTGCTGTGGGTCTGGTTCTTCCCGCTGCTGGTCGGCCTGCCGTTCCTGCGACTCTATCTTCTGTGCGAGCACACGCTCTGCCCCAACTCCGACGACGGCTTCGCCAACACGCGCACTACGCTCAGCAATCCGATCGTGCGCTTCCTGATGTGGAACCTGCCGTACCACGCCGAGCATCACCTGTTCCCCAACATCGCCTTCCATAACCTGCCGGAGGCGCATCGCCATCTGCGGCCGCACCTGAAGTACGTCGCCAAGGGTTATATACAGGTGCAACGCGAGATCGTGCGGAGCCTCGCGTGAGTGCGTCATGTTCTTCCGGACCGCGCGCGTCTCGCGCGCCTCATGATCATGAGCGCGCGGGACGCGCGCGGTCCGGAAGACCATGAGAACGAGCGAAGGCGTCTTCGAGTGCGGCGACCTTTCGTTGCAGCGTGGCGGCACGCTCAAGGCCGCGCGCATCGTCTACAAGACCTTCGGCACGCTTTCGCCCCAGCGCGACAACGTCATCCTCTATCCGACGAGCTACTCGGCGCATCACACCGACATCGAATGGCTGGTGAAGGTCGAGCACTGTCTCGATCCCAGCCGTTACTTCATCGTCATCCCCAACATGTTCACCAACGGCCTCTCATCCTCGCCGTCGAACACGCCCCAGGGCGTGGTGGGGGAGTTCCCCGAGGTCACGACCTACGACAACGTCATGCAGCAGCGCCGCCTGCTCGCCGAGCTGTTCGGCGTCGATCGTGTAAAAATGGTCTACGGCTGGTCGATGGGCGCGCAGCAGGCCTATCACTGGGCCGCGCTGTTCGGCGAGGCGGTCGAGCGCATCGTCGTCAATTGCGGCTCGGCCAAGACCGCGCCGCACAACTTCGTCTTCCTCGAGGGCGTGCGCACGGCGGTGCAGAACGCCCGCACGCCGCAAGATGGCATTCGCGCCATGGGCCGCATCTATGCCGGCTGGGCGTTGAGCCAGACCTTCTATCGCCGCGAGATGTGGCGCGGGCTGGGCTTCGCCAGCCTGGAAGATTTCCTGGTGCGCTCGTGGGAGGCCAATTTCCTGCGCCGCGACGCGCGCGACCTGATGGCCCAGCTCTGGACCTGGCAGAACGGCGACATATCCGCCAACGACCTCTACCGCGGCGACCTGCAGATGGCGCTCGCCGGCATCAAGGCCAAGGTGCTGCTGATGCCCTCGGCCACCGACCTCTATTTCCAGACCGACGACAATCGGGCGGAGCTTCCGCACCTGAAGCGCGGCAGGCTGGTCGAAATCCCGTCCGTCTGGGGGCATCGCGCCGGCAATCCCAACGCCAACCCCGAGGATGCGGCGTTCATCGACAAGCAGGTCGAGGCCCTGCTCGCTGAGTAAAATTCTTCCGGACCGCGCGCTTCCAGCGCGCTCATGAAGCGCGCAAGATGCGCGCGGTCCGGAAGACCATGAGGTGATCAGATGCCCGACACCCTTCTCCCCCGCGACGGCCTGGTCATCGTCGCCAAGCGTGATTGCCCGACCTGCGTGCTGGTCGAGCCGGTGATGCAGAGCCTCGACCGCGCCGGCCCGCTGGCCGTGGTCAGCCAGGACGATCCGACCTTTCCCTCGGGCGTGCGCTCGGTGGTCTACGACGATGCACTCGAGCGCTCCTTCCGCCTCAACATCGAGTCGGTGCCGACCCTGATCCGCTTCAAGGACGGCCGCGAGGTCGAGCGCACCGTGGGCTGGGAGCGCAAGGAATGGATGCGGCTCGCGGGCGATGCCGCCGAGGGCAAGGGGCTGCCGGCCTGGCAGCCGGGCTGCGGCTCCAAGAGCGTCGAGCCCGGCGTCCACGAGGCGTTGATCGCGCGCTACGGCGATCCTGGGCTGAAATCGCGCGAGATCGCCGTCGGCAACTGGGACGATCCGATGGAGGCCTGCTTCGAGCGCGGCTGGACCGATGGACTTCCGGTCGTGCCGCCGACCGACGAGCGCATCCTGCGCATGCTGGGCGGCACCGAGCGCAAGCCCGACGAGGTGGTGGGGCTGATTCCACCCAACCTCGCGTCCTGCACCGTGGAGAAGGTGGCGATCAACGCGGTGATGGCGGGCTGCAAGCCGGAATACATGCCCGTCGTGCTGGGTGTTCTGGAGGCGGCGCTCGATCCGTTGTTCGTGCTGCACGGCCTGCTCTGCACGACGCACTTCTCCGGCCCGCTGGTGATCATCAACGGACCCGCCGCCAAGGCGATCGGCATGAACAGCGGCGTCAACGCGCTGGGCCAGGGCAATCGCGCCAACGCCACGATCGGCCGCGCCCTGCAGCTGATCGTGCGCAACGTCGGCGGCGGCCTGCCCGGCGCCATCGACCGCGCGACCTTGGGCAATCCCGGCAAGTACACCTTCTGCTTCGCCGAGGACGAATCCGATCCCGACTGGGAGCCTCTGTCCGTTCGCCGCGGCATCGCGCCCGGCAAGAGCGCCGTCACCTTGTTCCATGGCGAGGGCGTGCACGGTTTCATCGACCAGCGCTCGCGCACGCCCGAGGAGCTGGTGCGCTCGCTGGCCCTGGGCCTGTTTGGCGTCGGCCACCCCAAGCTCTGCGACGCGGGCAACGCCGTGCTGGTCCTGTCGCCCGAGCACTACAAGATCTTCAAGGACGGCGGCTGGAACCGGCGCCGCATCGAGGACGAGCTGTTCCAGGTGCTGAAGCGGCCGGGCCGCGACCTCATATGGGGTGCGCAGGGCGTGCCCGAGGGCCTGCCGCCGAAATACGCCGACCAGCTCGTCGACAAGTTCCAGCCCATGCCCGACGGCGTGCTGATCGTTCGCGCTGGCGGCGAGGCTGGGCTATTCTCCGCCATCATCGGCGGCTGGCCCGGTCAGCGCGTGCGCCAGGAATGCCAGTCCGTCACCAGGGAGATTCGCCCATGAATTCGCAACCGAAGCTGCGTGATCCCACCGCCGAAAGCTCGCCGGTGCGCCGCGCCCGTCTCGTGCCGCCCCCGTCGCTCGACGGCAAGTCCGTGGCGCTGATGGATATCGGCAAGTCGCGCGGCGCGGAGTTCATCGACCGCCTCGAAGGCCATTTCAAGAAGGTGGGCGTGGCGACGCGCCGCTACGCCAAGCCGACCAACACCAAGGTGGCGCCGACGGCGCTGATGCAGCAGATCGCGGCCGAGAACCAGCTCGCGGTGATCGCCTTAAGCGATTGAGGCTCCTGCACATCGTGCAGTCTGCACGACCTTCATAACCTCGACACCCGCGGCCTCCCGGGCGTGAACATCGTCACCACGGGCTTCGTCGACGGCGTCGAGGCGCAAAGCGAATCGCTGGGTTTCGATCCGGCGGTGGTCTACGTCCCCCATCCGATCCAGAACCGCACCAAGGCCGAGATCGAAGCCATCGCGGATGATGCCTTTGCCAAGGTGATGGCGCTGCTCAAGTCATGATGGGCGCGCGGGCCTCTGGCCCGCATTTATGAGCGGGCCAGAGGCCCGCGCTCCCATCAATCCTTCTCCGGCACGACGGACGGGTGCACGGTCGTGTCCGCCGGCGGCTCCGGCGGCAGGGCGGGACGCGGGGTGATCGGCTTGATGAAGGCGGCGACGGCGGCTGCGGTTGCCTTGGGGTCCTCTTCCATCGGGTTGTGGCCGAGCGCCTCGAAGATCTCGAGCTCGGAGCCCTTGATGTCGTTCTGGAAGCGGAAGGCGTCGGCGGTCGGCACCCAGCGGTCCTTGCCGCCCCAGATGATGAGGGTCGGCACGTCGAGCCGCTTGAGCGGCGCGGGATCGAGCGGCTCCTGGGTGCGGGCGCGCTGCAGCGTCGCCTCGCGGTTGCCCGGGAAGCGCTGCAGCTCGGCATAGCGGCGGATGCGCTCGGGCGTCACCATCGCCGGATCGGCGTAGACCTCGCTGAGCGAGCGCCGCACCATGCGCTCGGGCTTGAAGTAGATGCCGATGTCGCCGACGACGGGCATGCGCGCCAGCCTGATCGGCAGCGGCGCCTCGCCGGTGCGCGGATAGCCCGCAGCATCGACCAGGATGAGCTGGCTGACACGATCGGGCCGTGTCGCGGCGAAGGTCCACGCCACCGCGCCGCCCATCGAATGGCCGACCAGCACGAAGCGGTCGAGGTTCAGCGTGTCGACCAGCACTTCCAGGAAATCGGCATAGGCCTCGATCGTGTACTCGTCTCGTGGCCAAGAGCCGGTCAGTCCATGCCCCGGCAGATCGACCGAGACCAGGCGCGCCTTGTTCGACAGCTCGCGCGCCCAGCCCTCCCACATGTGCAGTGATCCCATCGAACCGTGGATCAGCACGACAGGAATGCCATCGGGATCGCCCTGCTCGCGCACATGGGCACGCACGCCGCCGACATCGATGAACTTCGAGCGGTCGTTGGCGTAGCGCGCGATCAGCGTCTCGGCCGGCAGGCTGGGCGAATAGGCCCACAGCGCCACACCGGCCAATACGCCCAGCACGAACAGCGCGATGACCGGCCAATGGCGTCGGGAGCGCCGGCGCGGCGCCTCGTCCCTACGACGACGCGGCGGCATCGGTCGGCTTCTTCGGCTGATGTTCCTCCGGCGAAGCGTTCTCGGCGGCGAGCAGGCGCAACTGCGGCACGGGCGCCGGATCGACGATCTTGAGCTCGATCAGCTTGGCCAGGATCGCCTTGTTGAGGTCGTTGCTCACCACCAGCCGGTCTTCCAGCCGCGCCACGAACACGAACAGCTCGAAGTCGAGGCCGCTGGTCGTGATCTGGATGAAGCGCACGATCGGCGCCGGCACGCGCAGCACGCGCGGATGGCCGAGGGCGGCTTCGCGCAACAGGCCCTCCATGGCCGCGACGTCGGTGCTCAGCCCCACCGTGAGCTTGATCTCGACGCGGCTCGACGTGTCGGAGTAGGTCCGGTTCACCACGGGATTCTGCAGGAACATGCTGTTGGGCACCAGCACGTGCGTGCGCTGGAAGGTTTCCACCTCGGTGGCGCGGATGTTGATGCGCCGCACGAAGCCCTCGTGCCCGCTCACCGTCACCCAGTCGCCGGCCTTGATCGGCCGCTCGACCAGCAGGAAGACGCCGGAGATGACGTTGTTGGCGATGTTCTGCAGGCCCAAGCCGATGCCGACGGAGAGCGCACCCAGTACGATCGCGAGGTTGGTGAAGTCGATGCCGAGCGCGCCGACGCCGATCAGGATGGCGACGATCACGCCGACATAGTTCAGGCCCGCGTCGATCGACTGGCGCAGCGGCATCGGCGCATCGACGGTCGGCAGCACGCGGTCGCGCACGATGCGGCGGATCAGGCGCGCCAGCAGGATGCAGACCACGAAGGCCAGGATCGCCATGCCGATATTGCCGAGCGAGATCGTGACGCCGCCGACCCGCACGCCGCGGATCAGCTGGCCGGCGCCAGTCAGGATGGCGTCGGTGTCGACGCCCCAGGCGGCCGGGATGAGGACGGCAAGCAGCGCCAGCAGGACGATATCGACCACCAGCATCACCCAGTGATGGCCGCGCAGGGTTGCATCCGTCGGCAGCCCGAAGCGGTGGCGTACCCACCGGCCCGACGGCGTGTCGGGGGCTGCCGCTTCCTCGAGCAGGTCGCCGATCAGGCGGTGCAGCAGCAGCGCGACGGCGATCAGCAGGCAGGTGAAGTAGATGGCGTTGTGCAGCTGTGCCGCCAGCGTGGCGTAGCCCAGCAGGGCGAAGACGATCGCCGACAGCACCGCGACGCTGAGCAGCAGGCGCGCGACCGACCACCAGGTGCCGCCGATCATGAGCGAGCGTTCCTCGCCCTCGGGCTGGGCTGCATGCCAGGCACGGTTGCCGAGCGTGGGCAGCGTCAATATCGAGATCACGGTGGCCAGCACCAGGGCGCCGACCGCCGACACGGCGTCGGCATCGCTGCCGCTGTGCGTCAAAGCGACGTAGATGAAGTCGACGGTAAGGCCGACGGCCATCAGGCGGCGCAGCGCGTACGACAGCTCCCGCGCGCTTTGGTTGGTGAAGGGCAGGATGCGCCACGCCGGACGATGCGGCGACAGCGCCGTTGCCGTGAGCCCCACGACCAGCAGGAAGGTGATCACCCGGTGGATCAGCTCGGGCACCAGGACGTCGATCGGCGATGGCGGCGTGGTCGCCAACAAAAGCTTGCCGATCAGCCAGACGGCCAGGATCGGCACCAGCACCAGGCCGACACCGTCGATCGCGGCGGTGACGGTGCGGTCGCGCTGGCCGGGCTCGGTCGCCTCGCCGCGGCCGAAGCGGCGGCGCAGGAAGCGGCCGCCCGCCCACAGCAGGATGGTGAGGATGGCCCAGCCGCCGAGGGCGGCGAGATCGCGGTCCTGGAACTGCGGGCCGGCCCTCAGCCACGCCCGGGTCGCCGCCGACAGCGCCTGCACCGAGGCGCTGAGCTCGGGCCCGAGCTTGCTCCAGACGTCGCGCGACAGGGGCGAGGCGTCGCGGCGCAGCAGCGTGCGCAGCATGACCTCGCCGCGCAGCTTGGTCAGGCGTTCGATGAGCTGGTCGGCGCGGGCGATCACCACCTCGCACTGCTTGACGCGGCCCTCGTTGACCGTGGCTTGCTCGGTCAGCCGCTCGCGGTCGGCCTTCACTGCGTCTGACTCCGGCACCGCGTCGCTGGCCGGCTTGGCTTCCAATGGCGCCAGAAGCTTGCGTGTGTCGGCGAGGTCGCTGCGGGCAAGGTTGGCGGCCGCCGCGGCGGCCGCCCGCACGTCGCCCGCCTGCTCGCGCAGGGCGTCGATCTCGACCGGCAGCAGGCTCGCCTGCTCGGCACGGGTGGCGATACGGTCGAGTTGGCGTGTCCACAGCTCGACGAGCTGGCCGAACGGCCGCTGCGGCTGCGTCGGCGTCGGCGTCTGGGCCAGCGCGGGGCCGGCGGCTGTGACCAGCAGCAGGAGAAGCCACGCCAGAGCGGAATGCGAACAGATGGAACCGCGTAGGCGGTTCCATTTGTTCGCATTCGCGCGCGTGGGCGGTGTTTGTTCCACAGGACAAGATGCGTCCAGGTGGTTCCACCTGGACGCATCGTGTTCTAGGCGGATGGGAAAGCGCACGCAGGCCTCGTTCTTCAGTCCCGGTTTACCACGGGGTCGGAGGCCCGTCTTGCCGGCCAATCTCGGCGCCCCTGGGGGCCAAATTTAGGCGGATTTCCACGGCTTTTCCGCGTCGGTTGACAGGGCAGCCCCGACGCGGAACCTTGCGCGCCGAAAGCGAAATCCCGGAGGAGACGACGGCATGGCCGAGGGCAAGAGTTCAGTCGGCGAAGTCAGGATCAAGCCCGATCGGCTGCATGCCTTCACCATGGCGATCTGCCGGGCCGACGGCAGCACCGACCAGGAAGCGCGCCTGGTCGCCGACCATCTGGTGCTGGCCAACCTGTTCGGCCACGACAGCCACGGGGTCGGCATGATCCCGCATTACATCCAGAACACCGGCGTCGGCGCCTGCGTCCGTAACAATCATGCAAAGATCATCCGCGACAACGGGGCCGTGATCGTGATCGATGGCGGCGCGGGCTATGGCCAGGTCGTCGCCAAGGAAGCCATGGATATCGGCATCGAACGGGCGAAGAAGAACGGCGTGTGCGTCGTCGGCCTCACCAACGCGCATCATATCGGCCGCATCGGCCATTGGGGCGAGCAGTGCGCGCGCGCCGGTATGGTGAGCACGCACTGGGTGAACGTGCACGGCCACAAGTCGATGGTGGCGCCATTCGGCGGCGCCGAGCCGCGCTTCACCACCAATCCCTACTGCACGGCCGTGCCGCGCAAGGGCAAGGAGCCGATCGTGCTCGACTTCGCCACCAGCCAGGTGGCGGCGGGCAAGGTGCGCGTGGCCTTCAACAAGAAGGTCCAGATGGAGGACGGCCTGCTGATCGACGCGGCCGGCAAGCCCAGCACCGATCCGGGCGTGCTGTACAACCCGCCCTTCGGCGCCATCCTGCCGTTCGGCCTGCACAAGGGCGGCGGGCTCGCGGTGATCTGCGATCTTTTGGCCGGTGCGCTGACCGGCGGCCGCACGCACAGCCCGCGCACCATCAAGCCCGGCACCGACATCATCAACAACATGCTGTCGATCATCATCGATCCGGCATCGATGGGCGGCACCGAGTTCTTCGAGGACGAGGTCGAGACCTTCATCACCTGGGTGAAGTCGGCCAAGCCGCAGCCCGGCGTGCCCGAGGTGCTGACGCCGGGTGAGCCCGAGCGCGCGCGCAAGGTCGACCGCGAGAAGAACGGTGTGCCGATCGACGGCACGACCTGGCAGCAGCTTCTGGATGTGGCGCGCAAGGTACGGCTGAACGACACCGACATCCCGCAGATGGCTGCGGCCTGAAACGACAAGGGGAGAGCGACAATGGCCAAGATGAGACTCTACTACTCGCCGTCGTCACCCTATGCCCGCAAGGTGAGGGTGCTGGCGCTCGAGACCAAGATCGACAAGAAGATCGACATGATCAACGTGGCGCTGACGCCGGTGCAGCCCAACGCCGACGTCGACAAGCACAACCCGATCGGCAAGATCCCGGCGCTGTCGGTCAAGGGCATGGACCTCTTCGACTCGCCGGTGATCTGCGAGTACCTCGATTACCAGCACAAGGGCCGCAAGCTCTTGCCGCGCAAGGGCCGCGACCGCTGGGTGGCGTTGCGCCTGCAGGCGATGGGCGATGGCCTGCTCGATGCCGCCTTGCTGGCGCGCTACGAGGGCTTCTTGCGGCCCGAGGATCGGCGCTGGCCCGACTGGACCAAGGGCCAGATGAAGAAGATCGACGGCGTGCTCGACCAGCTCGAGGCCGAGGCCAAGTCGCTCAAGGGCAAGCCGACGCTCGGCACGATCACGATCGGCTGCGCGCTGGGTTATCTCGACTTCCGATTCGGCAGCCACGACTGGCGCGCCAAGCGGCCCAAGCTCGCCAAGTGGTTCACGACCTTCTCCAAGCTGCCGTCGATGAAGGCGACAGTGCCGCCGTCCTCATGAGAACGTGGGCGTGAATGCCGACGAGATCATCCGCCATCTCGGGATGAAGCCTCATCCCGAGGGCGGGCACTATGTCGAGACCTTCCGCGCACCGGGCGAAGGACGCAGCTCGGGCACCGCGATCTACTTTCTGCTGAAAGCCGGCCAGCGCTCGCACTGGCATCGGGTCGATGCCGACGAGATCTGGCATCACTATGCCGGCGCGCCGCTCGAGCTTTCGATGAGCGACGACGGCAAGAGCGTACGCCATCTGCGGCTCGGCACCGATTTCGGTGTCGGTGAGCAACCGCAGGCGGTGGTGCCGCGCCACGTCTGGCAGGCGGCGCGCTCGCTCGGCGCCTGGACGCTGGTCGGCTGCACGGTCTCGCCGGGCTTCGAGTTCGAGGGCTTCGAATTGGCGCCGCCGGATTGGAGTCCGCGCTCTTAGTCCCTCCCCCGTCATCGGGG
>JAKFVH010000013.1 GCA_021732285.1 Reyranella sp. | reverse complement strand
CCACCAAGGCGGCGGCCCAGGTGCTGGGCCATCTCACCAAGGTCGCCTATTTCGGCGTCCTGATCGCCAACCCGGCCGGCCGCGACCTCGAGCAGTGGCTGGTCATGGCCTATGCCGCCTGCTTCGCCGTGCTGGGAACCACCTTGTCGCGCAGTTTCCTCGACCGTATGTCCGACAGGCAGTTCTATCACTGGACGCGCCGGGTGATCCTGGCCATCGGCGTGGTCTATCTTTCGCAGGGCATCTGGCTGATGGTGACGCGATGGTGGACGTGAAAGCCGAGGTGAGGGCGCTGCTCGACCGGCTGCCCGACGACTGCAGCTATGCCGACGTGCAGCGCGGCATTGCCGTGCTGATGTGGCCCCATAAACCTCAGGGGCAAGGTGACGGCAGCCTGAAGCCGCCGGAGCGCCTGCCGCCGGAAGAAGTAAGACGCCGACTGCGCGAATGGCTGAAATCGGAGAAGGACAAATGAAGGACCGCGTCTCGATCGACTTTTCAGGCGGCGTCGCCGATGTGCGCCTGATCCGCGCCGACAAGATGAACGCCCTCGATCCCGCGATGTTCGAGGGCATCATCGAAGCGGGTGACCAACTCGCGAAGATGAAGGGCCTGCGCGCCGTCGTCCTGTCGGGCGAGGGCAAGGCCTTCTGCGCCGGCCTCGACATGGGAAGCTTCGCCGCCATGAAACAGGACGGCGACGCCGTGCCCGGTGTGCGCGATCTCACCAAGCGCACCCACGGGATCGCCAACCGCCCGCAACAATGCGCCTGGCAGTGGCGCACCCTGCCGGTGCCGGTGATTGCCGCGGTCCATGGCGTGGCCTTCGGCGGCGGCTTCCAGATCATGCTGGGGGCCGACATGCGCTACGCCACCGCCGACACGCGCTTCTCGGTGATGGAGATCAAGTGGGGCCTGGTGCCCGACCTCGCCGGCACGCAGCTCATGCGCCATCTCGCGCGCGAGGACGTGGTGCGCGAGCTCACCTACACCGGCCGCATTTTTGGCGGCACCGAGGCCCAGCAGCTCGGCTTCGTGACGAAGATCGTCGAGGATCCGCGTGCGGCCGCACTCGAGACGGCGAAGGAGATCGCCAACAAGAGCCCGGACGCCGTTCGCGCGGCCAAGCGCATCTTGAACGATGCCGTCGCCGTCGATGCCGCGACCGGGCTGATGGCCGAGTCGGTCGAGCAGCAGAAGCTGATCGGCTCGCCCAACCAGCTCGAGGCGATCATGTCGAACCTGCAGAAGCGCGCCGCCAACTACAAGGACTAAAGACCTCACCCTGAGGAGCGCCCGTAGGGCGCGTCTCGAAGGGTGGCAACACAGGTGTTGCAGCCCATGCTTCGAGACGCCACGCTTCGCGTGGCTCCTCAGCATGAGGTTCCCTTGAAGCTATGAGGAAGAATCCATGAACCGCCAGTGGCTCTACGCCAAGCAGCCCCAAGGCAAGATCGCGCCCGACACCTTCCAGTGGACGGAGACGGCGATCCCTGCGCCGCGCGAGGGCGAGGCGCTGGTGCGCACGCGCATGCTGTCGCTCGATCCCGCCAACCGCGCCTGGATGATGGGCAAGACCTATCGCGATGCGCTGGAGCCGGGCCAGGTCATGAGCGGTTTCGCCATCGGCGAGGTGGTGGAGTCCAAGAGCGGCGGGCTGAAGGCCGGCGACATCGTCGAGGGCGACTGGGGCTGGCAGGACTATGCGGCGATGCCGGCACGACGGCTCACCAAGCGCACGATCAAGGCGCCGTTCGAGCTGTTGATCGGCCCGCTCAGCATCACCGGCCTCACCGCCTATTTCGGCCTGCTGAATATCGGGCAGCCCAAGCCGGGCGACACGGTGCTGGTGTCGGCGGCCGCCGGCGCGGTCGGGACGATGGCCGGCCAGATCGCCAAGCTCGCTGGCTGCCGAGTCATCGGCACGGCGGGCGGCCAGGACAAGTGTGACTGGCTGGTGCGCGATCTCGGCTTCGACGCCGCGGTCGACTACAAGGCGGGTGGCGTCTACCGCGCGCTAAAAGCGGTCTGCCCCAACGGCATCGACGTCTATTTCGACAATACCGGCGGGCCGGTGCTCGACGCGGCGCTGTCGCTGATGAACCTGCGCGGCCGCATCGTCTGCTGCGGCAACGTCTCGCAATACGACGTCGAGAAGCCCGCGCCCGGTCCCGTGGCGGTGCCCGGCCTGGTCGTCACCAAGCGGCTGCGCCTGGAAGGCTTCGTCGTCATGGATTTCTTTGACCAGCGTGCCGAGGCCGAGGCGAAACTCGCGCGCTGGGTCGAGGAAGGGAAGATCAAGGCCATCGTCGATATCGTCGACGGCCTCGACAAGGCGCCCCAGGCGCTGATTGGCCTGTTCGAGGGACGCAACAAGGGCAAGATGGCGATCAGGATCTGATAGGCTTGATGGACACGTTCCAGCGTTTTTGGAGCAAAGAATGACGAGAAGCCTGCCGTTGATCTTTACTGTGCTGGCATGCACTGCCTTGCTGGCGTGCTACTCCGGACCGCCACCTGTGCTGGCTTCAGCGGAGGTCACTCAGGCGGCCATGACTCTGCAGGCACCGCCGGCAGACCGCGCCCGGGTGTTCGTCCTTACGGGGCGCGGTCCGATCTTCACTGGCGGGACCAAGCTCCAGAGGTACCATGGCTTGCCAGCCGACATTTACGTCAACAACGTCAAGATCGGCACCGTGAACTCGAAGGAAGCCATGGTTTTCGATGTCGCGCCCGGACAGTATTCGTTTTCCTGGATGATCTATAATCAAAAGGTCGGCTGGGGCGAGGAGATGAGGCCGAGTGTGGTGGACGTGGCCGGTGGGACCCTCGTCGGCCTTTCGGCGGACTACGCCGGTAGTACCACCTATTTCATGACCAGCGCGGTGTTAGACAACAGCAGCGGTCAGGGGCGCTTGGCGCCGGACATGAAGGTCGTACGGGCAGCACACTGCCCGCCGACGATCTGCATCTAGAGTTCGCGGAACTACTGCCTGTAGGCACACTCGGCGCTGGATGGGATGAGGCGCCAATCAAAGCGGTGCCGCACCATCGCCAGATGCAGCCTTTCAAAGTCATCGGCATCCCCGATCTGGCGATGGTAGTTCGTCACCCGCCGTCTCCCTTCCCGCCGAGCAGCCGTCCGATGTGTGCCCCGAGGCCAGGATCGCGATACGACGGGCCACGCCAACCGATGTATCCGTCCGGGCGCACCAGGAACGCCGCTTCCGGGGCACCGAAGGCGTTTTCGAACGACCGCTCTGTATCGCGGTAGAGCGCGATGCCTGGTTGTTCGGCGACGTCATGGGCGCTGATTCCGACGATTCTCAGCGGCAGCGGGCTCTCGGCACGCAGCTGGCGCGCGAAGCCGGAGAGATCGCTGGCGTCGCCTCCGGCAAGGTGAACGACAAGCACGTGCTCGGTGCCGCGCAGGATATCGAACAGCCGCACCGGGAAGCCAACGCCGTAACGGCGCAAGCCCGTGGCGTCCGGGGCGCGGTCGCCGGCCTTTGGGCTGGCGGCATCGCCGGCGCCATCGTCGCGCACCCAGCCGGTCCCTCGATAGGACACCAGGAGCTGCGTATCGACCAGCCGGTCCGGCGCATGGCCCTTCTCGCGGCCGTAACCTTCGCTCGCCGCGCGCGTGCGGGCCACGACCTCCGCACCGACCGGACGCCGCTCTGCTTCGTAGCTGTCGAGCAGGTGCGCGGATGCCGTGCCGTCCAGCACCAGCTTCAGCTTCCAGGCGAGGTTGTAGGCGTCCTGGATGCCGGTGTTCATGCCCTGGCCGCCGGTCGGCGGGTGGATGTGAGCGGCATCGCCGGCGATGAAGACGCGGCCGCGACGATAGGCTGCCGCGAGGCGCATGCTGATGCGAAACAGCGAGGACCATCTCAAGTCCGAGAGATGGGGCCTTGGGGCCACGAGATCGTCGGCGATCGCCTGGAGGTCGGCGAGCTCGGGACCGCGCGCTTCCGATTGGATTCCGTGGTCACTGGTGCCGCTGGCGGCCAAGTCCATCGGCGCCAGCATGGAGACCCGGTAGCGGCCGGCCTCCGGCAGCGGGATGGCGATGAACATGGCGGGCGGGCCATCCTCGACCAGCCGCAGCGCCCGCAGCGCCATGCCGCGGCGCAGGTCCCAGTCGATATGCACGTCGCCCAGCATGAACGTCATCGGAAAGGCTTCGCCCTCGAAGCCGATTCCCACCGCGTGGCGCACGGTACTGTGCGCACCATCGCAGCCCACGACATAGCGGAACCTGGCCTGTTCGGTGGCGCCATTCTTCTCGAGGCGCACGCTCACGCCGTTCGCATCCTGCTCCAGCGCCTGAACCGCCGCGCCACGCTCCACCGAGATCCCGAAACGGACGAGATGACGGGTCAGCAGCCGTTCGGTCTCGTATTGCGGCAAACCCAGCTCCGAATAGGGCAGGTCGGAGAGATCGAGATGCATGTCATTGGACGGATGGCCCTGGATCATGGACCGCATGCCATCGATCCAGAGGCCGGCATCGATCATTTCCCGGGCAATGCCCATGTCGTCCCAGACTTCGAGGGTGCGCGGGGTGACGCCGATCGCACGGCAGTAGGGCAGCGGGCCGGCAAGGCGATCGACGATGCGGCAGCGCACGCCGTGCCGCGCGAGTTCGCCCGCCATGGTGAGACCGACCGGTCCTGCCCCTACGACCAAGACATCAGCCATGGTGATTGCCCTTCAATGCGAGTCGCCTCGCCCTCGAAGTCACCGGCCTGCGAACACCGGCTTCCTCTTCTCCACGAACGCCCGCACCGCCTCCTTGTGATCCTCGGTGCGCGAGGCCTGGACCAGGCGCTCGGCCTCGCGATGGAGCGCCGTCGGGTAGTCGATGTGCAGCGCGTCGTCGAGATTGTCCTTCATGTTGCGCAGCGCCACGCGCGGTCCGTTGGCCAGCGACTTGGCGAACTCGAAGGCCTCAGCCTGCAGCTTGTCGTCCGGCACGACGCGGTTCACCAGGCCGATGCGCTCGCAGCGCTCGGCATCGACGCGCTCCGCCGTGAACATCAGCTCGCGCGCCCGCGCCGAGCCGATGGCGCGGGTCAAAAGCCAGGCGATGCCGTAGTCGCCCGACAGGCCGACCTTGGCGTAGCCCGTGCTGACGAAGGCCGACTTGGCGGCCATGCGGATATCGCAGGCGAGGGCGATGGCGAGGCCCGCGCCGGCCGCGGCACCCGGCAGCGCCGCGATGGTGGGTTTGCGCACGGCCACCAGCGCACCGGTCAGCGCCGCCTGCCGCCGGCGCAGGTCGCCGAGCCGCTCCTCGAACGTCATCTGGCCGCGGGCCCCGCGTCCGCCCATGCCCTTGACGTCGCCGCCGCTGCAGAAGGCGGTGCCGGCGCCGGTGATCAGGATGGCGCCGACGTCCACGTCCTCGCCGCGCTCGCGGATCTGGCTACGCAGGGCGGGGGTCAGCTTGTCCGACATGGCGTTGCGCGCCTCCGGCCGGTTCAGCGTGATCAGCGCCACGCCGTCACGGACGGAACACAAAAGTTCGGTTGTGCCGGTATCGATTTCCATGGAAGCCTCCATGCCATGACATTCCCGGTCACCGAACACACCGTCAAGACCGCCCGCCACACCACGGGCTACCTCGCCTGCGGAGCGGAAAAGGGTCCGCTGCTGATCTTCTGCCACGGCTGGCCCGAGCTCTCGCTGTCGTGGCGGCACCAGCTGCCGGCCATGGCGGCGCTGGGCTTTCGCTGCATCGCGCCCGACATGCGCGGCTACGGCCGCTCGAGCACCTATGCGCGCCACGAGGATTTTGGCCAGGAACTGATCGTCGAGGACATGCTGGAGCTTTTAGCCTCGCTCGGCCGCGACAAGGCGGTGTGGATCGGCCACGACTGGGGGAGCTCCGTGGTGTGGAACGTGGCCTCGCACCATCCCGACAAGACGGTGGGCGTGGCGAGCCTGTGCGTGCCCTACATCGCCGCCGGCAACTCCGTAGAAAACCGCCTGGCCCTGGTCGATCGCTCGGTCTATCCCGCCGACCTCTACCCGGTCGGCCAGTGGGACTATCACTATTTCTATGTAGAGAACTTCGACAAGGCGCAGCGCGACTTCGAAGCCAATATCCGCAACGTCGTGAAGGCGATGTTCCGCAAGGGCAATCCGGCTGCCGTCGGCAAGCCCGCCGCGACCGCATCGGTGCGCAAGAACGGCGGCTGGTTCGGCGGCGGCGCCTGCCCCGACGTGCTGCGCGATCCTGACGTCATCACCGAGCAGGATCTCGAAGCCTATACTGCGGCGCTGACGCGCAACGGCTTCTTCGGGCCGAACGCCTGGTACATGAACCACAAGGCGAACGGCCAGTATTCCAGGCAGGCGAGATCGCCCAAGCTGTCGATGCCGGTGCTGTTCCTGCACGGCGCCTACGACACGACCTGCGAGACCGTGAATTCGCGTTTCGCCGAGCCGATGCGCGGCGATTGCAAAGATCTCGCCGAAGTGGTGGTGAAGTCGGGCCACTGGATGGCGCAGGAGCAGCCGGTGGCGGTGAACGCGGCCCTCGCCAGATGGCTGGCGGCGAAACTGCCCGATTATTGGAGTGCGGCATGACGTTTCCGGTCACTGAACACACGCTCAAGACGGCCCGCCACACCACGGGCTATCTCGCCTGCGGGCCCGAGAGCGGGCCATTGCTGATCTTCTGCCATGGCTGGCCGGAGCTCTCGCTGTCCTGGCGCCATCAGTTGCCGGCGATGGCGGCGCTTGGCTTCCGCTGCATCGCGCCCGACATGCGCGGCTACGGTCGGTCGAACACTTACACGCGGCACGAGGACTTCGCCCAGGAGCAGATCGTCCAGGACATGATCGAGCTTTTGGCCTCGCTCGGTCGCGACAAGGCGGTGTGGATCGGCCACGACTGGGGCAGCCCGGTGGTCTGGAACATCGCCGCGCACCACGCCGACAAGACGGCGGGCGTGGCCAGCCTCTGCGTGCCCTATCTCGCCACGGGATTCACGCTCGACAGCGTGGTCGGCCTGGTCGACCGCAAGGTCTATCCCGAGGTGGAGTTCCCGGCCGGGCAGTGGGACTACCAGTTCTTCTACGAGGAGAGCTTCGACAAGGCCTGCAAGGGCTTCGAGGGCAACATCCGCAACACGGTGAAGGCGCTGTTCCGCAAGGGCGATCCCGAGTCGGCCGGCAAGCCGAGCCGCACGGCCTCGGTGCGCAAGAACGGCGGCTGGGCCGGGCCGGCGGGCTTCCCCGATTTTCCGCGCGATCCCGACGTGATCACCGAGCAGGACCTGGACGCCTACACCGCGGCGCTGACGCGCAATGGCTTCTTCGGGCCGGACTCCTGGTACATGAACCACAAGGCCAATGCCGCCTACGCGAGCCGCGCGCCGAACGGCGGCAGGCTCGCCATGCCCGTGCTGTTCCTGCACGGCGCCTACGACGTCACCTGCGAGACCATGACCTCGCGGCTCGCCGAGCCGATGCGCCGCGACTGCGCCCAGCTCACCGAGGTCGTGGTCCACTCGGGCCACTGGATGGCGCAGGAGCAGCCGGTGGCGGTGAACGGCGCTCTGGCAAGATGGCTGGCAACCAAGCTTCCCGGCTATTGGCAGAGCTAGACATGCGCGTTGTTCCGATCGTTCTCGTGGCTTTGCTCGCGCTGCCCGCCACCGCCCAGACGCCGCCAGCCCGGCCTGCCGCTCCGGCCCCGGCGCAGCAGACGAAGCCGCCGGCCAAGGACACGCCGCTGCCGACGCTGAACATGGTCGTGTCGCAGCGCGACCGCGACGCCGCCTTTGCCTACTACCGCGACGAGATCGCCGCCGGCCGCTGCCCGGCGCCGCTGGTGCGAAAGGACAAGGCCTGTGGCGCGCCGGCCGCCATGCCGACTAAGCCCTGGCGGCTCGACCAGCCATTGCCCGACGGCATGAAGGCCGACGCGCCGCCGCCCGGCCTGATCGCCAAGCTGTCGCCGTCGCCGGCCGGCCATCAGTACATGCGCGTCGATACCGACATCCTCATCATCGGCATCGGCACCCGCAACGTCGCGGCCCTGGTCGTCGATCTCAGCCGGCTGCAGTAGAGCGTTTTCCCGAACGGGATCGCGTTCGTTGCGCGTCTCGGGAAATCGTCGCAAGCCATTGACGCCTCTGATGCTTGCGGCGTTGCAGGTGTCCGGCACTGTCGCCTGAACAGCGACAGGAACGACAATGCGCCTTCCTCGGCACGGCAAGTCGAAGGTCAAGTGCATGCAACGCCGTCATCGCTGGGGATTTTGCGGCATTCCCGGTATGTCCGCCGGAGATGGTAGTGGGCCCCGGAAGCCGACCTACTATGAATGGGGCTCTCAGACGAATTTGGATAGTTACGCAAGTTTCGCCATTGGATTTCGAACGCAGGAGAAGGCCGGCGCGACGCCAACCGTGCGCGAGGGACTTCGGATGAACGATGCAAAGAGCGACGCCGCCTGGAGGGCGGGTGGTTCTGAATATAACTGAAGTGCTGATACGGGTCAAGCGTAAGTGACTGGAGTCTTGTCAGCGGCCCCTGATGCGCCGCCAGGCGGCGAAGGCGCGGCGCGCGTGCTCGCCGCTCGGGATGTGCAGGCCGTAGACGCCGCCGCCCGAGTCCACCTGCTCGGCGACGAATTCCTCGTAGGCCATCGCCTCGGCCGCTTCTTCGGCGACCTGGTCGGCGAGGCTGGCCGGGATGACGAGCAGGCCAGCGCGGTCGCCGAACAGGACGTCGCGGGCTTCGATCGGTAGCGGCTTTGCCGGCGGACCGGAGAGCCTTTGCCAGGCTGGCAATCCGGTACGCGCGATATCCGCGGCGTTGCGCAGGGAGCTGTTGCTGACGATTCCGGCCACCTTGCGCCGCACGAGGAGCGCCACCGGCGCCGACGTCACGCTGCCCTCCATGGTGAGAACGCCGCCCGGCGGGCAGGCGTCGATCGCCGTGGCGGCCGCGCCGGCCATGGCATCCTGGAAGGGCGAGAGCGGCCGCAGCCCCGACAGCGATTGCCGCCGCAGGCCATGCCTGGCGAGCGCCGCAGCGACGCGGGCCGTGCCGACGGAGATCAGCTTGTCGCGGGTGGCCGGGGCCAGCGCCATCGATCAGTCTCGCTTTATCGCCTTCCGCCGCTCCAGGCTTTCGGCCGGCCAGGTCTTGCTCATGTCGTAGAACTCGGGGACGACAGTCGCGCCTTCGGGCAGGACGACCCAGGGCTGCTTGGACATGGTGAAGATGTGCGCGTTGGGCGGCAGGGCATCGGGATTGTCGAGCGTGCCGACGCGCACGAAGCGCATGACGTCGCCGGCGCCCGAATAGTTGCTCCACACCGCGATGCGGCATCTGGGGCAGCGCCAGATTTTCTGGCCCTTGCCGCTCGCTGACGGCGTCAGGACCATTTCCGGCTCGCCCGCCAGCAGCTCGACACGGTCCGCTTCGATCACGGCGTTGATGACGAAGGCCGAGCCGGTTTCGCGTTGGCACCAGCGGCAGTGGCAGCAATTCACGAACAACGGCTTGCCGGTCATGCGATAGCGCACATGGCGGCAGGTGCAGCCGCCTTCATGGATCTGGTTGCTGGCCACGATATCGGTCCTCCCGCTAAGCTCGGCTTGAAATAGCACTAGGCGAGGGGGAGAGAAATGGCCGGACGGCTGGCAGGCAAGGTGGCGGTGGTGACCGGCGCGGCGCCGCGCGGCGAGGGTGTGGGCAACGGCATGGCGACCGCCATCATGTTCGCCCGCGAGGGCGCCAGGGTGGTGCTGGTCAATCGCAGCGCCGAGCGTGCCGAGAAACTGGCCAAGCAGATCAAGGACGAGGGCGGCGAGGCTTCGGTCTTTGCCGGCGATGTCGCCCAGGCCGACGCGGCCGAGGCGATGGCCAGGTTCGCCGCAAAGACCTACGGCCGGCTCGACATCCTGCACAACAATGTCGGCGTGGGCGCGCCGGGGACGCCCGAGACGGTGACGCCGGCCGACTGGCACAAGGTGCTGGAGGCCAACCTCACCACCACCATGCTGTGCACCAAGTACTGCATCCCGGAGATGAAGAAGGGCGGCGGCGGCTCGATCATCATGGTGTCGTCCATCGCGGGCGCGGTCGGCCTGATGGGCAGCGCCGGCGCGGTCGCCTATTCGACGGCCAAGGCCGGTTTGCACGGCTTCACCCAGTCGGTGGCGGCCGACTATGCGACGCAGAACATCCGCGCCAACTGCATCATCGTGGGCTCGGTGCACACGCCGATGGTGGCGCACCTGGGCGCCGAGGCGCGCGAGCGGCGCAAGAACATGGTGCCCATGCAGACCGAAGGCACGGCGTGGGACATCGCCTATGGCGCGGTCTATCTCGCCTCCGACGAATCGCGCTGGGTGACCGGCGTGCTGCTGCCGATCGATGGCGGGCTGGTCGCGTTGCGGGCGTGGCCGCGTTAGGCAGCGCGCCGGTCGTGGTGCCAGGTATAGAGGCCGCTCGCCACGACGATGGCCGCGCCTAAAATGGTCCAGCCGTCGGGAATGTCGCCGAAGACCACGACGCTCAGCACCGTTGCCCACACCAGCAGCGTGTAGTTGTAGGGCTGCACGGCGCCGGCCTCGGCATAGTCGAGCGCCTTGATCATCGCGTAGTTCCCCACCGCGCCGATCGCCGAGATCAGCGCCATCAGGATCCATGCCGTGACGGTGGGCCATTGCCAGCCGATCGGTCCGACGAAGGTGGTGGCGATCAAAGGCACCACCGCCGCCCAGATCAGCGACGTGTCGGGCGAATCGCGCCGCGCGGCCAGGCGGGTCAGGATCTGGTAGGCCGCCCACAGCACCGAGCCGCCGAGCGGCAGCAGCACCGGCCAGTCGACGGTGCGCAGGCCGGGCTGGATGATCAGCAGGACGCCACAGAAGCCCGCGGCGACGGCCAGCCAGCGCGCCAGCCCCGCCTTTTCGCCCAGGAACAGCACGCCGAGAGCGATGACGATCAGCGGCGACGTCGCCCCAAGAGCGTGCGCATCGGCGAGCGGCAGGTAGCGGAAGGCGAGCACGAAGATGGCGCTTTCGATCAGCAGGATCAGCGAACGCGTGAACTGCAGCCACGGCCGCTCCGATCGCAGCGCTTTTACCAGCCCCTGGCGGCGCACGATGATCCAGCTGAACAGGAAGATCAGTGCGCAGCGCACCCACATGATCTGGATGACCCCATAGTCGGTCACCAGGAATTTGCTGATCGCGTCCATGCTGGCGTAGCACAGCGTCGCCAGCAGGATGAAAAGGGCTCCCAGCGCGTTGTTGGATCGCGCAGCGCCGGCGCCCGCCGTCACTCCGCCGCTGCCCGCCGCGCCGGCGGACGGAAGGCCGGGATGACGCGCTCGGCGAACAATTTCAGGCTCTTCATCGTCTTCTCGCGCCCGTAGTAGGGCGGATAGTGCAGCAGCAGCGAGGTCATGCCGGTGCGCGCCTCAATCTCGCGCAGGCGGGCGATCACCGTCTCGGCCGAGCCATGCAGCAGGGTCGAGGCGAGGTCGTCGTACTTGATGGCGCTGCCCTTCTCGGAGACCGAGCCGAGATAGCCGCCCGTGCCCGAGCCGCCGAAATGCGAGATGTGGCGCACGATCGCCTCCTCGGTCTCGGCGCGCGCCTGTTGGTCGGTATCAGCGATATAGACCCAGCGGGCGATGTCGATCTCGCCCGCCGCCGGGTTCTTGCGCCGCTCGGCCGACGCCGTGGCGAGCTCGCGCTTATAGAGGGCTGTCTGCGCCGCCAGCGTCTCGACGCTTGGGAGCGTCGACAGCATCAGGCCGAAGCCATTGCGGCCGCTGTAGCCGATCGAGCGGTCGGTGCCGTCCGCCATGTAGAGCGGCGGATGCGGCATCTGGATGGGATGCGGCAGCATCTCGTAGGGCTCCTTGACGGTGCCCTTGTAGTACTTGCCCTTGTGGTCCCAGCGGTGCCGGTGCCAGGCATCGAACATCAGGCCGATCGATTCCTCGACGATGTCGCGGCGATTGTCGAAGTCGCGGCCCAGCCCCTCGAATTCGTAGGGCCGGTAGCCCGAGCCGACGCCCAGCCGCACGCGGCCGTTCGAGAGAATATCGACGAACGAGGTGTTCTCGACCACGCGGATCGGGTCGTAGAGCGGCAAGGTGATGACGGCGGCGCCGATCTTGATGCGGCTGGTCTTGGCCGCGAGATAGGCCATGTAGGCAAAGCAGTCCGGCATGATGCCGTAGCTGGTGGCGAAGTGGTGCTCGGCGATCCAGGCCGTGTCGTAGCCCAGGCGCTCGGCCTCGATGACCTCGTCGGTCGTGCGCGCATGCACGTCGCGATGGGGATAAGGCTCCTCCTGGGGATTTGGATGCGATGTGAAAAGGACGCCGAATTCCATGTTTCCTCACGCTTCCTTGTTGTTTGCGATCCTAGGACGGCAGCCATGCGCTCGCCAGCGATTGACCCCACTCTGCGGAAGGGTACGGTTGGGCAAATAGCCGGAGGATCGCCATGGCATTCGACCTCGTCGTCAGGAACGGCATGATCGTCGATGGGTCCGGACTACCGCGTTATCGTGCAGATATCGGCGTGAAGGACGGCAAGATCGCCGAGATCGGCCGCATCAACGGCGCCGCCGCCAAGGAGACGATGGACGCCGAGGGCCGCGTCGTCTCGCCGGGCTTCGTCGACGGCCACACCCACATGGATGCGCAGATCTTCTGGGACCCGATCGGCACCAGCTCCTGCTTCCAGGGCGTGACGACGGTGCTGATGGGCAATTGCGGCTTCACCCTGGCGCCCTGCCGCGCGGAAGAGGCCGACCTCGTGATGCGCAACCTCGAGCGCGCCGAGGACATCAGCCGCGCCGCCATGAAGGCCGGCATCAAGTGGCGCTGGGAGACCTTCCCCGAGTTCCTCGATGTTCTCGAGTCGCTGCCCAAGGGCATCAACTACGCGGGCTACATGGGCCACTGCGCGCTGCGCACCTACGTGATGGGCCAGCGCGCCTTCACCGACGAGGCGACCGAGGACGATCTCAGGGCGATGGTGCATCACACCAAGGAATCGATCGCGGCCGGCGCGCATGGCTTCTCGACCACGCGCAGCGCCAGCCATATGACCTCGGACGACAAGCCGGTGGCGAGCCGTCTCGCCACCTGGAAAGAGTTCGAGACGCTGGTCAAGGCGATGGGCGCGGGCATGGTGGAGGTCGCGGGCGAGCCTCGCGGCGCCGAAGGCGACAAGGCGCGCGCCTACTATGAGGGGCTGAGCAAGCTCGCCATCGAGAGCGGTCGGCCGATCACCTTCGGCCTGTTCAGCCGGCGCACCAATCCGGGCAGCTGGCGCACCACCTTCGACATCATCGAGCGCACCTGCCGGCAGGGCGGGCGCATGTTCGCCCAGGTGCACAGTCGGGCGCTGAACGTGCTGCTCTCCTTCGAAACGCAGTTGCCGTTCGACAAGTGGGAAATGTGGCGCGACATGCGCAAGCTGCCGGTCGGAGAGCAGAAGCAGTGGCTGCTCGACGCCGACAAGCGCCGCAGGCTGGTCGAGATCGCGTCGAAACCCTACGAGGGCCCGGTCGTGCTCGGCGCGGAAGCGCGGCCGCCGAAGTGGGACTGGATCTATGCCTTGACCGACATGACAGGCCCGCACAAGAGCATGGCCGAGCTGGCGCGCCAGAAGAACACCCATCCCGTCGATCTGATGATCGACATGGCGCTGGAGCGCGACCTCAAGTTCTTCATGATCCAGCCGATCGCCAACGAGGACCAGGCCGAGGCACTGGAGCTGATGAAGCATCCGCGCTCGGTCGTGACCTTCTCCGACTCCGGCGCCCATGTCTCGCAGATCATGGACAGCTCGCTGCAGACGCATCTCTTGAGCCACTGGGTGCGCGAGAAGCAGGCTTTTACGCTCGAGGAGGCGGTGAAGCTGATCACCAACGACACCGCCACCCAGTTCGGCTTCCACGATCGCGGCCTCCTGCGCGAGGGCCTGGCGGCCGACATCGTCGTGTTCGATCCCGACACGGTCGGCCCGCGCATGCCCGAGGTCGCGTGCGACCTGCCGGCCGGCGCCAAGCGGCTGAAGCAGAAGTGCGACGGCATGCACGCCACCATCGTCAACGGCCAGGTCCTGTTGCGCGATAATGAGCCGACGGGCAACCTGCCGGGCCGTTTGTTGCGCAGGAAGGCGCGCAACTGATGGTTTTCGGTCGCGGGCTTCGGCCCGCGACCCGCCACAATACCGTCGCTTGACTTAGTTGCGCCGCACAATCATATACGCGCCAGCCCGCTGGTTTGCGGGCTGACAAAGATTTCTCGCGATCGCGCGACGCGCCTCTCATTCGACGGCGCCTCATCCCGAGACAATCCCCAAAACAAGAGCCGTCCCAGCCGCGCGCGGGAACGGGCCAAAAGCCGCCCCATACGCGTGCCTGAACGGCACGTCCGGCGGCCAAAAGGACTATATCTCCAGTGAGTAATGTTTCGTTTGCGGATCTCGGCCTCGCCGAGCCGTTGCTGCGTGCCCTCGATGCCGCCGGTTACACCGTGCCCACGCCGATCCAGGCGCGCACCATCCCGGCGTTGCTGCAGGGCCGCGACGTGCTGGGCATCGCCCAGACCGGCACCGGCAAGACCGCCGCCTTCGCGCTGCCCGTGCTGCAGCACCTCTCCGGTTTCCGCGAGCGTCCGCAGTCGCGGCATCCGCGCGCCCTGGTGCTGGCGCCGACGCGCGAGCTCGCCGTCCAGATCGGCCGCAGCTTCGACACCTACGGCCGCGGCCTCGGGCTGAAGCTCGGCATGGTGATCGGTGGCCTGGGCTTCGGCCGGCAGATCGAGACCCTGAACCGCGGCGTCGACATCCTGGTCGCCACGCCCGGCCGACTGCTCGACCTGGTCGAGCGCGGCAACGTCAAGCTGGCGCATGTGAGCTTCCTCGTCCTCGACGAGGCCGACCGCATGTTCGACATGGGCTTCATCCGAGACGTGCGCCGCATCGTGGCCTCGGTCTCCAAGCAGCGCCAGACGCTCCTGTTCTCGGCGACCATGCCGGGTGACATCTCCAAGCTCGCGGCTGAGATCCTGAAGAACCCCGAGAAGGTCGAGATCGCGCCGCAGGGCCGCACCGTCGAGAAGATCGACCAGCGTGTCTACTTCGTGCCCGCCGCCGCCAAGCGTGCGCTGCTGAGCCACCTCTTGAACGACGAGACGCTCGAGCGCGTCATCGTCTTCACCCGCACCAAGCGCGGCGCCAACCGCGTTGCCGAGGCGCTCGAGGATCGCGGCGTGCGCTCCGAGGCGATCCACGGCAACAAGTCGCAGAACGCCCGCCAGAAGGCGCTCGACAATTTCAGCCGTGGCCGCGCCCGCGTGCTGGTCGCCACCGATCTCGCCTCGCGCGGCATCGACGTGAGCGGCGTGACGCACGTCATCAACTACGAGCTGCCGGCTGACGCCGAGAGCTACGTCCATCGCATCGGCCGCACCGCGCGCGCCGGCGCCTCGGGCATCGCCCTGTCGTTCTGCGACGGCAGCGAGCGCGGCCAGCTCAAGAGCATCGAGCGGCTGACCAACCAGCGCATCGCCGTCGTCCCGACGCCGGCCAACGAGGACATGCCGGCGGCGCCGCCGCTCCGTCCCAAGGCCGAGCGCGACGCGCGCGATGAAGGCGAGCGGCGTGAGCATCGCGGCAACGGTCACGGTCCCAAGCACGCCAATGGCAATGGCAACGGTCGTGGCGGCCGTGGCGGCCATCGCCCGTTCGGCGAGCGCTCGCGCGGCGATCGCCCGTCCGCCCCGGCCGAGCATCAGTGGTCGCGCGGCGACTATCGCGACGCCCCGCAGGGCGAGCGCACCCACGACGATCGTCCGCGCACCGGCCCGACGCAGGGCGAACGCCCGCACGGCGCCCGCCCGCACGGCAACCGGCCCTTTACGCCGCGCCCGCAAGGCGACCGCCCGTTCGGCGGCCCGCCGCGCGGCGGCCGTCGCTTCGGCGGCGGCGGCGGCGGTGGCCGCGGCGGTCGCGGCCGCGCGGCCTAAAGAATCCCTTCCTCGCGGAAGATTTCTAGACACTTGCGAAGAGCGTGCTCGTACCGGGCGCGCTCTTTTGCAATGGACTGGTCGTCCCACTCGAAGAAGCCGCGCTTGGTCTTGAAGCCGATGCGGCCCTCGTCGACGTTCTTCTGCAGGACCGGTGGCGGACCGTCGGCATTGCTGAGATCGGGCCAGATGATCTTGGCGACGGCGCAAGTCGTGTCCCAGCCCGAATGCTCCTTCTGCACGATCGGGCCGGCCGCGGCATAGCGGAAGCCGAAGGAGAGCCGCACCGTGGCGTCGATGTCCTCGGGCGAGGCCACGCCCTGCTCGATCAGCCACAGCGCCTCGCGCATCAAGGCGCCCTGGATCCGGTTGCCTAAAAAGCCGATCACGTCCTTCTTGACCTGCACCGGCCGCTTGCCCAGCGAGCGCATGATCTCGCCGACGCGCTCGGCCTCGGCGACGTCGGTGTGGACCGAGCGCACGACCTCGACCAGCGGGATGAGATGCGCCGGCATGAAGAAATGCAGGCCCATCATGCGGCCTTGCGAGGCGAGTCCCGTGGCGATCTCGCTGATCGGGAAGCTCGACGAGTTCGAGGTGATGGCGCAGCCGGGCTGAGCCAGCTTCTCCATCTCGGTAAACAGCCGGCGCTTCAGCTCGAGGTCCTCGGTCACCGTCTCGACCACGACGTCGATTGCCTTCCACGACGCTTCTGGCAGCGTCGCATAGGTCGCGAGCCCTGACGTATCGATGGGCTTGCCGAGCGCGGCGAGCGCCTTCGCGCAGGCATCGGGCAAGCCGTCGCGCGTCGATGCCGAGCGCGACACGACGTCCACTTTCCAGCCGCCGCCCAGGAACATGGCGATGATTCCCACGCCCATCGTGCCGCCACCCACGACCAGTGCATGTCCTGGGGCATGGCGTTCGCTTTGCGACATTCTTGCTCTCCTCCCAACTCGACGGGTGCCCCGGCGGCGGGGCAATATCGCCGCTCATCATTAGCCCGTGGGGGAAACGTATGAGCGCCACCTTCAAGGATATCGGCGTCAGCAGCGAAGGTCATGTCGGCATCGTCGAAATCCAGCGGCCGCCGCACAATTTCTTCGACAACTCGCTGATCAACCAGATCGCCGACGCCTTCGAGGCGTTCGATCGTGACGGCAACATCCGCGCCTACGTGCTCTGTGCCCAGGGCAAGTCGTTCTGTGCCGGCGCCGATTTCGCCAACCGTCCGCAGACCGGCGCCGCCGAAAGCGGCAAGCACCTCTACAAGGAGGCGACCCGCCTGTTCCGCTCCAAAAAGCCCAGCATCGGCGCCATCCAGGGGCCGGCGATCGGCGGCGGCCTCGGCCTAGCCCTGATGCCGGACTTTCGCGTCGCAGCACCTGAGGCACGTTTTGCCGCCAACTTCACGCGGCTCGGCTTCCATCCGGGCTTCTCGCTCACCTTCACCCTGCCGCGCCTGATCGGCCAGCAGCGCGCCAACCTGATGTTCCTGACCGGCCGCCGCATCGGCGGCGAGCAGGCGGTCGAATGGGGCTTGGCCGACGTGCTGGCGCCGCTGGCCGACGTACGCAAGGAGGCGATGAAGCTTGCCGCCGAGATCGCCGAATCCGCGCCGCTGGCCGTAATGTCGACGCGCGAGACCATGCGTCGCGGTTTCGCCGATGCCGCCGAGATCGCGACCGAGCGCGAGCTCACCGAGCAGGACTGGACGCGCAAGACCGAGGACTTCAAGGAGGGCGTGAAGTCCTACGCCGAGAAGCGCCCGGGCAACTGGAAGGGCCGCTAGTGGCCCAGCTCACCGGCCAAGTTCGTGGCAAGGCCGCCATCGTCACCGGCGGCGCTTCCGGGATCGGCGAAGCCTGCTCAGAGACGCTGGCGCGTGAGGGTGCGTCGGTGCTGATCACCGACATCGACGACGCGCTGGGCAAAGCGGTCGTCGAGCGCATCGCCAAGGCGGGCGGCAAGGCGCGCTACCTGCATCACGACGTGCGCGACGAAGCGGCGTGGCCCGGCGTGATCGCCGAGGCCGAGAAGCACTTCGGCCGGCTCGATATCATGGTGGCCAACGCCGGCATCGGCGTCATGTCGCCGATCGAGACCATGACGCTGGGCGACTGGCAGCGCCAGCAGGCGATCAACCTCGACGGCGTGTTCCTGTCGATCAAGCATGCCATCCCGGCGCTGCGCAAGGCGGGCGGCGGCTCGATCGTGCTGATGTCGTCGATTGCGGGCCTGCGCGGCGCGCCCGGGCTCGCCGCCTACTCGGCGACCAAGGGCGGCGTGCGCTTGCTCGCCAAGTCGGTGGCGCTGGAGCATGCCCACGACAACATCCGCTGCAACTCGGTGCATCCCGGCATCATCGCCACGCCGATCTGGGACAAGATCCCGACCGGCGCCGAAGGCAACCGCCGCAATGCGCCGATCGACCCCAGCGAGCGCGCCGCTCTCATGGTGCCACTGACCCGCGTCGGCGAGGCGCAGGACATCGCCAACGGCGTGCTGTTCCTGTGCACCGAGACCGCCAACTACATGACCGGCCAGGAGCTGGTGATCGACGGCGGCATCACCGCCGGCGGCCGGCCGCAGCCGCAGCCGCAGTAGTCCGGTGGGCGCGGCGGCGAAGGGCTGGATCATCGTCGCCGCGTTGAGCGGCGCGATCTCCGTCGCCCTTGGCGCCTTTGCCGCGCACGGCCTCGACCTCTCGACCGAGGCCGGCCGCAAGGCGCGCGAGTGGCTGCAGACGGGCAGCCAGTACCAGATCATCCATGCGCTCGCGATCGTGGCCGTGGTCGTGCTGGCGCGCAACGCGATGCTGAACGGCCGCGTCGCCATCGTCACGCAGTGCCTGTTCTTCGCCGGCAGCGTGCTCTTTCCCGGCGCCCTGTACGCGCTCGCCTTCGGCGGTCCGCGCTGGCTGGGCGCGGTGGCCCCGATCGGCGGCACCGCCTTCATCCTGGGCTGGGTAAGCCTGGCCCTTGCCGCGCTGATGAAGAGCGAGGCCGACTGACCTCAGGAAAGCTGCTCGTCCAACAGCTTGAGCGCATCGGCCTGGACCTCGTGACCGACGGCGGCGTCGCGGCCGGGTCGGCGACTGTGATGAGCTGTCGCTGCTCCCTTGATACGTTCGACTAGATATCGGCAAGGCAGGCGGTGCGCTCGGCCATGCTGTTTGTTGAATTTCGACGGAACGACGGTGACGATTCCCTCGACTTCGGTCTGCAGGCCGATGTCGCCGACAAGGTCCACTCTGAAGGCGATCGACTGGAGACGTCGTAGAAGATCCGTAGCACGGCGCTAAGTGACGTCGGTTTCGATCTCGACTGAAATGCGAGATCATGGAACGCTAACGCGCAATACCTTGAGCAAAAAATGGCGCGCAGACCTTCTCAAATTCCAGCCCGCAAGCCTCTCTCAAAAGAGATGATTGATAGAGCCTGCTATGTGGGAAGCCCCGAGCACAAAGCTAAGCGCTGGTGGGGCGGATTGCCAGAAGCACGCGTGGCCGAAGATGGAACTGCTTCTCGACCCAAGAAGCAGAAGACGACCATTTGCGATTTGGTCGAAGATAATGACCGAAAACAAGCCACAAAATGGGTTAGGGCTGCACTGCTAGCGGGACAGTATCGATTTTACGAGGGCGACAAGGACTATCCGAAGTACATCTGATATTTTATGCAAGTGGTAGAATATGGTTTGGAAACTGCATTAACAGCATGGCCGGCCAGTACAAAGGTTGGCCAATAGACGAGGAAGAGAGACGTGCGTTTTTTGACTGAATGGTTGAATGATGCACCTAATTTGGCGCCGGAGGAGCGCGCTACGGTTGCCGATTTGCGCCTGTATGTAGGCGAGCAAAACGTAACTATGCATTTGATCGGTAAGAAGTCGGAAGATGAGATTACGCTTCCGCTTTATCCGTTGGCAGAAGGCTTGGCCTACGATTGGTGGAACTTGTTTGGTGGGCGCGACCGCGAGTTTTCACTCCTGCGATATCGAATGGGCTACGCTGTCCCAGATGTTCGCATGAAGTTTGACGGCGCAGCGTTTGAAATCACCGCGAATCAGCATGCTTACCTAAATCCCGACATTCGGTTTTGGGCTGGGATCAGTGAAGTGCTAACGCGCCAACAGGCGGAAGAAGCGATTGCGGAGTTTATCGAGCGGGTTCTGAAGCAACTCAAAGGATCGGGCGTCCACGGTACAAGCGCTGCTTTAAGATGGAAGCGTATACTTGAGTCTCGGTTGGATGTTGATGAACAGAGCTTCTGCGAAGCGGCGGGCGCTCTCGGCTTAGATCCGTATCAGACTGAAGAAGCCGCCGCTGCAGATATCGAAACAGCGTCGAGACTGTTCGAGGGAGAGCAACTTATCGAGTTCCTGGCAGGTGCACGGAATCAAACGGCGAGCGCCATGCTCCAATGGGTCGAGTATGTGGAGGGATTGCCTGGCTACAGATCTCGGTTGGCCGATCTACATAGCATCGCGTTGGAAGCAACCCAAAAGGCTCCTAGCAAGAAAGGCGAACGCAGCTGGGCATTGGGGTACCGCAGAGCTAGAGCGGTTCGGTCTATCCTTGGCCTAAAGATGGAGAGCCGATTTAATTCCTATTCGTCTCTTGCGAAACGCTTTGGTGCAAGTGTTGGCTTTCGTCCTGCAACGCGCGTCGACAACATTCGTGCGTTGCGAAGTGATAGAGACGATGGAACGCATATTTTTGTCCGTGATCACGGCAAATCACCGAAAGCCAAAACGGGTGAGCTCTTCGCATTTGCGCGCGCGGTAGGCGATGCTGCCTGCTTTCCAAGCCATTCAAGAGCAGTCGTTAACGAAGTCATTGATGCTTTGCGACAGGCCGCAGGTCGTGCATTTGCGGCTGAACTGCTTGCACCGGTTCAAGAAGTGCTTTCTATGTGGAATGAAGGTCGCGACATCCAGTCAATTGCGGATGAATTCTCCGTAGACGATGTGTTGGTCAAGCATCAACTTGAGAACAAAGACCGCATCGAAGCGGCATGTACGGTGTAGAGCCTCGTATACGGATACTGGGCCAGCCTCAGCGTCACTATTCTAGTTGCTCATCCAATATCCTGAGTGCTTCCGTGGCGAAGGCGCGCATGTTTGCGACGCGGTCGTTCGAACCGGTGCGCAGCGTGCGCGCGATCTTGCCCTTGGGGCCGACGACGGCGACGCAGGTGTGGCCTGCCGGATCGCCGTAGGAATTGCCGGTCGGTCCCGAGGCACCGGTCTCGGCAAGCCCCCAGGTCGTGTTCAGCCGCTCGCGCACCAGCTCGGCGGCGAGCGTCGCCCACGGTTCGGAGGAGGAACGGATGCCTTTGCGCTTGCTCGGAGTCGCGGTCAGGAAGGCCTCGCCGGCGGGCCGCGTGTAGACCACGGCGCCGCCCATGAAGTAGGCCGAGGCGCCGGGCACGGCGAGCAGCACGGCGGAGATCAGGCCGCCGGCCGACGATTCGGAGATACTGACCGTTTCCTTGCGGGCCTTCAGTTTCTCGCCGACCTTCTTCGCCAGCGGCAGGAGCGAATCCATTTATGAGTCCTTCCTCTTGGTGAAGATGTCGAGCACCAGCGGTACCTGCTGGCCGAGCCAGATCGCGCGGTCGCGATGGTCTTCCAGGTCCTGGCCGGTGTTGGGATGCACGAAGATCGTGAGGTCGCCGCGGTTGAGCGCCAGCCACGACAAGAGCGGCGCCAGCTGCTCGTTCTTGAACGCCACCTGGTAGCTGAAGCGCGGGTGCGGGCCGACCGGCCGCTCGTGGAAGCGGCCCATCTCGATCGTGAACGCCTTCTCGATCTTCTCCCGCAACGCCTGGGCGGGCTCGGTCGTGATGGCATCGAAGTAGACGTGGGCGTGCCAGTCCTTGATTTTCGCTGTGTCCATGCGCTCACCCTATCATATTGTTCAACCCGCCTGACGGAACCCTCTACCGTTCCCCGATGCGAGCTTGCTTGCTAGGCTCAACCCATCATGAACTTCGATTTCTCCGACGACCAGAAGCTGCTCAAGGAGCAGGTCCGTAAGTTCCTCACCGACAAGTGCCCGACCAAGGTCGTGCGTCGCGTGCTGGACGGCAACGAGACTCATGCCGACGAGGTCTGGAAGGGCCTGGTCGAGCTCGGCGTGCCGGCAACCGGCATTCCCGAAGAGTATGGCGGGCTCGGGCTCTCTCCGCTCGAGCTCTGCGTCATCGCCGAGGAAATGGGCCGCGCTGCGGCGCCCGTGCCGTTCGACACGTCGGTCGTGCTCGCGACCGAGGCGCTGAAGCTCGCGGGCTCGGACGCGCAGAAGAAGAAGTGGCTCAGCGAGCTGGCCGCCGGCAAGGCGATCGGCACGCTCGCCATCGCCGAAGGCCCGCAGCCGCCCAAGCCGCGCGGCATCCGCACGACCTTCGGCGGCGGCCGACTCAACGGCAAGAAGCTGCCGGTGGCCGACGGCGAGGCCGCGACCTTCGCCATCGTGCTGGCCAACACCGGCGGACAAGGCGATCGCGCCGTGTCGCTGGTGCTGGTCGATCTCAAGCAGGCGGCCGTCACGAAGAAGCGCGTCGAGACCATCGACCCGGCGCGCAAGCATGCCGAGCTCACCTTCAAGGACGCCGCCGCGGAGCTTTTAGGCGCGGAGGGCGAGGGCTGGCGTACGCTCGAGCGTCTGTACGACGCGGCTGCGGTCTACTTCGCCTTCGCCCAGGTGGGCGGCGCCGAGGCGGCGATGTGGATGGCGCGCGACTACGCCCTGCAGCGTCAGGCCTTCGGTCGCGCCATCGGCTCCTACCAGGCGATCAAGCACAAGCTTGCCGACTGTTACGTCAAGCTCGAGCTGGCGCGCTCCAACGCCTACTACGGTGCCATGATGCTGACCGACGGCGGGTCCGACCTGCCGCTCGCCGCCGCGGCGGCGCGGATCGCGGCGACCGACGCCTACGACTTCGCGTCGAAGGAGAACATCCAGACCCACGGCGGCATCGGCTTCACCTGGGAGGCCGACACGCAGTTCCACTATCGCCGGGCGCGCGTGATGGCGCTGGCGCTGGGTGGACCGATGGCCTGGAAGGACAAGCTCGTCAGCCGTTTGGAGCAAAAGAACGCCGCGTAACCACGCGTCATCCCGACCGAAGCCGAGCGTAGCGAGGCGCAGCGGAGGGACCTCCTCATAGGCACCAGCCACATGACTAGGTCCCTCCACTCCGCTTCGCTCCGGTCGGGATGACGGATTGATTGGAGGAAATCATGGACTTCAACGACACCCCCGAAGAAGCCGCCTTCCGCAAGGAAGTGCGCGCCTGGCTCGACGCCAACGCCACGCGCAAGAGCGACGACAAGGCGAGCTTCCGCGCCCGCAACGACGATCCCGAGCTTTTGAAGAAGGCCAAGGCCTGGCAGGACAAGAAGGCCAAGGCGGGCTACGCGCGCATCACCTGGCCGAAGGAGTATGGCGGCCGCGGCGGCTCGCCCATCCTGCAGGTGATCTACCAGCAGGAGGAGGCGAACTACCTGGTGCCGCTGGGCTTCTTCGACATCGGGTTGGGCATGTGCATCCCCACCATGATGGCCTATGCCTCGCCCGAGCATCTGCAGCGCTATGTGAAGCCCGCGCTGCACGGCGATGAAGTGTGGTGCCAGCTCTTCTCCGAGCCGGCCGCCGGCTCCGACGTCGCCGGCATCCGTACCCGCGCCGAGCGTGATGGCGACGGCTGGGTGATCAACGGCCAGAAGGTCTGGACCTCGGGCGCGCACTACAGCGACTACGGCATCATCATCACTCGCACCGATCCCAACGTGCCAAAGCACGCCGGCCTCACCATGTTCTTCCTGTCGATGAAGACGCCGGGCGTGGAAGTGCGGCCGATCAAGCAGATGTCGGGCGGCGCCAACTTCAACGAGGTGTTCTTCACCGACGTGCGCATCCCCGACAGCCAGCGGTTGGGCAAGGTGGGCGAGGGCTGGAAGGCCGCGTTGACCACGCTGATGAACGAGCGGCTCGCCGTCGGCATGCCGTCGGGCGGCCTCGATGTCGACGAGCTGATGGAGCTCGCCCGCGACACCGACCTCGAGGACGGTCCCGCGATACGCAACCAGCAGGTCCGCTCGAAGATCGCCGACTGGTACGTCCAGCAGCAGGGCCTGAAGCTGACGCGCTACCGCACCCTGACGGCGCTCTCCAAAGGCCAGACGCCCGGGCCGGAATCCTCGATCATCAAGATCGTCGCCGCCCCCAAGATGCAGGACATGGGCGCCTTCGCCATGGAGCTGATGGGCCCGGCCGGCATCATGAAGGAGGAGGTGCCGCACGCCGCGGGCTTCCAGGCACAATGGATCGGCGGCGCCGGCTTCCGCATCGCCGGCGGCACCGACGAGATCCTGCGCAACATCGTGGCCGAGCGTGTGCTCGGCATGCCGGCCGACGTCCGTGTCGATAAGGACGTGCCGTTCAACAAGCTGACGCGCTCTTAGCGCGTCAACAGGCGCCTGTGAAGGCGCCCTACCTCATCTTCAACGCCCACTCCGTGTACTTCTTCGCCTGCGCCTGCAGGTCGGCGTAGTACTTGGCGTATTCCGCGCCGACCATCGGCTTCAGCGCCAGGCCGACGGCGTCCATCTTCTCCTTCATCTCGGCGGAGTTGATCGCCTTCAGGAAGGCGGTCTCGACGATCTTGCAGATGTCGGCCGGCGTGCCCTTGGGCGCGCCGACGCCGCGCGTCGAGTTGGAGATGACCGACGGCATGCCGAGCTCGGGCGTGGTCGGGATCTGCGGCAGGAACTTCGAGCGCTGGGTGTCGGTGACGGCAAGCCCGAGGATCTCGCCGGTGCCGACGCGCTTGAAGACGCTGCCGACATTGTCGAAGGCCACGTCCACGTGACCGCCCAGCACGCCGGTGAGCTGCTGCGCGCCGCCGTCGAAATGGACGATGCGGAACTCGCACTTGGCCGCCTCCTGGACCATCAGGATGGCGAGATGGTCGTCGCTCAGGATGCCGGTGGTGCAGGCGCTGATCTTGCCCGGGTTCTTCTTCGCGGCGTCCACGAGGTCGGCCAGCGTTTTGTAGGGGCTGTCGCCCTTGGCCCAGATGAAGCCGGGATCGAGCACCTGGTTCACGATGGGAATGAAGCTGTCGATGGTGAAGGCGGCCTTGCGCTCGGGATCGAGCGTGATGGTGTTCATGCCCGGCAGGTTGAGGAAGCCCAAGGTGTAGCCGTCGGGCCGGGCGCGGGCGATTTCGGTGAAGCCGATCTGGCCGCCGGCGCCCGCCTTGTTCACGACGGTGATCGGCTGGCCAAAGTCCTTCTCCGCCATGGCGGCGAGGATGCGGGCGCCGACGTCGGTGCTGCCGCCCGGCGGGAAGGCGACGACGAGCTGCACGGCGCGGCGCGGATAGTTCTGGGCAATGGCCGGGCTTGCGACGGTGGCGGCCGCGGACGCGGCGAGCAGGGTGCGGCGACGGATGAGCATTTGTTCCTCCTTTTTGGTCTGACGAAGCAACCTTTTCGTTTAGTCAGTCGACATCGCTCTCCCTGAGCGGTGCCAGCGAGCGTGGCTTGAACAGCAGGAAGCCGATCACGATCACCGGGATGGCGAGCAGAACGAGCGCCACCGGCCGGTCGAGGAAGATGGCGAAGCTGCCGCCGGAGATTTCTAGCGTCGTGCGCAGCGATTTTTCCATCATCGGGCCCAGGATCAGCGCCAGGATGGCGGGTGCTATGGGGAAGTCGAGCTTGCGCAGCAGGTAGCCGATGATGCCGAAGCCCAGCATCACCCAGACGTCGAACAGGCTCTGCTTCAGCCCATAGGCGCCGATCACGCAGAAGATCAGCACGCCCGCACACATGTAGCTGAACGGGATTTTCAGAAGCTTGGCCCACAGCCCGACCAGCGGCAGGTTCAGGATCAGGAGCAGGACGTTGCCGACGAAGAAGCTCGCGATCACCGTCCAGACGAGCTTGGGCTGCTCGGCGAACAGGAACGGCCCAGGCTGGATGCCGTTGATGATGAAGGCGCCCATCAGCACCGCGATGGTGGGCGAGCTCGGGATGCCGAGCGCCAGCAATGGCACCATCGCAGCGTTGGCGTAGGCGTTGTTGGCGGTCTCGGCCGAGGCCACACCTTCGATCGCACCCTTGCCGAAGCGCTCGGGGGTCTTGGAGACGCGCTTCTCCAGCACGTAGGCCATGAAGGTCGGCACGATGGCGCCGACGCCGGGGATCAAGCCCAGCACGAAACCCACCCCGGTGCCGCGCAGGATGGCGCCGATGCAATCCTTGCATTCCTGCCGCGTCGGCATCCAGCTCTTGAGCTCGGCCTGGATCATATGCGTTTGCCGCGTCTCGGCCGCCAGCAGGAGCTCGGCGACGCCGAACAGGCCCATGACGACGGGCACGAAGCCGATGCCGTCGAATAGCTCCTCTACGCCGAAGGTGAAGCGCGGTGCGCCGCGCACCGGATCGAGGCCGATCAGCGACAGCAGCAGGCCGATCACGGTCATCAGCAGAGCCGCCAGGATGTTCTTGCCAGCCAGGCCGACGACCAGGCAGAGGCCCGCCACCATCAGCGCAAAGAACTCGGCCGGCCCGAACTTCAGCGCCAAGGTGGCGAGCGGCATGGCGACCACGACCAGCGCCACCGTGGCCAGCGTGCCGCCGACGAAGGAGCCGATGGCGGCGATGCCGAGGGCGGAGCCGGCGCGGCCCTGGCGGGCCATCTGATGGCCGTCGATGCAGGTCACCACCGACGCCGCCTCGCCCGGCACGTTGATCAGCACCGAGGTGATCGTGCCGCCATACATCGCGCCATAGTAGATGGCGCTCAGCATGATGATGGCGCCGGTCGGATCGAGGCTGAAGGTGAGCGGGATCAGGATCGCCGTGCCGGCCGCGGGCCCGAGCCCGGGCAGCACGCCGATCAGCGTGCCCAGTATGCAGCCGGCGAAGGCATAGAGCAGGTAGTGCAGGGACAACGCCGCGGCGAAGCCCGAGAGCAGGTGGCCGAGTGCGTCCATCGCCTAGAACCCGAACCAGCTCACCGGCAGGAGCACGTCCAGCCAGGTGGTGAAGACGTAGTAGACGCCGAAGCTGCCGAGGATGGCGAACACCGCGATCACCCACCAGCGCCGCTCGCCCAGAGCGATCACCAGCACGGCGTTGAACGCCAGCATGGCGATGCGGAAGCCCACGAACTCCATCGCCACCGTGACCGCGGCCAGCAGCACGACGATGGCAAGCCAGCGCTTGCCGCCATCGCCGTGCGGCAGGATGCGCGTCTCCGCGACGGAAGGATCGGCCGCCTCGCGAAACGTCGTGATCAGGAGCGCGACGGCCAGCACCGCGCCGATCAACGCCAGCCAGAACGGAAAGAAGCCGGGGCCGGGCCCCAGACGGTCCGTCAGCGACAGCAGCAACGATTGCCATATGGCGAACAGGCAGAACACCAGCATGGCGCCTGTCGCAATCAGCCGACCTTGGCGCATGCCTGGTGGCCCTCCCTGTTTTCTTTTGCTCTTCTAACCGTCAGCATAGCGGCAAACCGAGATCAGGAGGAAGAATGAACAGGCTTGACGGCAAGGTTGCGTTCCTGTCGGGCGCGGCACGCGGCATCGGCGGCGCGACCGCCAAGCTCATGGCGAACGCCGGCGCCAAGGTGGCGATCGGCGACGTGCTCGACGAGCGCGGTCGGCAGACGGCAAAGGAGATCGAGGCGGCAGGCGGCCAGGCACTCTACGTCTCGCTCGACGTCACCAGCGAGGCGAGCTGGGCTGGCGCCCTGGACGCCACGGTGAAGAAGTTCGGCAAGCTCGACGTGCTGGTGAACAATGCCGGCATCTTCAACGGCAAGGGCGTGGAGGAAGCCTCGCTCGACGAGTGGAACAGGCTGGTGGCCGTGAACCTGACCGGCGTCGTGCTGGGCACGCGCGCGGCCCTGCCGCATCTCAAGGAGAGCGGGCCGAAGAGCGCGCATGGTGCCGCCATCGTCAACCTTGCGTCGATCGCGGGACTCGTCGGCTCGCAGCTCGACCCGCTCTATTCGCTGACCAAGGGCGGCGTCACGCTGTTCACCAAGTCGACGGCGCTGGAATTCGGCCGCAAGGGCTACAAGATCCGCGTCAACTCGATCCATCCCGGCCTCATCGAGACCGACATGGGCCAGCAGACCTTCGCCATGCGCGCCCGCCAGCAGGGCACCAACGACACCGACAAGGCCCGCCAGGCCACGCTCGCCCTGCATCCGATCGGCCGGCTCGGCGTCGCCGACGACATCGCCAAGGGCATCGTGTTCCTGGCGTCGGACGATGCGGGCTTCATGACCGGCGCCGGCCTGGTCGTCGACGGCGGCTGGACGGCTCACTGAAGTCAGAAGATGCCGGCCGCCAGTCCGGCCGCCATCGCCGCGCCCAGCTCCTGGCACTGCTCGACGAAGGCGGGCTGCCAGGGGCCCTTGCAGAGCAGCGGCTCCTGCACCAACCGCCAGCGCAGGCCGGTGAGGATGGTTTCCACGCCGCGGCGCGTGCCGGTGCCGTCGCTGCCGGCGCGGATATAGACCGCGCAGGGCAGGCCCTGTGTCTTTTCCAGCAGCGGATTGTAGGAGCGGTCGAAGAAGTCTTTTAGCGCGCCACTCATGTAGCCCAGGTTTTCCGTCGTGCCGAGGATGACGGCCTCAGCGGCCAGCACGTCGTCGGGCCCGGCCTGAAGCGGCGCCACCACCCGCACGTCGATACCCGTTTCGCTGCGCGCGCCACGTTCGACGGCGTCGCGCAGGGAGAGGGTGTTCTCTGACGGCGCGTGGGCCACAATGAGCAGCCTTTTGGACATGGGAGGGGTTTTACCCCGTTACGCATCGACATGCTGAAAAAACTCCTGATCGCCAATCGTGGCGAGATCGCCATCCGCATCGCCCAGGCCGCCGCCGAGCTCGGCATCGCTACCGCCGGGCTTCATTCCGAGGACGACGCCACGTCCCTGCATATCCGGCGCGTCGACGAGGCCATTGCGCTGAAGGGCAAGGGCGCCGCCGCCTATCTCGATATCGCCTCGGTGATTGCCGCCGCGAAGAAGGCGGGCTGCGACGCTGTGCATCCAGGCTACGGCTTCCTGTCGGAAAACGCCGATTTCGCCGCGGCCTGTGCGGCGGCCAAGATCACGTTCGTCGGCCCGACACTCGAGCAGCTGAAACTCTTCGGTGACAAAGCGCGTGCCCGGGCGCAGGCGCAGAAATGCAAGGTGCCGGTGCTGCCGGGCACCGACGTCGTCGACCTTGCTGGCGCCGCGGCCTTTCTCAAGAAGCACGCCAAGTCGGGCATTGCGCTCAAGGCAATTGCTGGCGGCGGCGGGCGTGGCATGCGCCTGATCAAGAATGAAGGCGAGATCACCGACGCCTTCGCTCGCGCGTCAGCCGAGGCCAAGTCAGCGTTCGGCAATGGCGATCTCTATGCCGAGCGCCTGGTCGGTCGCGCGCGCCACATCGAGGTGCAGATCGTCGGAGACGGCAAAGGCGGCATCGTCGCTCTGGGCGAGCGCGAGTGCACCGTGCAGCGGCGCAGCCAGAAGATCGTCGAAGTGGCGCCCAGCCCCAACCTCGCGCCGGCACTGCGCAAGAAGATCGTCGCCGCCGCCGTCACGATGGCAAAGTCGGTGAAGTACCGTAGCCTCGGCACCTTCGAATTCCTGGTCGACGACGATGAGTTCTTTTTCATCGAAGCCAATCCGCGCCTACAAGTCGAGCACACCGTCACCGAAGAGGTGTGGGGCGTCGACCTGGTGAAGACGCAGCTGCGGCTGGCCGGCGGCGTGGCGCTCGCCAAGACCGGCATGGCCGACGCCAGGCCGCGCGGCCATGCCATCCAGCTTCGCATCAACATGGAGACCATGACCGAGGACGGGTCGGCCAAGCCCGGTGGCGGCACCCTCACCGTGTTCGAGCCGCCCTCGGGCCCGGGTGTCCGCGTCGACACCTACGGTTACGCCGGCTATCGCACCAACCCCAACTTCGACTCGCTGCTCGCCAAGCTGATCGTGCACAGCCCGTCGCCCGACTTTGCCGACGCTCTGGCCCGAAGCGAGCGGGCGCTGGCGGCGTTCCGCCTCGAAGGCGCGCCCAGCAACGTCGCCTTCCTGCGCGCATTGCTCGCCCACAAGGATTTCCGCGCCGACAAGGTCCACACGCGCTTCGTCGACGAGCACGCCAAGGCGCTGATCGAGGCCGCGGCCAGGCTGCAGCCCGGGCTCTACTTCCAGGCCACCGCGGCGCCGTCGACCGGCAACCGGCAGGCCGGAGCGAAGGTCGATGCGGTCGATCCGTTGGCCGTGCTGGCCTTCGGCAAGACCGCTCAGCAGCAGACGGAGGCACAGGCGGATTCGGATGCTCCCGAGGGCACGGTGCCGGTGCCCGCACCGATGCAGGGCACGATCGTCAGTATTTCGGTCAGCGAAGGCGATGCCGTCGCCGCCGGCCAGCCGTTGCTGATCATGGACGCCATGAAGATGCAGCACGAAATCCGGAGCCCGGCGCGCGGCTATGTGCGGCGGATCGCGGTCGAGGCCGGCGAGACGATCTATGAAGGCCATGCCCTGCTGTTCGTCGAGGAAGCCGATGTCGAGGTGAAGGGCGCAGCGACCGAGGAGAAGATCGACCTCGACCATATCCGCCCCGATCTCGCGGAGTATTTCGAGCGCCGCGCCATGACGCTCGACGACAAGCGGCCCGACTCTGTGGCGCGGCGGCGCAAGACCAACCAGCGAACGGCACGCCAGAACCTCGACGACCTGGTCGATCCCGGCAGCTTCGTCGAATGGGGCGCCTTCGCCATCGCCAGCCAAAGGACGCGGCGCACGCAGGATGACCTTATAGAGAAGACGCCGGCCGACGGCCTTATAACCGGCATCGGCCGCGTCAACGGCTCGCTGTTCGGGCCCGAGAAGAGCCGCGTGGCCATCGCGCATTACGACTACACGGTGCTGGCCGGCACCCAGGGCAAGACCAACCATCACAAGAAGGACCGGCTGTTCGAGATCGTCGAGGAGCAGCGTCTGCCGCTGGTCTTCTTCACCGAGGGCGGCGGCGGCCGGCCGGGCGACGTCGACGTGCAGTCGGTGGCCGGGCTCAACACCATGGCCTTCCATATCTTCGGGCGATTGAGCGGCTCCTCGCCGCTGGTCGGCATCAATTCCGGGCGCTGCTTTGCCGGCAATGCCGCGATCCTGGGCTGCTGCGACGTGGTGATCGCGACCAAAAACTCGTCGATCGGCATGGGCGGGCCCGCGATGATCGAGGGCGGCAATCTCGGCGTGTTCTCGCCCGAGGAAGTCGGGCCGATGAGCGTGCAGGTGCCCAACGGCATGGTCGATATCGCCGTCGAAGACGAGGCCGAGGCGGTGGCCGTCGCCAAGAAGTACCTGTCGTACTTCCAGGGCACACTGCCCGAGTGGCGGGCAGCCGACCAGCGGCTGCTGCGCCGCGCCATCCCCGAGAACCGGCTGCGCATCTACGACGTGCGCAATGTCATAGAAACCTTGTGCGACGAGGGCTCGGTGCTGGAACTGCGCCGCGCCTTCGGGCCGGGCATGGTGACAGCGCTGGCGCGCATCGAGGGCAAGCCGTTCGGCATCGTCGCCAACAATCCGACGCACCTTGCCGGCGCGATCGATTCGGACGGCTCGGACAAGGCTGCGCGCTTCCTGCAGCTCTGCGATGCCTTCGACCTGCCTGTCCTGTTCCTGTGCGACACGCCCGGCATGATGGTCGGGCCCGAGGTCGAGAAGACGGCGCTGGTGCGCCACTGCTCGCGGCTGTTTGTGATCGGCGCCAATCTCGGCGTGCCGTTCGGCACCATCGTGCTGCGCAAGGCCTATGGGCTCGGCGCCCAGGCGATGGCCGGCGGCTCGTTCCACGCCGGCACCTTCGCCATCTCCTGGCCGACCGGCGAGTTCGGGGGCATGGGGCTCGAGGGCGCGGTGAAGCTCGGCTATCGCAAGGAGCTCGAGGCGGTCAGCGATCCCGCCGAGCGGCGCGCCCTGTTCGACAAGATGGTGGCGGCGGCCTACGCCCGCGGCAAGGCGCTCAGCACCGCGACCTACTTCGAGGTCGATGAGGTGATCGACCCGGCCGATTCACGCCGCTGGGTGGCGACGGCACTCCTCGACGCGCCGCCGCGCCCGCGCAATCCGCACAAGAAGCGGCCGAATATTGATACTTGGTAAGTCTTTCCTCCCTGCGTGAAGCGCGGGGAGGTGGCCCGAAGGGCCGGAGGGGTCATGAGCACCCGTGTTGATGCTCATGACCCCTCCGCCCGCTACGCGGGCACCTCCCCAGCGTAGCTGGGGAGGAAGGCTGATCTACTGCGCCATCCAGAACGTATCCGGCTGGTAGAGGCCGATATATCCCCCCGGATCCCAGGCGTAATAGCCTTCCTTGGGCACGTTCTTGATCTTCGGTCCGACCACGATGGGCTGGCGGATGCCGTTGACCGTGCCGATGGTGAAGACCTCGTCGGCGTTTGCCGTCAGGATCTTCTCCCAGGCCTTGCGGCGCTCGTTCTCGTTGGTGGCGTGCTCCCACTCCTTGACGTAGTCGAGGAGCTTGCAGGCCGCCTCGACGTCGCACTTCTCGCCCATCCGCTCCTTGGATTCGACGAACATGCCCCAGCGCGACCACTGCAGGCCGCCCTGCATGGTGGGGGCGAACTCCTTGGGGCTGGTGTTGGGCGTCGGCATGGCGGTCACGGCGCCGGCGAAGGCGGTCATGATCGCCTCCCCGGAGAAGGCGCGCAGGCGGAAGTTCTCGCGGGTCTGCGGCTTGGTCAGCATCTTGATGCCGACCTTCTTCCACATCTCGGCGATCAGGTGCAGCGCGTCGGCGTCCTCGGTCTCCTCGCTCGCATGCTCGACGACGATGGTCGCCGGCCGCCCGTCTGGCAGCAGGCGGAAGCCCTGGCCGTCCTTCTTGTTCAGGCCGACCTCGTCCAAAAGCTTGTTGGCGAGCTTTGGATCGTACTGCGCCCACTTCTTGGCGTACTCCGCCTTGAACAGCGACGAGCCTTCCATGATCGTGTTGTTGGAGGGCTTGGCGAGGCCGATATAGACGACCTCGTTCAGCTCGTTGCGGTCGATGGCGAGCGACAGCGCGCGGCGGAAGCGCACGTCGCGCATCAGCTTGCGCCATTCCTCGTCGTTGGCGTTGAGGTTGGGAAACAGCGCGAGCTGCGATCCCGAGCCCGATTCCCAGAGCCGCACGTCGACGCCCGAGCTTTTAGCGCTCTTCTGCAGGAAGGTGTAGTCGCGCATGTTGAGATAGCGCGGCTGCAGGTCGGCCTCGCCCAGGCCGGCCTTGGCCGGCACCAGGTTGGTCGCCGCCTGGGTGAAGATCACGCGATCGATGTAGGGCAGCTGCTGCCCCTTGGCGTCGATGCGGTGATAATAGGGATTGCGCGCGAACACGTAGCGCTGCGCCGGCGAGGCCGTGGTGTTGACCCACGGGTTGAGCGTCGGCAGGTCCGGGTTGTCGTTGGCGTACATGACGTCATGCCGCCGGTAGATCTGCACCCAGTTGCCGGCGGACTGGCCGCCCTTGGCCGCCTTGGCGATGTCCTCGGGAGAGGCGTACTTGGCATGGAACTTCTTGAGGTAGTGCGCCGGCCGGAACAGGAAGAGCGGTGCCGCACGCGCCTGGCTCTCGATGAAGTAAGGGTTGGGCTTGTCCCAGGTGAACTTGATGGTGCGCGCGTCGATGATCTCGACCTTGGGCGGCTGGCCGTCGACCAAAAGCTCGACCGACGGGCCGGACGGCGAGAGTTCCTTGTTGTTGGCGATGTCTTCCCAGAAGAAGCGGAAATCCTCGGTGGTGAAGGGCTGGCCGTCGGACCATTTGTGGCCCTCGCGCAGCGTCAGGGTGAATTCGCGGTCATCCTTGTTCGTGTAGCTTTCGAGGATATCGGACTGCAGCTTGAACTCGGGCGTGTAGACGATCAGGCGCGTGTAGCTGTAGACCGTCATCAGGCGCGTATCGCGCGCGCTCGCCACCAGCATGTTGAGCTGGCCGCCCGGCTGGCCGGGGCCGTCGCCGCCGGCGAACTTCGTCACCACCAACGGCTGCTTCGGCACGCGCTTGTCCACCGCCGGCAGGGCGCCCGATTTCACCTGGTCGGCGAACATCGGAGTTTCCTGCAGCTTGGGCGGGTCTGCGGCGAAAGCCGGGCTGCACAGCAGGCCTAAGGCGGCAGCCTTGATGAAAACACGTCGGATCATATGCCTGCCCTGTTATCTAGGAGTGATTTTGTCGAAATCAGTACGGATGAAATCTCCGAACGGTGCGGAGGTCAATGCGCAAGGACGCACGGGCTCCGCGCCACATTTTCTTCACGATTTCATTCGTTCAGTAGCGATCGAAAGCACGTTTCGGGCCGGGCCGCGTGCCGTCGGCGATCGCGGGCTTCACCGTGCCGTTGGCCTCGACCGTGTCGGGCGCATAAGGTCCCGTGACGCCGACCGGCCGGTCGCCGATCACCGTCACGCGCTCCATGGTGCGCCGCGCCGGATAATAGTCGTGCACGGCGTAGTGCTGGACCGAGCGGTTGTCCCACATCACCAGGGTGTTGGGCTGCCACTTCACCCGCAGCTGGTACTCGGGGATGGTGGCCTGGCGATAAAGGAACTCCAGCAGCGCATCGCTCTCGTCGCTCTTGAGGCCCTTGATGCGCACGCAGAACTGCCGGTTGACGTAGAGCACGCGGCGGCCCGAGACCGGATGGACCCGCACGACGGGATGCCACGGGTTGGGGAAGTCGTCCTCGAGCTTGCGCAGCTTCGGCCGGTCGGTCTCGCCGAACAATGGCCGCCACGGCTTGAAGTCGTGCAGCGCTTCCAGCCCGTGGATGTGCAGCTTCATGCGCTCGGAGAGGCCGCGATAGGCGGCGCTCATGCTGGCGAACATCGTGTCGCCGCCGGTCTCCGGCACGACCTTGGCGCGCAGGATGGTGGCGAGCGGCGGCGCCTCGCGGAACGTCTCGTCGACATGCCAGATGTCGGTCAAGGCCGGCGGATTGTCCTTGGAATAGTCGAGGATGATGACTTCGGGCTTGTCCGGCAGGTTGGGCGAGAAGGGATGGATGGAGAGCTCGCCGAACAGGGCGCCGAACGCCATCTGCTGGTCGATCGTGATGTCCTGGTCGCGCAGCACGATCACTTCGTATTGCACCAGCGCATCGTGCACGACCTTGAACTGGGCCGGGCTTATAAGCTGCCTGAGGTCGATTCCCTCGATCTCAGCGCCGATGAAGCCGTTGATCGGCCGCACCTTGATGGTTTGCAGGCCGATCTCGGCTTCCGCCTTGCGCGATGCGGTAGAGCGTGCTGCCGGCATCGTTTCCTCCGCTTGTTTATTGCGGTACTTCTTAGCCCGAATCGGTGGGGAGGACCATGGCAAGCGGCCTGGAAAACGAGTTTGTGGCGCTGCACGAGATCGTCAAGGCAGCGAAGATCAAGCTCAACGCCAACATCTGGGACTACCTGATCGGCGGCACCGAGACCGAGACGACGCTCAAGCGCAACCGCATGGCGCTCGATTCGATCGCCTTCCGGCCGCGCGTGCTGCGCAACGTCAGCAAGATCGATCCTTCGTCGGAGATCTTAGGCAAGAAGATCCGCCTGCCGGTCATGCTGGCGCCGGTCGGCTCGCTGGAATCCTTCGAGCCGGGTGGTGGCATCACCGTCGCCAAGGGCGCCGGCGCGGGCAATGTCGCGATGCTCATCAGCTCGGTGACGACGCTCAAGCTCGAGGACATCGTCAAAGGTGGCGGCGGGCCGAAGATCTATCAGCTCTATGTGCGCGGCGACGACAATTGGGTGGCGGATCGCGTCAAGCAGGCGATGGATGCGGGCTACGACGCCTTCTGCATCACCGTCGACACGCAAGTCTATTCGCGTCGCGAGCGCGACATCGCCAAGCGCTTCGTGAAGTCGTGGCGTACCGCGGCGACCGGCCAGGACCACCAGGCCGCCTTCTCATGGGACAACTTCAAGCGGGTGAAGGACAAGTTCCCCGACGTGAAGTTCATGCTGAAGGGCATCGGGACAGCTGAGGACGCCGACATTGCCTGCCAGCACGGCGTGTGGGCGGTCTACTGCTCCAACCACGGCGGCCGCCAGCTCGACCACGGCCGCGGCTCGGCGGCCGTGCTGCCTGAGGTGATCGACGCGGTGAAGGGCCGCGCCAAGATCGCCGTCGACGGCTCGTTCAGCCGCGGCAGCGACATCGTCAAGGCGATCTGCCTGGGCGCCGACTGGGTCGGGCTGGGCCGCCTCTACTGCTACGGCCTCGCCGCGGCCGGCGCCGCCGGCATTGAGCGCATGGTCGAGCTCCTGGAGGAGGAGATGAAGGAGGTGATGGGCCTTTTAGGCGTCACCAGCCTGAAGCAGCTCGACAAGAGCTACATCTCAGCCGCCACACCGACCAACCTGCCGGGCGTGCACAGCGCGTTCCCGCTGATGCACGAGGGCTATTGATCGGCTGTCGACCAGGCGGCAGCCCGGCCGTGGCGCCACCGGCTGGTCGCTCATGACCGCGATCATCAGGAGCACGGCACAATGCGATGCGCACGCTCCCGGATGGCGCGGGTCGCAGGCGACCGCGTTATCTCGTTTGTCGGGCGCATGACGCTTTCGTGACTCCGTGCCGTTTGGCGGCGAAGCACGTCTCGATTTCTTGGCTGACATTTTTTGCCCACACCACAGTCGGGCGACTCCCCGCGGCTGGGTACCCTGCTTGCGATGGGTTGTAGAAGTGGGATAGTGCCCAAAATGAGCCAGTCGGCTACCCAAATTGAGCCAGGCATTCCCAGCGTCGTGACGGGCTGTTCGTGAACCTGCCCACTACCGCAGATCCGGTGACGGCCGCGGCGCAGCTCCATGTGCGTCCTGTCGCGCGGGTCTCGACCGAGTATTATCTGCGTGCCTTCGATTCCCTGACCCGGCTGCAGCAGGACATGGTCGATGGAGCGATCTTCATGGCCATCGTCCATGGCCAGATGATCGCGCGCCATCGCAAGGCCATCGGCGTGCGGGAGCTGTCGCGCAAGGTCGGCATGCCTTACGAAACCGTTCGCCGCCATGCCCAGGGGCTCGTCCGGAGCGGCAAATGCGTCAGCGCCGGAGGCGGGCTCGCTGTGCCGGCATCGGTGCTGAAAAGCCGCGTGATCACGACATTCATGCGAGCCATCTATGTCAACGCCATGCGCCTGCTGGTCGATCTGACGCGCATCGGCGTCGCCGCTTTCCCCTCGGCGTCGCGGCGTCCGCCATCGTCAGGGCGTCTCACGAAGGAGCAGACCGCCATCGCTGTCGCCGCCCTCGGTCTGCTGCTGACGGGCATGCGGTTGATGCGCGATTTCTGGGCCGGCGACTTGATGAAGGGCCTCGTCTACACCGCGATCTGGACGGCGAACGTCAAGCACGTGGCCAACACCTCGCTCGCGACCAGCGCGACCGTGCTGGCCGACAGCCAGCGCCAGCCGGTCAGCGTGGGGGCGGTCTCCCGGTCGCTGCGCCTGCCCTATGAGACGGTCCGCCGGCACGCCGACGCGCTGATGCGGGAAGGCATCTGCGTGCGCGCCGGGCGGCAGGGCCTTCTCGTGCTCGCCACCACGCACGTGCAGACGGAGCCGGGCGCCATCGCCGGCTACCGTCTCGTGATCGAGTTTTTGGGCGAGCTGCGGCGGGCAGGCGTGACGGTCTAGGACCGCCGAGGTTCTTGTCTTTTCTGCACGGCGCGGGCTCTCGCGCTTGATGACAAGCGCTGCCGCCCGCCCGTCGGGAGAGGTTGGCGCGCGAGCGCGCTAACCTCTCCCGACGAACGGCATCTTGGTCGCCATCACCGTCATGAACTGCACGTTGGCGTCGAGCGGCAGGCTGTCCATGTAGAGGATGGCGTTGGCCACCGCGCTCACGTCCATGCGCGGCTCGGCCACCGTCGTGCCGTTGGGCTGCAGCACGCCCTTGGTCATGCGCTCGGTCATCGGCGTCACGGCGTTGCCGATGTCGATCTGGCCGCAGGCGATGTCGTACTGGCGGCCGTCGAGCGAGGTCGACTTGGTGAGGCCGGTGATGGCGTGCTTGGTCGAGGTGTAGGCGACCGAGAACGGCCTGGGCGCATGCGCCGAGATCGAGCCGTTGTTGATGATGCGCCCGCCGCGCGGGCTCTGGTCCTTCATGATCTTCATGGCTTCCTGGGTGCACAGGAAAGGCCCGGTGAGGTTGGCCGCCACGACCGAGAGCCAGGTCTCGTAGGGCAGTTCTTCCAACGGCACGGGCGGCGCGCCGCCGCCGGCATTGTTGAACACCAGGTCGAGGCGGCCCCAGGTCGCCTTCACCTTGGCGAACAGCGCCACGATGTCGTCGCGCTTGGTGACGTCGGTCGGCACGGCCATGGCGTTGGGCGTGTTGTTGCCCGCCATCTTGGCAGTCTCGTCCAGCGCGTCCTTGCGCCGGCCGGCGAGCGCGACCTTGTAGCCGCTGTTCAACAGGGCAAGCGCCGAAGCGCGGCCGATGCCGCTGCCCGCGCCGGTGACGACTGCGATTTTTCCAGCCATGGGTGTTCCTCCTCGAAGGAACGGACCCTATCAGACGGGGAGGGTCTTTAAATAGGCCCGCCAGCCGCCCAGTGAGGTGATGTCCTCTGCACCCGTTGTGGCGTGGCTTTCGCACAAGAAGCCCGTCACGCCCGAACCGTCGGCCAGGGTGACCGTGCCCAGCCCCAGAGGCGCGGGGATCTTGCGTAAAAAGCTGCCGACCGCGGCCGCCGGCAGGCTCCAGACTTCGAGTTCGACCACGCCGCCTCCCTTTGCGACGCGCACCATGCCGGGCCGCCGCGGCGGGCCGCCGGGCAGGGCATAGAAGCGATAGACCGGAGCGGTCTTGCCCGCGCTTTCGAGCCGCCCACCCAGCTCGGTGAGCTGGCCGTTGAGCGGCAGGCCGCTCATATGCGCGCCGACGACGGCAATGGAGACGCGGTCCTCCGCCAGCGCGGGATCGTGGATGGCAGCCGGGAGCTGGCTCGTGGTCTTGCCGAGAGGCAGCGGTACCTCGCGCTGCCAGCGCGCGCCGAAGGCGAGCAGGGCGCGCTCGTTGTGTGCCGCGCCGACCAGGGTGATGCCGAACGGCATGCCGTCGGGCCGGAAGCCCGCCGGCAGCGCCAGCGCGCTCAAGCCGAAGAAATTGACGAAGTTGGTGTAGTGGCCGAGATGCGAGTTGTAGAGCACCGGCTCGCGCTCGAGATCGGCGACGCGATAGACGGTCGGTGTCGTCGGCAGCGCCAGGAAGTCGAGCTTGGCCATCTGCGCCAGCGCCGCAGCCTTGAGCTCGCTGAGCTCATACTGGCCTTCGAAGACGTCGACGGCGCTGTACTCCTGGCCGGACAAGACGATGTCGCGCGTCACCGGCCAGATGCCGGCCGTGTCGTCCGCCGCTTCCATGAAAGCGCCGACCGCGGCCGTGCGCTCGGCGACCCACGGTCCGCCGTAAAGCAGCCCCGCGGCGTCGCGGAACGGCGCGTAGTCGATCTCCACGGCCGTGCCGCCGAGCGCCTTGAGGCGGCCGACCGCCTGCGCATAGAGCGCGGCATAGGCATCATCGCCGCAGAACTCGGCGTCGGCGTGCCGCAACATGCCGAAGCGGAAAGCCTTGCCGATCGCTGCCGTTGCCTGCGGCGCGGCGGCGACCTTCAGCACCGCATCGGCATCGGCGCACGAGAGCGCGAACACCGACACGCAATCGAGCGACTTGCAGGCCGGCACGACGCCGGCGGTGCTCAAAAGGCCGGGCGTGGGTTTCAGGCCGACGATGTTGTTGAAGCCCGCCGGCACGCGACCTGAGCCGGCAGTGTCGGTGCCGAGCGCGAAGCTCACTAGGCCCGCGGCGACGGCGACGCCCGAGCCCGAGCTGGAGCCGCCCGGCACGAACGCCGGATCGAACGGGTTTTTCGGCACGCCGTAGGGCGAGCGCACGCCGACCAGGCCGGTCGCGAACTGGTCGAGGTTGGTCTTGCCTATGACGATGGCGCCGGCCTCGACCAGGCGGCGCACGACCTCGGCTGACGTCTGCGGCTGATAGGAGAAGCCGGGGCAGGCCGCTGTCGTCGGCAGGTCGGCGACGTCGATATTGTCCTTCACCGCGAAGGGCACGCCGTAGAGCGGCAGGCGGTCGATGTCATCGCGCCTTGCATCGAGCCGCACGGCCGCGGCCCGCAGATGCTCGTCAGGCGTGCGCGTTATCCACACCCGGTCGTCGCCCGCCGCGGCGATGCGCTTCAGTACCTCCTCGATCACCTGGCCGACATCGAGGGTGCCGGCGGCGTAGGCGCTGCGCAGCGCATGGACGCCGAGATCGAGGAGCGCGGTCATGGCGTGGTTTTAGACAAGCATGAGGCTGAAATCAGCCGCCACATGAGCGCGGGCTTTGGCACGCAACTTGCCTTCAAGGCTCCCGGGGAAGCTGAAAAACGCCAGGGGGCATCAATGAAGCGTCGCACGTTCTTCAAGGGTACGGCAGTGGGCGCCGCGGCGGCAGCGGCACCGGCGATCTGGTCCGAAGCCAAGGCGCAGGCGCGCAACGAGACCTTGCTGATCGTGGGCGAGAGCCCGCCCAACTCGATGGACATCCACGGCGTCGGCGCCAATCGGCCGGCCTACGAAGTCTCCTGGAACACCCACGACCGGCTGATGACCTACGGCGTCAAGAAGGACGCCAACGGCAACGACCATTACGACTACACCAAGCTCGAGCCCGAGCTCGCCACCGAATGGGACCTGAAGCCCAACTCGGTGACCTTCAAGCTGCGCCGCGACGCCAAGTTCCACGACGGCACGCCGATCACCGCCAAGGACGTGAAGTGGTCGTTCGACCGCGCCGTCACGGTGGGCGGCTTCCCGACCTTCCAGATGAAGGCGGGCTCGCTGGAAAAGCCGGAACAGTTCGTGGTGGTCGACGACAACACCTTCCGCGTCGACTTCGTCCGCGACGACAAGCTCACCATGCCCGACCTCGCCGTGCCCGTGCCGGTGATCATGAACTCCGAGCTCTGCAAGAAGAACGCGACCGCGACCGATCCGTGGGCCATGGAATGGTGCAAGAACAACCATGCCTCGGGCGGCGCCTACAAGGTCGAGCGCTGGCAGCCGGGACAGGAGGTCGTCTATGCGCGCAACGACGACTGGAAGAACGGGCCGATGCCCAAGATCCGGCGCGTCATCATGCGCATCATCCCGTCGGCCGGTAACCGGCGCGCGCTGCTCGAGCGCGGCGACGCCGACCTGTCGTTCGACCTGCCGTCGAAGGATTTCTCCGAGCTGAAGTCGTCGCCCAAGCTCACCGTGATCGGCACGCCGATCGAGAACGCGATGATGTATCTCGGCATGAACGTGAACCAGAAGCCGTTCGACAACGTCAAGGTCCGCCAGGCCGTGGCCTATGCCGTGCCTTACCAGCAGATCATGGACGCAGTGTTGTTCGGCCAGGCCATCCCGCTGTTCGGCGGCGCCGACAACAAGTTCAAGGGCGTCTACTGGCCGCAGAAGGACGGTTACAAGACCGACATCGCCAAGGCCAAGGCGCTGATGGCCGAGGCGGGCTATCCGCAGGGCTTCGAGACCACGCTGTCGTTCGACCTGGGGCTTGCCAGCACCAATGAGCCGCTCACCATTCTGGTGCAGGAGAGCCTGGCGCAGATCGGCATCAAGGCCACGATCAACAAGATCCCGGGCGCCAACTGGCGCGGCGAGCTTCTGAAGAAGAACATGCCGATGATCACCAACGCCTTCGGCGGCTGGCTGAACTATCCGGAGTACTTCTTCTTCTGGTGCTATCACGGCCAGAACGCCGTCTTCAACACGATGGGCTACAAGAACCCGGCGATGGACGCGCTCATAGACAAGGCGCGCTTTACCACAGGGCCCGAATACGAGGCGGCGGTGAAGGGCTTTATCGACATGGCCTTCGAGGAAGTGCCGCGCGTGCCGATCTATCAGCCGCTCTTGAACGTGGCGATGCAGAAGAACGTCACCGGCTACCGCTACTGGTTCCACCGCCAGCTCGACTATCGGCAGCTTGTGAAGGGCTGACATTGCCGACGGCGTCATCGGAGCGCGGGCCTCTGGCCCGCTTCATGAGCGGGCCAGAGGCCCGCGCTCCCAGATGTTGAAGCTCCTCCTGTCGCGTCTGGCGACGGCGGTCCCGAGCATCGTCGGGGTCGTCGTGGTCACCTTCATGCTGACGCGGCTGTTGCCGGGCGATCCGGCGGCCTACTTCGCGGGGCTGGCGGCAAGCCCGCAGGCGATCGCCGAGATCAGGACCAAGCTCGGGCTCGACAAGTCGCTGCCCGAGCAGTTCGTTGGCTATATCGTCGACCTGGCGCACGGCAATCTCGGCAACTCGCTCAGCACCGGCCAGCCGGTGGTGACCGAGATCGCCACCCGCCTGCCGGCCTCGGCCGAGCTCACGTTGTTCGCCCTGATCCTCGCGGTGGGCATCGCCATCCCACTCGGCGTGCTGGCGGCGGTTAAACAGGGCACCTGGATCGACCATCTCTGCCGCATCGTGACCACGGCCGGCGTGTCGCTGCCGGTGTTCTTCACCGGCCTCCTGTTCGCCTATGTCTTCTATTACCTGCTGCAATGGGCGCCGGCGCCGAGCGGCCGCCTCGACGTCTTCCTGTCGCCACCCACGCACATCACGGGCTTCTACCTGATCGACTCCGCGCTCACCGGCAACATGGAGGTGTTCTGGGGGGCGCTGCGCCAGCTCGCCTTGCCCGCGATCTCGATGGCGATCTTCTCGCTCGCCCCGCTTGCCCGCATGACCCGCGGCTCGATGCTGTCGGTGCTGGGCAGCGATTTTATCCGCACCGCGCGGGCGAGCGGCCTGGCGCCCGGCACCGTCGTCTTCACCTACGCCTTCCGCAACGCCGTGCTGCCGGTCATCACCGTGCTCGGCATGGTCTTCTCCTTCCTGCTGGGCGCCAACGTGCTGGTCGAGACGGTGTTCGCCTGGCCCGGCATCGGCCTCTATGCCGTGAATGCGCTGATCACGTCCGACTATGCACCGGTGCAGGGCTTCGTGCTGACGATGGCGGTCCTCTACGTCGCGCTGAATCTCGCGATCGACCTGCTCTACGGCCTGGTCGACCCGCGTGTGCGGCTGGATAGCTGACATGCCTGGCACGTCATGTTCTTCCGGACCGCGCGCTTCCAGCGCGCTCATGAGCGCGCTGGAAGCGCGCGGTCCGGAAGAGCTTGAAAGAAAGTGCTCTCGGCAATGATTCCTTTGCTGCGCCACGCCCGCTACGTGCTTTCGGAGAACCCGGTGACGGGCCTGGCCTTCGCACTGTTCGCGATGCTCCTGGTGGCAGCGATCTTCGGACCGATGCTGGCACCCTACAGTCCCCTGCAGAGCAACGCCGCGATGGCGCTGAAGCCGCCGTCGGCGGCACACTGGTTCGGCACCGATCAGCTCGGCCGCGACATCTTTAGCCGCGTGCTGGTCGCCACCCGTCTCGATCTCTCGATCGCCTTCGCCTCGGTGATCCTGGCCTTCATGCTGGGCGCCCTGTCGGGCGTGGCGGCGGGCTACTTCGGCGGCTGGACCGACCGCGTCGTCGGCCGCCTGGCTGACACCATCATGGCCTTTCCATTGTTCGTGCTCGCCATGGGCATCGTGGCGGCGCTGGGCAACGAGGTGATCAACATCGTGATCGCCACCGCCATCATCAACTTTCCGCTCTACGCCCGTGTCGCCCGCGCCGAGGCCAACGTTCGGCGCGAGGCGGGCTTCGTCGAGGCGGCGCGCCTCTCGGGCAACGGCGAGGCGCGCGTGCTGCTGGGCCATGTCCTGCCCAACATCATGCCCATCATGATGGTGCAGATGTCGCTCACCATGGGCTACGCCATCCTCAACGCCGCGGGCCTCTCCTTCATCGGCCTCGGCGTGCGGCCGCCGGCGCCGGAGTGGGGCATCATGGTCGCCGAGGGCGCCAACTTCATCCAGTCCGGCGAATGGTGGATCGCGCTGTTCCCTGGCGCGGCGCTGATGCTGGCCGTGTTCTGCTTCAACCTGTTAGGCGACGGGTTGCGCGACATCATCGACCCGAGGCAGCGCACATGACCGCCGTGCCTGCCCTCGCCGTGGAGGACCTGTCGGTCGAGTTCCGCACGCGCTCGGGCATCGTCAAGGTGCTCGACCATGTCGGCTTCAGCGTCGACAAGGGCGAGACCGTGGCTCTGGTGGGCGAATCGGGCTCGGGCAAGTCGGTCACCGCCTTCGCCGTCATGGGCATCCTCGATCCGGCGGGCAAGGTCACCTCCGGCCGTGCCCTGTTCGGCGGCGCCGACCTTTTGGCGCTTTCCGAGCGCGACCTGGCCGAGCAGCGCGGCCGCGAGCTCTCGATGATCTTCCAGAACCCGCGCACGGCGCTGAACCCGATCCGCAAGGTCGGCCAGCAGATCGCCGACGTGCTGGTGCGCCACGGCGGCGCCACGCGCTCCGACGCGCCGCGCGCCGCCGTGGAGATGCTGAAGCGCGTGCGCATTCCCGATCCCGAGCGCCGCGTCGAAGCCTATCCCTTCGAGCTGTCGGGCGGCATGTGCCAGCGCATCATGATCGCCATCGCGCTCGCCTGCCGGCCGGCGCTCCTGATCGCCGACGAGCCGACCACCGGTCTCGACGTCACCACCCAGGCCGTGATCATGGACCTGATCGGCGAGCTCGCGCACGAATCGGGCATGGCGACGATCTTCATCACCCACGATCTCGCGCTGGCCGCCGAATACTGCGACCGCATCGTCGTCATGCATGCCGGCCACGTCGTCGAAGCAGCGCCGGCGCGCGAGCTGTTCGCCCATCCGCGTCATCCCTATTCGGCCAAGCTTTTGGCCGCGACACCGGGCGAGACGGTCTCGCTCGCCGAGCTCGCCTCGATCCCGGGTGGCCTGCCCGATCTGCGCCGGCCCGACCTGCCGGCGTGCCGCTACAGCGGCCGCTGCGAGCGGCGCATCGACGACTGCACAAAACCTTTGCCGCACCGAGTGGTCGATGAGCGCCACGTCGTCTCGTGCTGGAACCCGCTATGACGGCCTTGCTCGACATCGCCGAACTGGCCAAGCGCTTCGACGTCGGCAACAAGCGCTTGCTGCACGCCGTCGACGAAGTGACCTTCACCATCGGTCGCGGCGAGACCGTCGGCCTGGTGGGCGAATCGGGCTGCGGCAAGTCCACGCTCGTCCGTCTGATCAACCGGCTGCTCGATCCGACGTCGGGCAGCATCCGGCTGGCCGGCACCGAGCTTGCCGACATGCGGGCGCGCGCCTTCGCCGGCAACCCCAACCGCGCGCGCATCCAGATGGTGTTCCAGGACGCGGGCGATTCGCTCAACCCGCGCTACACGGCGGCCGACGCCATCGCCGATCCCATCCGCCGCCTGAAGAAGATGTCGGGCGCGGCGCTGAAAAGCCGCGTCGAGGCGCTGGCTGACATGACCGGCCTGCCGCGCGAGCTTTTGACCCGCTTCCCGCACCAGCTCTCGGGCGGCCAGAAGGCGAGGGTGGGGATTGCCCGCGCCATCGCGGTCGAGCCCGAGCTCCTGATCCTCGACGAGCCGACGGCGGCGCTCGACGTCTCGGTGCAGGTCGTGATCCTGAAACTCCTGCAGCAGCTCAAGCACGAGCTCGGCATGAGCTATCTGTTCGTCAGTCACGACCTCAACGTCGTGCGCCTGCTGTGCGATCGCGTGCTGGTGATGTATCTCGGCAAGATCGTCGAATCCGGCCCGGCCGCCGAGCTGTTCGCCGATCCCAAACACCCCTACACACGCGCACTCATCTCAGCCATCCCGCAGGCCGATCCCGACAAGCGCGTCGGCCGCCTGCGTCTTGGCGGCGAGCCGCGCAGCCCGATCGATCCCGATCCGACGGTGTGCCGCTTCTACGGCCGCTGTCCGCGGGGCGAGCCGCGCTGCTCGGCCGAAATGCCGGTCTTGCGCACCGTCGCCCCGGCGCGGCAGGCTGCCTGTCACTTCGCTTGAAGAGGGAGAGAGACCGTGGCTGACGAAAAGCCCGATGTCGGCACGCTGGTCGACGAAGCCGCCAAGGCGATCGGCCTGCCGATCGCGCCGCAGTACCGCGCCAACGTCATCGTGAACTACGAGCGCTCGATGCTGATCGCCAAGCCCTTGCTCGAGGTCGAAGTCGACGACGAGCTGACCTCCGCGCCGGTGTTCCGGCCATGACCGATCCGCTCTCCAAGCAGGCGACCGCGACCGACATCGCCCGTGCCGTGATCAGCGGCAAGGTCAAGGCCGCCGCCGTGATCGAGGCGACGCTGACCCGCATCGAGACCAGCGAGCCCACCGTCAACGCCTTCACCGACGTTTTAGCCGAGCGGGCCCGCAAGCGGGCCGCCGAGATCGACGCCGGCACCCATCGCGGCCCGCTGGCCGGCGTGCCCTTCGCGGTGAAAAACCTGTTCGACATAAAAGGCCTGCCGACGCGCGCCGGGTCGAAGATCAACGTCGACGGCCCCAAAGCCGCGCGCGACGGCTCGCTGGTGCGCAAGCTCGAGGCCGCCGGCGCGATCCTCGTGGGCGGCCTCAACATGGGTGAGTACGCCTATGACTTCACCGGCGAGAACGCCCATTACGGGCCGAGCTGCAATCCGCACGACACGACGCGCATGACCGGCGGCTCGTCTGGCGGTTCGGGCGCGTCGGTGGCGGCGGGCGAGGTGCCCTTGTCGCTCGGCTCCGACACCAACGGCTCGATCCGCGTGCCGTCCTCGCTGTGCGGCCTGTTCGGGCTAAAACCGACCTACGGCCGGCTGAGCCGCGCCGGCTCTTTTCCCTTCGTCGATGCCTTCGACCATCTCGGGCCAATCGCCCGCTCGGTCGAGGATCTCGCGCTGTCGTTCGACGCCATGCAGGGCTGGGATCCCGACGACCCGGTCTGCACCGACCGGCCGGCTGATCCGACCGCGCCGTTACTGAACGAGGGCATCGGCGGCCTGCGCATCGCCGTTGCCGGCGACTACTTCGCCAGGGGCGGCGAGCCCGAGGCGTTCGAGGCGGTGGCCACCGTCGCCAAGGCGCTGAATGCCACGAAGACCATCGTGATCCCGCAGGCCGGCGTGGCGCGCTCGGCCGCCTACGTCATCACCGCCATCGAGGGCGGCCAGCTGCACCTGCCGCGCCTGCGCACGCGGCCGCAGGACTTCGATCCCGACACGCGCGAGCGCCTGATGGCGGGCGCGCTGTTGCCGGGCTCGTGGTACGTCAAGGCGCAGCGCTTCCGCCGGCACTATCGCGCGGCGGTGCAGAAGCTGTTCGAGGAGGTCGACATCATCCTCGCCCCGGCGACGCCCTGCACCGCGCCCAAGCTCGGCCAGGTGATGATGAAGCTGGGCGGCGTCGACCTGCCGGTGCGCGCCAATCTCGGCCTGTTCACCCAGCCGATCTCCTTCATCGGCCTGCCGGTCGTGGCCGTGCCCTTGCACAAGTCGGGCGGCCTGCCGATCGGCGTACAAGTCATCGCCAACCACTACAACGAGGCCGCCGCGCTGCGCGTCGCGCGCCATCTCGAAAAGGCGGGTGTCGTGCGTGCGCCGGCCGCATAACCGTCATCCCGAGCAAAGCCGCCCGAAGGGCGGCGTAGTCGAGGGACCTATTTTGTCGTCTGGCGCAGCCAAAAAAGGTCCCTCCACCACGCCTCGCTACGCTCGGCTCCGGTCGGGATGACGGCAATTGGAAGGAGCAAAAATGGAAATAAACATCCCCGAGGTCGTCGCCGAGGTGACGGCAGCCTTCAATCGCTACGAGAAGGCGCTGAACAGCAACGACGTCACGGTCCTCGACGAGCTCTTCTGGAAGAGCCCGCACACCCTGCGCTACGGCGTCGGCGAGCAGCTCTACGGCTACGACCAGATCGCCGCCTTCCGCGCCGGCCGCGATCCCGGCTTCGTGCTGAACCGCGACCTGCTGAAGGTCTGGATCGTCACCTACGGCCGCGACTTCGGCACCGCCAACTGCGAGTTCCGCCGCCACGGCGGCAACAGGACCGGCCGCCAGAGCCACACCTGGATGCGCACGCCGGAAGGTTGGCGCATCGTGGCGGCGCACGTGTCGCTGCTGGGCGAGGCGACGGTGATGAAAGCCTAACGTACCAAGTGCAAGACGACTTTTGTCTGTCTTGATTACTCTTAGTAGAGCTCCGACGGTCAGCAAGGCGGTGGTACTGACTGACCCCATTCGCTATGATTGCGGCGTGCAAGTGAAATAGCTGAAATGGAGTAGCTCCGCCGAGATGAACGAAAACCGGCTGGCTTCCCTGACACTGAGTGGATTCAAGTCCATTTCCCGTCTCGACGACTTCCAGTTCGAGCGGCTGAACATCATGATTGGTGCGAATGGTTCGGGAAAATCCAACCTGATCGCGTTCTTCCGAATGCTTTGTTTCATGCTTCCCGGTGCCGGAAATCTGCAGACATTTATCCAGCAGAACGGCCGTGCCAGTTCGCTACTTCATGATGGGCCGACCAAGACCCGAGAGATTGAGGCGCATCTCAAATTTGTCACTAGCAGCGGTACGAACGAATACGCGTTCCGTCTATTCTACGCCGCGCCGGATACACTCATCTTTGCTGACGAGCGTTGCCGATTCAGCAACTCTCGGTACACGACTCAGGCTCCTTGGAAGATGTTCGCGGGAGGTCATCCAGAGGCTCAGCTCATAGGTAGAGCGGCTACAGACAATACCGCTCGAGTCATACTCAATCTGCTTCGGCGCTATGTTGTTTATCAGTTTCACAACACGTCCTTGACTGCTCGCATAAAGACATACTGGGACGTCTCAGACAATTTAATGCTGAAGGAAGACGCGGCGAACTTAGGTCCTGTACTCCTTCGACTGCGTGAGACGCAGCCAAAATACTATCAGCGGATCGTTGAAACGATCCGACAGATACTGCCTTTCTTTTCAGACTTCGTTCTCGAACCGGAGTTTGGAAAGATATACTTGCGATGGAGAGAGAAAGGGAGCGACAACGATTTTGGAGCCCATCAAGCTTCCGATGGCATGCTTCGAACTCTGTCGCTTGTAACTCTGCTTTTGCAGCCGGTTGAGGCTCTGCCTTCTCTCGTAGTCTTGGATGAGCCCGAGCTTGGGCTACATCCTTATGCCCTCAAGATCATTTCTGGACTACTGAAGTCGCTCGCGCTTGAACGGCAGATAATTGTCGCAACACAATCTGCCTCACTATTGGAGGAATTCGAACCTCAGGACGTTGTTGTTGTCGAACGTGAAGGGCGTTCTTCCACGTTTCGCCGATTGCAGACTGAGCCGCTGAAGGAGTGGCTTGAAGAGTATTCGTTGGGAGAGTTGTGGAACAAGAATGTTCTTGGAGGTCGCCCGAAAGAAGCTGCCATATGATTCGCCTGTGTGCGGTGGTCGAGGGGCAAACAGAAGAAGCTTTCGCCAATCGTACTATCGTCCCGCATCTTGCTCTTCAAAATGTATTCGGAGCTATTCAACTCGTAGAGAATAGACGCAAGGCGACCGAGAGACGTTTTAAGGGCGGTATCGACAGCTTCAGCCAAATAGAACGACATTTGCTCAGGTGGTGGAAACAGGAACGTAGCTCTAGTTGCTGGTTCACCACAATGTTTGATCTCTACGCTCTTCCAAGCGATTTTCCCGGATATTCGGAGGCAATGCGACTAGACGATCCATACGAGCGGGTGGAGAGACTGGAGAAAGCGTTCTTTGAAAGGATTTCAGAGCAAGGTTGTCGCCACTTCGTTCCGTATATCCAACTACATGAATTCGAGGCGCTGATCTTGAGCGATCCGCAGAAACTAGGGCTGGAATTTCTTGAGCATGACAGAGCCATTGATACCCTGATCAGAGATGTAGAGCACTTCTCGGGTCCGGAACTTATCGATCAGGAGCCCGACAGCGCTCCGTCAAAGCGCATAATCAAAAGGATCCCAGAGTACGAATTCCGGAAGGCAAGTGCAGGTCCCGTGGTGGCAAGTAAGATTGGCTTGCCCGCTCTCCGAGAGAAGTGCCCGCATTTCAACCAATGGCTCCGCGCGCTTGAAGCACTTAGCCATCGTTCCGCCGAATAGGCTGGGGATCGGCACCCATCAACGCCCGTTGGCCTTCCGCCACGCCGCGAAATCGACGAGCGACTGTGGGTCGGTTGCGGGATAGAGGCCGAAGATGCCGCGGCCGGCGCGCACTTGCTCGGTGACGAAATCCTCGTAGGCCGTCATCTCGAAGGTCTCGTCGGCAATCTCGTCCAACAGGTTGGCGGGGATGACGATGATGCCGTCCTGGTCGCCCAGGATGATGTCGCCGGGGAAGACCGGCGCGTCGCCGCAGCCGATCGGCACGTTGATGTCGATCGCCTGGTGCAAGGTCAGGTTCGTGGGCGCGCTGGGGCGCTGGTGGTAGGCGGGGATGCCGAGTGCGGCGATCTCCGTCGAATCGCGGAAGCCGCCGTCGGTCACCACACCCGCCACGCCGCGCTTCATCATCCGCGTCACCAGGATCGCGCCGGCCGAGGCGGCGCGTGCGTCCTTGCGGCTGTCCATGACCATGACGGCGCCGGGCGGGCAGTCCTCGACCGCCTTGCGCTGCGGATGGCTGCGGTCGCGGAACACGTCGAGCTTGTTCAGGTCCTCGCGCGCCGGGATGTAGCGCAAGGTGAAGGCGGGGCCGACCAGCACCGGCTGGTCGGGCGACAGCGGATGGACGTTCTGGATGCACTGGGTGCGGAAGCCGCGCTTGAACAGCGCGGTCGCCGCCGTGGCGGTGCTGACCGTCTTGAGCTTGTCGAGCGAGTTCATGACATCTCCTTAGGCCAGCAGCTCCTCGCCGCTCAGCAGTTTGCCGTCTGCATCCTCGATGACGGTGCCAAGCTCAGCGAGCTTGGCGAAGAAATTGGGGAAGGTCTTGCGCACGCAGGCGGGATTGCTGAGGCGCATGCCCGGGACGCGCAAGCCCAGCATGCCGAAGCACATGGCGACGCGATGGTCGTTGTAGGTCTCGATCTCGGCGCCGTGCAGAGGGCCGGGGTGGATCGTGAGCGTGTCGCCGCTTTCCTCGACACGAGCGCCGCACTTGGAGAGTTCGGTGCGCAGCGCTTTCACCCGCTCGCATTCCTGCACGCGCAGCCGGCCGAGCTCGGTGAAGCGCGTGATTCCAGGCGCGAAGGGCGCCAGCACGATCGCCGTCATGATGCTGTCGGCGAGGTCGGTCTGGCGTGAGTAGGTCGGACGCCACGTGCCCTGGGCGATCAAGTCGAGGAATTTCTGGTCGGCCTGCATGCCGCTTGTGGGCGTCGGCACGACCGTGACGCGGCTGCCGCCCTCGCGCAGCAGCCAGTCGGCGCCCCAGAAGTAGCTCGCGCCCGAGGCATCGGCCTCGATGTCGTAGGTGCCGCCGTTCCAGGGGAAGTCCTTCACCAGCCGGCGCGTCATGTCGACGTAGGGCAGCTCGTCCTCGTTGCCGCCGGTGACGGTCACCTGCCAGCCGCCGATGCCGGCCGAAAGCAGCAGGGCCGACGCGAACTGCGAGCTCTCCTCGACGCTGACGCTGCAGGCCGCCCCCGGGCGCGGCCCTGTGCCGTGGATGACGGCGGGCAGCCGGTCGTTGGGCGTGTCGATGCGATAGCCGAGCTGGCGCAGGGCCTGAACCAGCGCCGCCTGCGGCCGCTGGTGCATGCGCTCGATGCCGCTCACGCGATAGCTGCCGTGGCCCAGGCACAGCATCGGCGGCAGGAAGCGTGCGGCCGTGCCGGCATTCTCGACGAAGAGCTCCAGGGGCTGGTCCGGTGTGCCGGCATTGAGAATTCTCCCGCCGGCGCCCTCGACCTCGAGCGTGCGGTTGGCGGGCTCCGCCGGATCGTCCGCCACCTCGACGGGGAAGCCCAACCGTTTCAGGCATTCCACCATCGCCTGCGTATCCTCGCTCCACAGCGCACCGCGTAGGGTCACGGGCTTGCTGGCCAGCGCAGCGAGGATCAGGGCGCGGTTGGTCAGGCTCTTGGAGCCCGGCAACACGACCTTCGACTCCTTCTGGCGAGGCGGCGGGCTGACTTCGATCAGGTCAGGCAGCATGAACGCCTAGTAGATCGACGGTTCGGCGACGGGCGCGCCGAAGCCGGTCTCGAGGAAGTCGAAGTCGCAGCCTTCGTTGGCCTGCTTGATGTGGCGGGTGAACATCCAGCCGTAGCCGCGCTCGTAGCGCGGCTCGGGCTTCTTCCACGCCGCGCGCCGGCGAGCCAGCTCCTCGTCGGACACGTTCATGTTGATGGTGCGCTTGTCGACGTCGAGCGAGATCATGTCGCCGGTGCGCACCAGGGCGAGCGGTCCGCCAATGTAGGATTCCGGCGAGACGTGCAGGATGCAGGCGCCGTAGCTGGTGCCGCTCATGCGGCTGTCGGAGAGCCGCACCATATCGCGCACGCCCTGCTTCACGAGCTTGCTGGGGATCGGCAGCATGCCCCATTCCGGCATGCCCGGCCCGCCCTGCGGCCCGGCATTGCGCAGGATCAGCACGGTGTCCTCGGTGACGTCGAGATCGTCACGGTCGATCGCGGCCTTCATCGACGGATAGTCGTCGAACACCAGCGCCGGCCCGGTGTGCTTCAGGAACTTGGGGGCGCAGGCCGACGGCTTGATCACGCAGCCATCGGGCGCGAGGTTGCCCTTCAGCACTGCGAGCGCGCCTTCCTTGTAGATCGGGTTGCTGACGGGGCGGATGACGTCGTCGTTGTAGATCTCGGCACCCTTCACGTTCTCGCCCAGCGTCCGGCCGGTGACGGTCATGGCGTCGAGATGCAGGTGGTCCTTGATCTCGTTCAGAAGGCCGGGCAGGCCGCCGGCGTAGAAGAAGTCCTCCATCAGGTATTTGTCGCCGCTGGGACGGATGTTGGCGATCACCGGCACCTTGCGGCTGGCGCGCTCGAAGTCGTCGAGTCCGATGTCCTGGCCGGCGCGGCGGGCCATGGCGATCAAATGGATGATGGCGTTGGTCGAGCAGCCGACCGCCATGGCGACGGTGATGGCGTTGAGAAACGCCTCGTGGCTGAGAATCTTCGCCGGCTTGAGATCCTCCCACACCATGTCGACGATACGCCGGCCGCTCTCGGACGCCATGCGGATGTGGTTGGCGTCGGCCGCCGGGATCGACGAGGCGCCGGGCAGCGACATGCCGAGCGTCTCGGCCATCGCCATCATGGTGGCAGCCGTGCCCATGGTCATGCAGGTGCCGTAGCTGCGCGCGATTCCGGCTTCGACGTCGACCCAGTCGTCGTCCGAGATCTTGCCGGCGCGCCGCTCGTCCCAGTATTTCCAGGCGTCGGAGCCCGAGCCTAAAACCTTGCCCTTCCAGTTGCCGCGCAGCATCGGGCCGGCCGGCAGGTAGATCGCGGGGATGTCCATGCTGATGGCGCCCAGCATCAGGGCAGGCGTGGTCTTGTCGCAGCCGCCCATCAGCACGACGCCGTCGACGGGATGCCCACGCAAAAGCTCCTCGGCGTCCATGGCCAAGAGGTTGCGGTAGAGCATGGTCGTGGGCTTCAAAAAGCTTTCCGACAGCGACAGCGCCGGCAGTTCCATGGGGAAGCCGCCGGCCTGCAGGATGCCGCGCTTCACGTCGTCGACGCGGCTCTTGAAGTGCATGTGGCAGGGCTGGGCTTCCGACCAGGTGTTGAGGATGGCGATCACCGGCCGGCCGACCCAGTCCTCCGGGGCGTAGCCCATCTGCATGGCGCGCGAGCGATGGCCGAAGGCGCGCAGGTCGTCGGGCGCGAACCAGCGCGCGCTGCGCAGCTCTGCGGGTTGCTTCTTCCTGGCGACGCTCATCGTGTTTTCCTCCCGATCCGCTAGATTACCTGCCGATCAGGGAGTCAGCCAGAATGAAGCTTCTGCTCACCCATGTGCCGCAGGCGCGGCGCCAGTATTACGGCGCGCGGGCCTTGGCGCGCCTGCAGGAGCTTGTCGAGGTCACCCTGCATGAGGGCGAGGCGCCGCTCGATGCAGCGGGCGTGATCGCCATGGCCCGCGGGGCCGATTTCATCATCGCCGACCGCACCACGCCGGTGCCCGCCGAGGTCTTCGCCGGCCTGCCGGGGCTCAGGGTGGTGATGAGGAGCGCCATCGACATCCGCAACATCGACGTCGACGCCGCCTCGCAGGCGGGTGTGTTGGTCACGCATGCCGAGGCGGGGTTCGTTCAGTCGGTGGTCGAGCTGACGCTCGGCCTGCTGGTCGACCTCTCGCGCGGCGTCTCGCGCGCCGTCGCCGACTACCACGCCGGCCGCATGCCCGAGATCAAGGTCGGCCGCCAGCTCGGTGGCAGCACTGTGGGCATCATCGGCTACGGCCGGATTTCCCGGGCGCTGGCGCCCATGCTGGCGACACTCGGCATGAAGGTGCTGGTGTCCGACCCCTACGCCCAGGTCGACGACCGGCGCTTCCTCAAGCTGCCGCTGGAGGCGCTTTTGGGCCAGGCCGACTACGTGATCTGCCTCGCCATCGCCAACGAGGAGACCGAGAACCTTTTGGACGCGGCCGCCTTCGCGCGCATGAAGCCCGATGCCTTTTTCATCAACATGTCGCGCGGCAACCTTGTCGACGAGGCGGCTCTTGCGAAAGTCCTTACCGAGGGTCGCATCGCCGGCGCCGCGATGGATGTCGGCCGCGCGCCCGACCAGATGCCGTCACCCGAGCTCGCCCGCCTGCCCAATGTCATTGCCACGCCGCACATCGGCGGCCTCACGCCGCCGGCCAGCGAAAGCCAAGCCTTCGACACGGTGCGCCAGGTCGAGGCGCTGGTGAAAGGCGAGGTGCCGCCCGGTGCGGCCAATCCCGAAAGCTGGACGCGGCGCTAGTCTTCCTCCCCACGCTTTGCGTGGGGAGGTGTCCGCGAAGCGGACGGAGGGGTCATGGGCCAACGATGATGCTCATGACCCCTCCGTCGGCGTATGACGCCGACACCTCCCCGGCGAAGCCGGGGAGGGATTTAGTTCTTCGCCTTGTACTTCTCGAACCGCGTCGGCTTCAGCTCGCCGTCGGGATGAAAGCCGACCAGGTCGGGCTTGCCGTCGAAGTCGGTGTCCCAGAAGGAGATGTCCCACCGGCCGTCGCGGTCCTCGTCGAGGATCCAGACGTCGGGCTTGCCGTCGCCGTTCTTGTCGACCCGGAATTCGATGGGCTGGGACTTGTCATCCGGGACCACCAGGCCGGCATTGACCTTGCCGCTGCAGTCCATATCGAGGTTGCGGATGAAGGCCTTGCCGTCCTTGCTGCGGCCCTCGAACATGACCTTGGGCTTGCAGGGCTTGGTCGCCGCGCTGGTCACCTTGGGCTCATAGGCGCCGCCCTGGGCGGCTGCCAGAAACTTCTCGACCTCACTGACCGAGACCGCGAAGTTCAGCGCCTCGCCGGGCAGCTTGAAGGAATTGACGCCGATCAGCTTGCCGCCCTCGTCGATCAGGGGGCCGCCCGAATTGCCGGGATTGATCGGCGTCTGGGTCTGGATGACGTCGGCCTTGTGCCTGGCCGTCGCATCGCCCCATTCGTAGTCGGGGCGGATCTGGCTGATCAGGCCCTTGGTATAGGTCCAGGTCTGCTCGCGGGGATGGCCGATCGCATGGACGTCGGCGCCGACCTGGACGTCGCTCATCTTGCCGAAGGGAATGACGGCGACGTGCGCCGGAACGTTGGCCACTTCGACCAATGCGAGGTCGCGCGCCGGGTCGACCTTGCGCACGCGGCCTGCGACGCCGTGCGCCTCCGTGAGCTTCTCGCCGTCCTTCTGCGGCTTGAAGACCACCGTGACCTCGGTCGCATCGCCGACGACATGCCAGTTGGTCAGCAGCATGCCGGGCCGGTTGTTGGCGACGACCGACTTCGTGGCGATCAGCGAGCCCGATCCCGAACCGGTGTCGGTCACGATCAAGGCCACCGCCGGCGCCAGCGTGCGGAAGAGCTCGATCTCCCTGGCGCCGCGCAGCCGCAGCTCAGCCTCGGGCCGGTTGACGACATCGAGCGTCGCGCCGAGCTGGGCGTTGCCGGACGGATTGGCGGTCAATTCGTCGAGGTCGTAGCGCTCGAGGACCGGCGACTTCTGCGGTGTGTCGCCCGACGGCAGCAGGGGCCCGAGGGTCCCACGATCCTGCGCCGTGACGCCGACGGCGTGCATGCACGCCAGGACTGCAAGCCATGACAACCCGCGCTTGAGCATTCATCCCTCCTGCTCGCGACGTCTTCTGTCTAGCAGTGCGTCGGCGACGCGACAATTGTATGCTGGCCGGATGGCGAGCCCCAAGGACCTGAGCGCCATCGATCTCCACAGCGAGGACGTCGGCGACTACAACGTCACCGAGCCCGGCTGGTATGCCGTCAATGACGCCGGCAAGGTCGTGCTGGGGCCGTTCACCAGCCTGGCCGAATGCGAGCGCGCGATGCGCGATCGCAAGCGGATGACGGGGGCATAGTCTTCTGGACCGCGCGCGTCCCGGTGCGCCACGAAGGCGCGTATCACCAGTGGAGGAAGGAGCCACCCGGAGAAAGGTCGATCTGACCGGAAGCTGACGAGCGGCGATACTGAGCAACTGGTGTCGTTGAAGCCTCGTGACAAAGGCC